>NZ_JBYVJY010000003.1:0-422235 GCF_058147145.1 Patiriisocius sp. 208BN25-11
AAACAAGTCGTTACTGAAAATGAACAACAGCTCGCAAATAACTATATTAAAAACATTATTAGAATTGCTGTGCTCGCCACCCCATTTAGATTTGGGGCAAAAAAAGGAAAGCTTGGCGCATGACCTGTCCCGACAACATCGGGAAAAAAAGGTAAACAAGTCGTTACTGAAAATGAACAACAGCTCGCAAATAACTATATTAAAAACATTATTAGAATTGCTGTGCTCGCTACCCCATTTAGATTTGGGGCAAAAAAAGGAAAGCTTGGCGCATAAAAAAAGGTAAACAAGTCGTTCACCTTTTTTTGCCCCAAATCTACCATGAACTTAACCTACTTATGCTATGGTATAGTTCAAATATAATGTAAAAGCTAAGGTCAAAAACTATCTTTTAGACCAAAGGCTTCAATATTCGTTAAAAAACACGTTGTAAATTAGTTTTATCGACAAATGGTATATTTTGACTCCTTTTTACAGTGTTTTTTATCTATATTTTTCAAAAATACCTGTGTCAAGGGCGGTCCATAGGGCAGCTTTTTGCCCTGTTTCCTTTAACGCGGTATTAGCCCAACTATTGCAGGTCTTAAACAAACTATAACTTCCCACTGCTTCATAAAAAGCATCATTAGTACCATAGTTACTTGTAGTAATAATCTGCTTGTAATTCTGAAACGCATCTTTTTGAAAACTTGTATCTATAAAGGCAATTAATTTCTTATACTGCGCTACACTAATAGTAATTTTTATGCAATTTTCATTCTCCTTAAAAGACTCATAGTGTGAAACATGTATTGCAGATGAACTTAATCCTGTTGCAGCTTTAAAAGCAGTTGAGAATTTTAAATCCGCCCATGTTGGAGTTTCTAAATAAAACCCTTTATCACCCCAACCCAAGGCAACGTAGTTATAATTTCTATTAGGGATTTCTACATGATTAAATTGAAGTTGTGTACTCCAATCTTTATACCTAGTCTTTGTTGGCATGGCAATATCTGTATGAACTCCATTGGTAAGAATATATATTGCCACATCTTTTGAAGTGTTTTCCTCAGCATCGATTTGAATTTTTGAAAGAAGTGTTCCTACAATAACATATACCAATAGAAACAACAGGAGATACCCAAATGCTTTAGCTATTAGTATCCCTCCTTTTTTTACAGCTGAAATATTCATCCCTATAAATATAGCGAAATAACACAGAAATATGACGGGTGACAGATGGTGGAATTTAAAACACTGTGCTCATTTGGGAATTGAGTAACGTCTTAAAAACCCTCTTAACTCAACCCTCAGCATTAGAGGGACTGGGGGTGAGGGATTTTTGAAATCGATCGCGATAGCTATCGGGACGAAGTTGAAGTTGAAAACTAAACTCATAAACATTTCGATACCATATAAAAAGGTAGACGAGTCGAAAGGATGGGGAAACAGCTCACAAAAAACCAAAGAAAAAACATTACAAAAATAGCCTTGCTCGCCACCCCATTTAGATTTGGAGCAAAAAAAAAGGTAGACGAGTCGAAAGGATGGGGAAACAGCTCGCAAAAAACCAAAGAAAAAACATTACAAAAATAGCCTTGCTCGCCACCCCATTTAGATTTGGAGCAAAAAAAAAGGTAGACGAGTGTCCACCTTTTTTGCCCCAAATCTTACCATGAACTTAACCTACTTATGCTATGGTATGAATCAAATATATCATTTATTTATCTTGTAAAATAAGACTTTTCCTACTTTTGGATGAAGTGGATTTTAAACCCGATAAACGACTTTAAAATTACCAAATCCTCAAAACTTTAACATTTAATAGGCTCTTTCTGGATTCCCTTCATAGAAGTTAATGTATGCTTTATTTACAACTCGATTTCCTCCATTGGTTGGGTAATCTCCCGTAAAGTACCAATCTCCTGTGTTTTTTGGACAAGCCTTATGAAGATCATCTACAGATTGGAATATTAATTTCACTTTGGTTGTCAAACTTTCTTCTGAAATAATCTCAGCAATCTTGTCAGATATTTGCTCATCTGTAAATGGAGCATATAATTCTTTTACATGATTTACTACTTCCACATCGGCTAACGTCAACTGCTTTTTACACTTGTGATAAATCTCTTCTACGATGGCTTCTGTACCTCTATCTTTATGCAATTCTATAGCAGCATTAAAAGCTACTAAGTGTTCTAGTCGTGCCATATCAATTCCGTAACAATCTGGATAACGTATTTGTGGAGCAGAAGATACAACTACAATTTGCTTTGGATGTAGGCGATCTAACATTCTTAAAATACTCTTCTTCAAGGTGGTTCCGCGCACAATACTGTCATCGATAATCACCAAGTTATCTTTAGATTTTACAACACCATAGGTAACATCATACACATGCGCCACCAAATCATCTCTACTACTATCATCTGTAATAAACGTTCTTAGTTTTACATCCTTAATAGCAATCTTTTCGGTGCGTATTTTGTGTGCTTGAATTTCACCTAATCGTTCTGGAGTGAGATTTCCAGCTTCCTTTAGTATCGCCTCATTCTTTTGTTTGTTGAGTTCATTTTGAGCTGCGTCTAACATTCCATAGAAAGAAGTTTCAGCTGTGTTAGGTATAAATGAAAAGACACTATTTTCGGTATCATGATCTATGGCTTCCAATACCTTTGGCATGATCAATCTCCCTAACTCTTTTCGTTCTTGGTATATTTCAGCATCACTACCACGAGAGAAATAGATACGTTCAAACGAACAAGACTTGCGCTCTAATGGTGCTAATATTTCCGGAGTACTTACGCTACCATCTTTTTTTATGATGAGTGCATTTCCTGGGTCAATTTCTTTTACTTGATCAAAGTCTACATTAAAAACCGTCTGTATTACTGGGCGCTCGCTAGCCACCACGACAACTTCATCGTCTTGATAATAATACGCAGGACGAATCCCTGCAGGATCACGTAACACAAAAGAATCTCCATGTCCTAATAATCCGGCCATAGCATAACCACCATCCCAATTTTTAGCACTCTTTTTTAAGATTTTCTTTAAATCTAAGTTTTCAGCGATATATGGAGACGCTTCTTCTTTATTGAGCCCTTTCTTTTTGGCCTGCTTGTATAGTTTTGCAACACCTCTATCTAAGAAGTGACCAATTTTTTCCATCACAGTAATAGTATCTGCTTTTTCTTTAGGATGCATTCCTAATTTGATCAAGTTATCAAAAAGCTCTGTTGTGTTAGTCATGTTGAAATTACCAGCAATAATTAAATTACGATGCATCCAATTATTCTGACGTAAAAAAGGGTGTACCGTTTCTACACTATTTCCTCCAAAGGTTCCATAACGCACATGCCCCAACATCAATTCTCCTATATAAGGAATATCTCTTTTTTGAGCTGCAACATCTTCTTTTAAAGCTGGATTCTTTTCAAACTCATCATTAATACGTCCATTAATCTGGCCAAAAATATCTTGAATAGGTTGCGACTTATTTGAACGCACCCTACTTATATAACGTTCACCTGGAGTAGCATCTAATTTAATGCTTGCAAATCCAGCACCATCCTGACCACGGTTGTGCTGTTTTTCCATCATTAAATACATTTTGTTCACTCCATAAAAAGCGGTACCATATTTTTCTTTATAGTATTCTAATGGTTTTAGTAATCGAACCAGTGCAATTCCGCATTCGTGTTTTAAAGCATCACTCATATACTATTTGAAAGCCTTTGCCCCAGCCCTAAAGGGAGTGCTTTCGCTTTTATTAAATTTTATTACATTCCTTTAGGGGAGGAACATGTAATTTGTAAAATCTTAAAATATCACCCCCCCTTTTGGGTTGGTGATGTGGTATCTTTAAATCAAAAACGCCCCAAATTTTGGGGCGTATGTTTATGATAATTCTATTTCGTATTGTGTCAAGCTCTTAAATTGATGTAAGCGCTTTTCAACTTCTTCTTTTGTTAGGTTTTCCATGCGCTCTGTTCCAAATTTTTCGACACAAAACGAAGCCAAACAAGAGCCGTAAATGATCGCCCTTTTCATATTGTCAAAACTATAGTCGCCTGTTTTTGCTAAGTAGCCTGTAAATCCTCCCGCAAAAGTATCTCCTGCTCCAGTTGGATCAAAAACTTCTGCCAATGGCAATGCAGGTGCAAAGAACATTTCATTTTCATGGAAAATAAGCGCTCCATGTTCTCCTTTTTTAATCACCACATATTTGGGTCCCATTTGCATGATCTTCTTAGAAGCATTTACTAAAGAGTACTCTCCAGATAGTTGTCTTGCCTCTTCATCATTAATGGTAATCACATCTACTTTAGCAATGACCTTTTTTAGATCTTCTAATGCAACATCCATCCAAAAGTTCATGGTATCTAAGACCACCATTTTTGGGTTGTTCATTTGATTTATTACTCCCATTTGTACCATAGGGTGTAAGTTTCCTAGCATTACAACCTCTGCATCTTTATATGCATTTGGCACCACAGGATTAAATGTTTCTAATACATTGAGTTCTGTTGCCAAAGTATCTCTTGAGTTCATATCGTTGTGATATTTCCCACTCCAGAAAAAAGTTTTGCCTTCTTTTACAATTTCTAGCCCCTCTACATTCATTCCCTTGCTTTCTAGCATATCAATATCTACTTGAGGAAAATCGCCGCCAACAACAGACACAATAGCGCCATCTGTACCAAATTGTGCAGCAGAAAGGCCTATGTAAGTAGCAGCGCCACCTAAAATTTTATCTGTTTTTCCAAAAGGAGTTTCTATGGCATCAAATGCAACAGTTCCGACAATAACTAATTTACTCATATTAATTGCCCGAAAAGTCGGGTAACTTTTTATTGAATCCGTAGTACACGGTATTTCTTTTTGATTTAAAGGTGCAAATTTAACCAAATTTATGACATTTTATAGGTATAAAACTATGAAAAACGCTGCTTCATATTTCAGCAAAAAAAGGTATCTTGTACCCTATTAAATCGCACTACATTGAAAAATATTTTTTTACGCAAAACACTATTAGCCATATTGTTACTCGCTTCTTGTATTGGGTTTTCACAAAAAGAAATTCCCTTTGAGGTGCAAAAGAAACTCTATGTAAAAGGAAATGCAATTGTTCTTGGAAACACTATTTTAGGAAAACATAAAACCAAACCATTTCATAGTGTCAAAGCAAGCAATGATGTGATTGATATGAAGTATGTAGACATCGATGATGATCCAACAACCTTTTCTTCTAGTGCTTCTGAAATTTTATTACCCGAAACTGCTTCCAAAATAACCTATGCTGTGCTGTATTGGAGCGCCTTGTATCCTGCCGAAAAAACAACCATGCGCAGAGGAAAAAGAAAAGCATATTACAAAAACAAAGGAGATAGAAATCCTGTAGTAGATTCTATACTAATAAAAGCAAAGGGTAAAGAATATACTTCTCTAAAAGGAGATATCATCTTTGACGCCAATAAAAAAGGCCCCTTTAAAAAAGATTCTCCTTATAGTTGTCGTGCTGATATCACAAACTATTTAAATGCATTAGAAAATCCAAATGGTCTATTTACGGTTGCTAACCTAAAAGCGGTACGTGGTATGCCAGAAGGTGGAAGTGCAGGAGGATGGGTTCTATATATCGTATATGAAGACCCAACAGAAACTCCAAAGTACTTTACTACCTATGATGGTTTTAGACAAATTAGCAAAAAAGGAGTAGACATCACTTTCGACGATTTTCAAGCTAAAAAAGAAGGTGCCATTACTTCAAATCTTGTCATGGCAGCACTGGAAGGAGATATTAAAATTAAAAGTGACGAATGTGCAGTGTTAAAACCAGATATTAATAGCTATGTTATTCTAAAAACTGAAGAGCGTGAAGCAAATAATTTTTTTAAAAGCACAATCGATAGTAACGTAAAAAGAAGCCCTGATAGCAAAAACACTTTGGGATATGATATTGTAAAAACAAAACTGCCAGAAGGAGTCATTACCAATAATGCCACTCAGTCAAGCATCAAGTTTAGCACAAAGGCAGATCGTTTTTATTTACTATTTACAGCTTTCGAAACTGAAATAGAGGAAACCTTCTTATTGCAAAAGAATCCTAATAGCGCCTTAGCAAAAAACATAGAACTCCAAAAAGACAGTACTACTATTGCCAAAAAACCCGAAGTAATAACAACTACTATTTCAGAAGAAAAAACAACCAAAATACCTCCTATTGAAAAAAACACAGCTACTACTAATAGTTCTGAAATAGCACCACCAAATAATACCACAGAGATAAAACCCACCAATACAGACACTAAAGTAAGAAACATAAAGATCCCTGGAATGGCCTCTGGTTACTATCTAGTAACTAACGTTTTCTCTCAACCTAAATTAGCGTCAAAATGGACCACCTATTTATTAAACCAAGGGTATAACCCTCAAAGCTATATCAATCCAGAAAACAACTGGACCTATATATATGTAGAACGCAGCAACAATCTTCCTGCAATTTTAGCTTCTAAAGAAAAACTTCGCAAAAAAGAGCCTTTTAAAGATGCATGGGTTGCTGGCATTAATAGATAAGCAAATATTTCACTCTTTTTCTTCACTGTTGTAACTATTCTATATCTAAAGCAACGATATTATCATTTTTTTGTGGAAAAAATTGTTAATAACTAATTGTTAAGATCGATATTTGAAGTAGGATTTAACTTACATGATTTGTCTCTTAAACCATAAAATATTCATTTTAAGGGGTTTATTTTTGAATTTTTTCGACAAAAAGCTTTTATGAACGTTTAAATGCAGCTCGCTTATTTATTAATCATTTACTTTTGTACCAGCCCAAATACAAATCTTAATAGTATGAAATTAGCCCAAACAATTATTGCATGCTTATTAGTATGTAACATATATGCCCAAGTAGGTATTGGAACCACAAATCCAGGTGCCGAATTAGATATTAATGCTACAAGTGCAGGTGGAATTCCTCCATTAGAATTAAATCCCCAAACCACTCCTACTGGAACTGCATCTGGTCAAATGGCTGTCATCGGTGATGAACTATACTTATATGACGCCTCTAGAACCAAATGGTTAAGTGTAGCATCTTCCAACTTCAATTTTGGTAAAGAAGGAACCCTCAATAATACAGATTTAGAATATGCAGGTGATATCGATGATAGTGGCCCGAGTATGGCACAAAATGGCACCATTGTCTATGTCACGATCAATTCTTCTGGAGGTAGTGCTACCAAAGGATTCACGTTAAGTAGATACAATACCGCTAACAACCTTGTAAGTACGCATTCTTTTTCACTACACAGCGGAGAACTAGTAGTAGACGATGCAAACATAAATTTTTCTAAAGGCGACTACTTTATTGTGAGTGTAGATAATGATGGTACTGGTACAGTATCTGACGCTTCTATGGTGATTTGGACGAAATGGAGACAATAAAAAACGTAAACGTATCACCATGAAAAAACTACTCTACATTTTAAGTTTTCTTCCACTTAGTATACTAGCTCAAGTTGGAATAGGGACCGATGAACCAACGGCTTTATTAGAAATAAAATCAGATCCTACAGGTATCCCCGCGCTAGCTCTAACACCACAAGCAACTCCAAAAGGTTCTGCTACAGGACAATTAGCAGTAATAGAAAACACATTATACATGTTTGATGACACTCGTAAAAAATGGCTGTCTGTAGAAAGCACTAGTCTGGAATTTGGTAGATTAGGATGGGGCTCTACTCCAAAAGAAATAGAATTTGGTGGCGGTGACATTCAAAATGGAGCCAAAATGCCGTTTAATGGCACAATAACTAACATCTCTATGGTTGCTTCTTCAGTAAGTAGTAACAGAGAAATTATTTTATTTGTAAACGATATACCCGTTGCTAATAGTCTTGACGATAAAGTTGATGGTGTTTTTGATTTATCGCCAACGATTATTAGTATCAATAAAGACAATTATAACCTTGATTTCAATAAAGGAGACGTCATTAAGTTTGAAGTTGACCCCGATGTTGGCCAAAGTGATATCGTAGAACTAAGATTGATTGCTCAAGTGAAATGGCGCAAGGATAATCCTTAATTATTTTCTACCAAAATCTGCTGGAATCTCCCCCCAAGCTTTAGTTTCCCACTTAACTACTTCTGTTTTGTAGGTGTTAGTATGTAACCAAGCCTCTGCGCGTTTTACTAAATCTAATAAACCCTTATTTTTAGGTCCCCACTGTAATTTAGAATTACATCGCTTTTTTTGTACCCAACCCATCGCTATTTTGGAGTCGGTGTATAGTATTCTATCACTTTTTTGTTGTTTTAAATACGCCAATCCGTGCACTAGCGCTAAAAACTCCCCCACATTATTGGTACCTTGCTGAAAAGGTCCTTGATGAAATAACTGTTTTTTTGTTTGAGTGTCTACACCTCGATATTCCATAATACCAGGGTTTCCACTAGAGGCAGCATCTACTGCAATAGAATATAAATTAGGTTCACCATAAGCTGCTTTCTCTGCTGCCGTGAGTATCTTTTTTTTAGATCCGCCTTTTCCTTTGTAATCGGCATAACTTTTATTGTAGGCAATTTTAGCAGCGGGCAAGGTCTCAAAACTCATGTATTGTGCTCCAGCAACTCCTTTAATTGCCGCCTGACACTCTTTCCAACTATGGAAGATCCCTGTTGGGTTTCCAAACCATACCACATAATATTTTTGTTTCTTTTTTGTCATGTTCACTACCCATGTAGGCGGGTTACTTATCTTTTCTATAATTCTATGTTAATCCCTTCATCTGTCATCGGTCTTCCGTCATCCAATAATAGTGCCTCTATAATCTTTGGCAACCACTCATATTCTAGCGCATGTACTTTCGCTGCAACATCTTCTGGATTATCTTTTTCTGAAATGTTTGTTTTCTTCTGAAATATAAAAGCTCCCTCATCGTACTGTTCATTAACATAATGTATGGTAATTCCTGATTCGGCCTCTTTATTTGCTACTACAGCTTCATGAACATGATGCCCGTACATTCCTTTTCCACCATATTTTGGCAACAATGCAGGATGGATATTGATCACCTTGTCAGGAAATTCCTGAAGGATAATTTTAGGAAATTTCAGTAAAAACCCCGCCAGCACTATGAGGTCTGGTTCACGATCTTTAAGCAAACGAACCACTCCATCGTGTGCTAACATTTCAGATTTAGTAAACGACAATCCCTCTATTTTAAGAGCTTTAGCGCGTTCTAAGACTTTGGCATCCTTCTTGTTTGAGAGCACACAGACAACCTCAGCAACTTTGTTATGCTGAAAGTATTTTATCACGTTTTGAGTATTGGTACCGTTACCCGAAGCAAAAATTACAATACGCTTCTTCATAGAGTTTCTTTGGGTGTTTACAGAAGTAATTATTATTAAAAACAACAAAAGTAAGGCAATAGGGTTTCACTTCGCCCAAAAATGTTTAATTTGGTATCACATTTTATTTTTAAAGTGCTGTTTTAAATTAAAAAATTTTATTTTTGCCACTTAATTAAAATTTAAAAACAAAGATTATGTCAGACATTGCATCAAGAGTAAAAGCTATCATCGTAGATAAATTAGGTGTAGACGAGAACGAAGTTGTAAACGAAGCAAGCTTCACTAACGACTTAGGAGCAGACTCACTAGATACGGTTGAGCTTATTATGGAATTTGAGAAAGAATTTGATATCCAGATTCCAGACGATCAAGCTGAAAATATTGCTACAGTAGGTCAAGCAGTTTCTTATATTGAAGAGAACAAATAAGAACACTTCTCTATGGAATTAAAGCGAGTTGTAGTAACAGGTCTTGGCGCACTTACTCCTATTGGAAATAACATCCAAGAATATTGGGATGCCCTTAAAAATGGGAAAAGTGGATGTGCCCCTATTACCTATTTTGATACCGAAAAGTTCAAAACAAAATTTGCTTGCGAGATTAAAAATTACGATCCATTACAACATTTTGACCGTAAAGAGGCTAGAAAATTAGACCGCTTTGCTCAATACGCACTCGTCTCAAGTGACGAAGCGATACTAGACGCAGCTATCGATATGGATGCTGTAGATAAGTTTCGTGTAGGTGTTATTTGGGGAGCTGGTATTGGTGGCCTTGAAACATTTCAAAATGAAGTAATAAACTTTTCAGAAGGGGATGGAACACCACGTTTCAACCCCTTCTTTATTCCTAAAATGATTGCAGATATTGCTCCTGGTAATATCTCTATCAAACATGGATTTATGGGACCTAACTATACAACGGTCTCTGCTTGCGCTTCTTCTGCAAATGCGCTCATAGATGCCTTTAACTACATACGTTTAGGAACCTGTGATATCATTGTAACTGGAGGAAGTGAAGCTGCCGTAACCAAAGCAGGTATGGGTGGTTTTAATGCCATGCATGCACTCTCTACTAGAAACGACGCTCCAGAATCTGCTTCAAGACCTTTTGACGCAACACGCGACGGTTTTGTGCTAGGAGAAGGTGCCGGCGCATTGATATTAGAAGAATACGAACACGCCAAAGCACGTGGCGCAAAAATATACGCCGAAGTTATTGGTGGTGGAATGTCTAGTGATGCATATCACATGACGGCTCCACATCCTGAAGGAATAGGTGTAGAACGTGTAATGCTAAATTGTCTTAATGACGCTGGTATAGATGCTAGTGAAGTAGATGCTATTAATACCCATGGTACTTCGACTCCTTTAGGAGATGTTGCCGAGCTAAAAGCAATTAGCAAAGTCTTTGGTGCGCATGCCAATGATATTAACATCAACTCTACAAAATCCATGACGGGCCACTTATTGGGTGCTGCTGGTGCTGTAGAAGCCATTGCTTCCATTCTATCTATGAAGCATAGCTTAGTTCCTCCAACGATTAACCACACTACCGTTGATGAGAACATAGACCCTTCATTAAATTTAACACTAAACAAAGCGCAAGAGCGAGAAGTTTCCATAGCAATGAGCAACACCTTTGGTTTTGGAGGTCACAATGCTTGTGTTTTATTTAGAAAAATAGACGCCTAAATAAAATGGCTTCTCTTAAAAACATATTTAATTCCCGTGCCCCTAAGGACGGGGATTTTTTTTTAGCAATTAAAAAATTATTAGGGTTTACCCCTAAAAACATTACCATCTACGAAGAGGCGTTTACCCACCGCTCAACAAACGAGAAAAGCCCAGAAGGACACGCTCAAAACTACGAGCGTATGGAGTTTCTTGGAGATGCCATGCTTAGTTCTGTCATTGCCGCACACCTCTATAAAAAAGTGCCCGGCGGAAATGAAGGATACCTAACAAAAATGAGATCTAAAGTAGTAAGTCGAGAGCATTTAAATGAGCTTGGTCGTGACATGGAGCTTATCAAGCATGTAAAAACTACCATTCCAATAAGCCAGTTTGGGGGAAATATTCACGGCAATGTTTTTGAATCCTTAGTAGGTGCTATTTTTTTAGATAGAGGCTACAAATACTGTGAAAAGTTTATTAATAAACGCGTTATAAAACCCTATGTAGATATAGAAAAATTAGAAGGTAAAATTATAAGTTACAAAAGCTTGTTTATAGAATGGTGTCAAAAACACAAACACCAATTTAAATTTACCGTCTATGAAGATACGGGTAAAGACACCTTAAAACATTTTGCTGTAAAGCTTAGTCTTGATGGCAAAATTGTAGGTAAAGCTCGTGCTACATCAAAAAAGAAAGCTGAAGAGCAAGCAGCCAAAAGAGCATACTACAAACTGCAAACGGCTATCGACGATTTTAGTAAAAAAAGCTAATCCTATTTCTCGCTTTAAACGTAAATACCCCTACATAACTACAACATATTGTTGTTTGGTGTAGAATTCACAGTTTCTTTACACATTTCTATTAAAAGTATCCTTATTTTTATAGGTTAGAAGTATCGCTATGGGGACTCACAAATTAATACTAGATGATGATTTTGCAGAAGATTTCTCGCTCATCGCCATTCATTGTAGTGAAGAAGCCTACAAAGTGGCCTATCTTCTCAATCAATTTGCTGGATTAAAATTACACCGTCGACCTGAAGATTTAGAATATGCAAACAATGGTCTAGACATTACGTTTCCGCTCTTCGATTTTGAAGATCAAGCTAAATATACCGACTATAGTTTGGTAGCTAACAAATGTAAATCTGCGAGTAAAAAAGATGCAAGTAATGAAGGGCTCTTCGGAAATATGAGTGGCGAAGAAACAGTGACCACGTATTTAATCCCTGAATTCAAAAAAGTAGACTACTTTTTAAAAATTCAAAGTGATTTTGATGCCGTTGGGACCAAAATTTTACTCATAGCAATTAATGATATAAAACAAATTATTTCCGCTTACGAAGTGGACACAACAAAACTTAAATCGAAGCATAACTTAATATTTGACTAAATGCCAAATCAAAAAAAGACTAAAATTGTAGCTACATTAGGACCTGCTACCGCAAAGAAAAAAGTACTCAAAGAAATGATTCTTGCGGGGGTAAATGTATTTCGTGTGAATTTCTCTCACGCGCAATACGACAACGTAAAAGAAACCATTGCTACTATTAAAAGCCTTGGAGATGAACTAAAAACAAGCACTGCAGTATTGGCCGATTTACAAGGCCCTAAGCTACGTGTGGGAATGATGAAAGAAGAAGTAGTAGTGCATCCTGGAGATACCATCTCTTTTTGCACTGGTAAAGAGTTTGAAGGTACTGCCAAGAAAGTGTACATGAACTACGACAACTTTCCTAAAGATGTAAATCCTGGCGAACGTATTCTTTTAGATGATGGAAAACTTATGTTTGAAGTAGTAAGCACCGATGGAAAAAAAGAAGTGGTTTCTAAAGTAATTCAAGGAGGTCCATTACGATCTAGAAAAGGAGTGAACCTCCCAAACACAAACATTTCATTACCCGCACTTACCGATAAGGATAAAAAAGATGCCATTTTTGCCATCTCGCAAGAGGTAGATTGGATCGCCCTGTCTTTTGTACGCCATGCCGAAGATTTAAAAGAATTACAAGCGCTTATCGAAGCAAATAGCGAATACAAAATTCCTATCATTGCCAAAATTGAAAAACCTGAAGCAGTGGCCAATATCGATAAAATTGTTGCCTATTGTGACGGACTCATGGTAGCCAGAGGAGATTTGGGTGTAGAAGTTCCTGCAGAAGAAGTACCCTTGATTCAAAAAGAATTGGTGTTAACAGCAAAACGCGCAAGAATTCCCGTAATTATTGCCACTCAAATGATGGAAACCATGATTACCTCCATGACACCCACTCGTGCAGAGGTAAACGATGTTGCCAACTCTGTGATGGATGGAGCAGATGCGGTGATGCTAAGTGGAGAAACTAGCGTTGGTAAATATCCTGTCGAGGTCATTAAAAAAATGGCCAATATTTGCAAACAAGTAGAAAACAGTGAACTCATTACAGTTCCTCATGAGCCGCCTCATGTACGCACAAATCGCTACATCACCAAATCTATTTGTTACCACGCAGCTAATATGGCAAATGAAATTGAAGCAACCGCCATTTGTACTTTAACCAATAGTGGCTATACCGCTTTTCAAATTTCTGCCTGGAGACCCGATGCACATATTTTAGTCTATACAAGCAATTACAGAATCCTCTCAAGACTAAATTTATTATGGGGCGTAAAAGCTTTTTACTATGATAAATTTGTAAGTACAGATGAAACTGTAGAAGACGTAAATAAAATTGCTCATGAGAGAGGTTTCGTCAAAAAAGGCGACTACCTCATTAACCTTGCCGCTATGCCTATTGTAGACAAAGGAATGGTAAACACATTGCGTGTGTCTCAAATAAAGTAGTTGTGCTTCGGAAATATTAAAACAATACCCACGTGTTAGATACAAACAATGCTGTAAAACGTCTTTGCCTATGCATGGGCTTACTATTTGTTTGTTTTAACGCCAAAGCGCAAGATCTTGAATTTCATGGTGGACTACAACTCAAGGCAACTGTTGTTTTAGGAAACCAAAATCAAAATGTTAAGCTGGCCCTTTTTGGCTTTGGAACTGTCAATTACAATGATATTGCTCTAGAGGCAGGGGCTACTATTTTTTTGCACCAACTTTTTAAAAGACACACTGTCCAAAATTACGGATTAGGCTATGGATATGATTTGTTTTCACTAGTAGGTATTGGACAAAACAGTAACTTACTAGGGTCTTCAATTTCAAATATCAATAACTCTTTGTTAGTAAATCCATCTGGGAAAGGAGGATTTAACGGGTTTGGGTTTGGGTTCGAAAAAGAATACCTCCCGGGTAACTTAAAAGAGTTTAGTCCAAGAAGAGGAGCACTCTTAACTAGGTTTAGTAATGCAAATCACAGTATCAATATTGCTTTTGTTAATGATTTCCGAATTGGGAAATTAGTACGAGGAGAAGGAACAGATTATGCAGCTACTGGAACTTTAAAAATGAGTTATTCAGCTATTGGCGAAAACAGACTTGCCTATCAAGCAGGAATTGGCATCGAATTATTTACCCCAAAAGCAGATTTCTCAAAATCACCAGACAACCCTATAAATTCTGATGATGGTAGAAAAAATGTGTGGCATACCGTAGCTCCTTATAGAGATCTATTTTATGCCAACGCTTATGTTTTTGGAACCCTTCAAAACAACCATTTTAGCGGCACTTTACAACTAGGCTATAATAGTCAGCGATTGGGAGCCTATATCCAAAACACATTGCATGACGGTCCTGGTCTTAATCCTCGTTTTCCATGGAATGTAAGAGCAAAAGACGAAATATTTGTAGAAGTTTCTGGAAGTGCCATTCAAAATTTGGGAGATGTTGAATAAGATACCTTACATAGTAGCTATTGTATTTCTTACACTTTTACAAAGTTGTAACACCTATAAAACGTTTTATACTGAAACCTATACCACTACTCAAAACATAAGCCCAGAAAAAATACTTCGCTTAGATCTAAGCAATCAAAATCTAACAGAAATTCCTGATGAAATAGAATCCCTTACCCAAATTAAAATGCTAGATCTAAGCAACAATACAGCACTAGACATCACAGCATTTTTAGCAACCATTCCAAATCCAGAAGGTGTTGAGGTTTTGTTGTTAAACAAACTAAAACTGCAAAAACTTCCAGAAAACATTACCCGATTTACAAACCTCAAACAACTTTCGTTACATGCTAATCCAGAATTAAATTGGAGCAAAACATTTCAGAAAATAAAATCACTCCCCATTACATTTCTAAACCTTCAGCACAACAAACTAATGGGGCTACCCCAGGAAATTTCAGAAATAAAAACACTTAAAGACCTCAATCTAAGTTACAACAACATTACAGAAGGTGCTACCTTTTCTCACCTTTCAAAACTTCCTAACTTGTACTCTTTGTGGTTATCACATAATACGCTTTATGAACTAGCACCAGAAATTGGACAGTTGGTTGAAATAAACCGCCTATATATAGGAAACAACCATTTAAAGACAGTACCGCAAGAAATGTCAACTATGAAAGACCTTAGAGTAATTCAAGCAGATCATAATGCATTTACTAGTCTTCCAGAACAATTTATAGCCATCCCTAGCCTGGTTTCTGTACACTTAAACAATTGTAAAATAGCGCATATTCCGGAAGTTTTTGCAACACAAAACCACAGTTTGAAAGGGCTTTTACTAGATAACAACCTACTCAGTGAAGCCGATAAAAAGAAATGGAAAAAAGAGTTTAACAATTTCTTTTTGCTGTCTATTGAATAAGAAAATAGCAAAAAAAATCTGGTTGAATGTCCCCTAAAACTCGGGAGCACTCAACCAGACATACAAATGACATTTTATTTACTTCACCTCACTCACTTCTTCAACCTGAATCATGTCTCCAACTTTGGTAAGCGTAACGGTACGCCCATACCCTTCAGAAGCATTTACATAAACTATTTTTTGAAGCATGTTTTCTTTGCGTTCTACATGTAATTCACTAATCCAAGTTTTAGATACTTGCTTAGGGTTTTTTTGCACCACCTTGTCTTTCCCCTTTGGTGATGGCACCGCAAACGATCTTGGAATTTCATATAGCTTTTGTGCAATTAAAAAGGCCTCGTGCCATTTTGAAGTAGGTAATAGTAGCGTTTGCGAATTTGTTGGATTGCTTGCTGTACCACCTGTTACTTCAGTAATAGTAGCCGTTGGATGGGTGTTTTGAAGGTCTTCAATATACATTTTTGCATTGGCACCTCGTTCTGGCGGAAACAATTCTGACAAGTATCCATTAAAGGCATATCCTTTTTTGTTGTTGTAGTTCACTTCGTGCATACCGCCAGCAACTCCTTGTACTTTCATGGTGTTGTTTGTTTCTGCAGTAACGATTTCTACTTTGGTTCCATAAGGCATCACAGCCAATTTATCACTGTTTAAATTGTTATGCGCTCTCAATGACAAGCCACTTGGGGCGGTAACATATAGATATTGTGTAGTTTTTTCTGGGACTGTTGCTACTGCTTCTGCTACAATTTCTGCAACCGCTAAGTCTTTAGAGACTGGTGTTGTTGTGTTGTCTTCACAAGAAGTTAAAAAGGTCATAATGGCAAGTGCCGCGATGTTGAATGCTGTGTTTTTCATACGAATAGATTTTAAGTTCAAGTCAAAGATATTGACACACTACTCTTTTATTTAGGTGCTTCTTTTATGTGTATAGAACTATTTAGTATGCGTACTTGTTGTGCGAGAATTCGTAAATCGCTCGATTTTTAGAACTCAAACTTCATTTGTACATCGTATTTTTTCTCTTCAGAAACTTTCACCTTCTCCTTCTTTTCGTTATTTAAATTCGACATAGAAATGCCTAATAAACGTACCGAGTTTTTCATCTTCTCTTGGTACAGTAATTCGGTAACATGTTCCATCAATAACTCTTTGGAGGCTATATACAAGGGCAAAGTTTTACTTCTGGTTTGCAGGGTAAAATCGCTGTATTTAATTTTTAAGGTAATGGTCTTTCCTGCGACTTTACTTTTCTTAAGACGCCGTTCTACCTCAGAAGCAATGTTTTCTAGGCGCTCTAGCATATACAACTCGCTGGAGATGTTTTCACTAAAGGTTCGCTCAGCGGCCAAAGACTTTCTGGTGCGTTCTGGTTTTACTTTGCTATGGTGTATCCCGCGTACTATGTTGTAATAATAAGGACCGCTTTTACCAAAATGCTCCTCTAAAAATTCAAGCGATTTCGTTTTTAAATCTTTCCCGGTATAAATCCCAACGCGATACATTTTTTCTTTCATCACCTTTCCAACCCCATAAAACTTTTTAATGTCTAATGCTTCCACAAAATCAAGTACTTCTTCTGGCGGGACTGTTTTTTGTCCGTTGGGTTTGTTGTAATCGCTCGCCACTTTGGCCACAAACTTATTAATGGAAATACCAGCACTTGCATTTAATCCTGTTCGCTCTTTTATTTTGGCACGTATTTCTTGGGCTATTAGCGTCGCACTCGGATTCCCTTTTTTGTTTTCGGTCACATCTAGGTAGGCTTCATCCAATGATAAAGGTTCCACCAAGTCTGTGTATTCAAAAAAAACCTTGCGTACTTTATCTGAAATTT
The DNA here is from genome assembly GCF_058147145.1 of Patiriisocius sp. 208BN25-11. Taxonomy (NCBI): domain Bacteria; kingdom Pseudomonadati; phylum Bacteroidota; class Flavobacteriia; order Flavobacteriales; family Flavobacteriaceae; genus Patiriisocius; species Patiriisocius sp. 208BN25-11. The sequence continues at coordinate 17,611 of NZ_JBYVJY010000003.1, forward strand.
CCCGATACCGTTCAAAATCAGATTTTACAAAAATAAGATGCGGACATAACTTCACTGCCAAAGCCCCTGCCATGGCAGAACGTACCCCAAATTTTCTCGCTTCATAACTGGCAGCACTTATCACTCCGCGTCTCCCGGCACCACCCACAGCAATCGCTTTACCCACCAAAGACGGATCGTCTAATTGCGCTACACTAGCGTAAAAAGCGTCCATGTCTACATGAATAATCTTTCTAATAGGAATTGATGGATCCATCCCGTAAAGTTACTATCTTTAAACATAATTATCATGAACCTCAACCAAATTACCATACCCTCTCAAGATGTGCCACGCGCCATTGCTTTTTATCAAAAGTTAGGCGCCATACTCATTGTGCATACCCACGATCACTATGCCCGTTTTGAAGCTCCAGTAGGGGATGCTACATTTAGTATTCATTATTCTGAAATACTCCCGGGTGCAGGCACTTCGCTGTATTTTGAAGTCCCCGATGTAGCCAAAAAAGTGCTTGAATTAGAGGCCAAAGGCATTGTCTTTGAAACTCAAGCTACTGCACAATCCTGGCTTTGGACCGAAGCCAAACTTAAAGACCCTGATGGCAATACACTAATAATCTATACCGCAGGAGAAAACCGAAAAAACCCACCTTGGAGATATACTTCAAATGAATAAAACTGCTATCATATTAGGAGCCACAGGGCTCACAGGAAATCTATTACTTCACTATCTTTTGGAAGATACACAGTATAGTTTGGTAAAAGTTTTTGGAAGAAATACCTGTGGCATTTCCCATCCAAAACTAGAGGAATATCTCGGGGACTTATTCCATTTAAATACCTTTTCAGAAAGTTTTAAAGGTGATGTCGTTTTTTGTTGCATTGGTACCACCAAAGCAAAAACACCCAATAAAGAAACCTATAAAAATATCGATTATGGCATTCCAGTGGCAGCAGCCACTCTTGCCAAACAAAATCAAATCCCTACTTATGTGGTAGTCTCTGCCATGGGAGCAGACCCAAAAAGCAGTACCTTTTATAACAAACTAAAAGGTGAAATGGAACATGATGTATTGACAGTTGGTGTTCCTAACACCTATATATTAAGACCCTCATTAATTGGTGGAAAAAGAGATGAAAAACGAATGGGAGAACGCATCGCGCAACATATCATGAAGGCTTTTGATTTTTTAATACCAAAGCCTTATAAAATGATTGCGCCAGAAACAATAGCACGCGCTATGCAAAATATAGCCGCAAGCGGGTATACAAAACCTATTATAGCATCACATCATATTTCAGAAATAGTACAGTCATAAACATGCAAGAAATAGAACGCAAATTTTTAGTTAAAAATAATGAATACATCGCTCAAGCGAGCGGTCAGAAACGCATTGTGCAAGGATTTTTAAATACCGATCCCGAGAGAACCGTGCGTGTTAGAATAAAAGGGGAACAAGGCTTTTTAACTATCAAAGGAAAGTCGAATGCCTCTGGAACGACTCGCTTTGAATGGGAAAAAGAAATTCCAGTATCTGAGGCCGAAGCATTACTTGCATTGTGCGAAGCAAAGATTATTGATAAAATTAGATATGAAATTCCCTTAGGAACCCATATTTTTGAGGTAGACGCCTTTGCAGGAGACAATATCGGACTCACCGTTGCCGAAGTAGAACTAAGCAGTGAAGAAGAAGCGTTTGAACGTCCTTCATGGTTGGGCACAGAGGTCACTGGACAAACAAAATATTATAATTCGCAATTAAGCAACCATCCCTATACACATTGGTAACCAAAACATCCTTCTTATGAAAACAACACTTTCACTACTCGTATTTTCTATTTGCTTCATTGCTTGTAAAGATGCAACAAAGAAAGCAGTACCGACTACTAACATTTCAGCAGCCGAAAAAATAGCCCAATTAAAAGCTGATGGGTATGAAATTTTCGACTATGTAGATGAAGAAACAGGTGACACCATTATTATGCAGCAATACTACATGGCATTTCTAACTCGAGGTGAAAGTCAGGATCAAGACAAAGAGGCGTTAGCCAAGCTACAAGAGGCGCATATGGCACATCTATCACGTATGTATGAAGAAGGTTTTGCAGATATTTCTGGGCCTTTTGGTGACGACGATGAACTACGAGGGATAACTGTGTATAATGTTCCTACCTTAAAAATGGCTGATAGTTTAGCCAACTTAGACCCGATGGTTCGTGCGGGAAGATTAAATGTAGAAATAAAACCTTGGTGGGCAGGAAAAGGATATCCTTTGCGTTAATTTTTATTAAGATATTTTGGAAATCATTTTCTTAATGACTTCCACATCACTCGTTCCTTCGATACCTTCTTGAAAAGAAACGGGACTGGTATTTTCTTGAATTTCAGGTTTTGAAATGGCCGAAAAATGAACCATCTTAAAACCTGCGTTTTTAAAAGCAATGATATTGTCTAGGTTGATGCCACTGCCTGGCATGATTTGAATATGTTCTGAAATATCCTGCATCTCTTGTAATAGCTGTATTCCATCTATTGCCTTTGACTGTTGCCCAGAAGATAAGATTCTAGTTACACCTAAGCCTTCTAATTGTACTAACGTTTCCGAAACATTGGTTACCACATCAAAAGCTCTGTGAAACGTGAATGCCATAGGTCCTGCAACGGCGATGAGTGCCTTTATTGCTTCAAGATCTAGGGTGTTTTGAGCTGTCAACACACCACTTACCACGCCAGCACATCCAAGGTTTTTGCACATCGTAATATCTCTTTTCATGATGTCTAATTCGGCTGCACTATATGCAAAATCTCCAGCTCTTGGGCGAATAAGCACATGTACTTCTATGTCTAGTTCTTGAATTACCTTCTCTATAAGACCTTGTGACGGTGTGAGACCGCCCACACTTAATTGTGTACACAATTCAATTCTATGCGCGCCCGCATCTTGAGCAGCTTTCGCAGAAGCAAATGAATTGGCACAAATTTCAATAATCATGTTGTTCTTCTTTCTAACAAAGCTACTATAATTTGTTTTACAAAACCTATTACAATCCCTCAAACAACTTCCCTGGCAAAGGCCTTACCAAGCCTTTCATTTCGAGTTGCAATAACAACTGTGCTACTTTATAAGTGGGAAGCGCACAACCAATTGCTATGGCATCTAGCAATACTTTTCCCTTGTCTTTTAGAAACTCATACAGTTGCTGTTCTTCTGGGTTTAACTCCACAAACAACTGTGTTTGTTTTACTGGTTTTTGAGCTGTGCTTGGTTCCCAGCCTAGGTGAAATAAAATATCGGCAGCACTAGTGAGCATGATAGCTTGGTGTGTTTTAAGCAGCATATTACAGCCAGAACTTTGACTATCTGTTGCTCTGCCAGGTACCGCAAAGACATCTCGATTATAACTATTAGCAATATCTGCCGTAACCAGACTACCTCCTTTTTCGGCAGACTCAATCACTATGGTAGCCTCGCTCATGCCGGCGATAATACGATTGCGTTTTAAAAAGTTGGTACGATCAAAGCGATCTGTGCTCCAAAACTCAGTAATGAACCCTCCATTTTCAAGAATGGGTGCCATATACTTTTTGTGTGTTTTTGGATATACTTCTGTAAAACCATGAGCGAGGCAAGCAACGTTTTGCAATCCGTTAGCCAGTGCTGCTTTGTGAGCACAAATATCAACACCATAAGCAAATCCAGATACAATAACTGGATTCATGGGTGCTAATGCGGCGATTAATTGTTCACAAAAGGCAGTACCATAGGTGGTGATTTTTCTAGTGCCTACAATGCTTATTATTTTTTTATTGACCAGATCGATATTGCCTTCTTGAAAAAACAAGATAGGGCCATCCAAACAATGCTTTAAGCGTTCTGGATAATTCGCGTCTTTAAAATAGCGATACGCAATGTTGTTGGTTTCAATATAATCCAACTCCTCTTCCGCTTGATCCAACAATATCGGGGCTTGTAAGGCTTTTAATTTAAAGCTACCAATCCCATCAATTTTTAAAAGATTTGCGGGCTTTTCTTTGAAGATTCCTTCGGCAGAACCTACCTGTCTCAGTAGTTTTTTGGCAGAAGCATCACCTAAATTTGGTGTTCTTTGAAGCGCTAGGGTATATAATAATTCGGTTTTAGAGAGCATTTTTTTAGGGTAGAAAACTGGTTTCTAGATAAATGCTAGCACTAGGGAGAAGCACTAAGATACACATTTTTTAGGTTGTTAATAAGTTGCTCTTTTCATTTAAAAATGAAAACCAAAAAAAACTATATTTGTTTTATGCAATTAGCCCCATACATAAAAGACCTACTGTATCGTTACGAATGTGTTATCATTCCTGGCTTTGGTGCCTTTTTGGCAAATTACACCTCAGCGAGCATCGATGCAGCTTCACACACTTTTTATCCGCCGGGAAAAACCATTTCATTTAACAGACAGCTGCAAACCAACGATGGCTTGTTAGCAAACTATGTTGCTTCTGTAGAAGGAACATCGTATGAATTGGCATTGCAAAAAATTAGAAACTTTACAGGAAGGGTATCACTTCAATTATCTGAAGGAAAAACCATTACCTTAGATAGTATTGGAGATTTTTATTTGAATACAGAAAACAGGGTTCAGTTTGTGCCTTCTGGCACTGAGAATTTTAACACGGCCTCTTTTGGGTTGACTACCTTTATTTCTTCGGAAATTTTAAGGGACATCCAACAAAAGGAGACACTTGCTAGTGAAGAAGAAACACCTTTGCTATTTACCCCTAGAAGACGTACCGCACCCTATCTTAAATATGCCGCTATTGGATTGATTGCTGTGGCTTTTTCAGGATTAGCAGGTATGAAATTGTACGAAGGATCTGTACAAGAACACAATTTTGTTCAAAAGCAAGAAGCCAACGACAGGCTAGAAAAGCAAATTCAACAAGCTACGTTTAGCATAGCACCGTTGCCAGCCCTTAATGTTTCAGTAACCAAACAAACTGGGAAATACCACATTGTTGCAGGAGCCTTTAGAGTAGAAGAAAATGCACACAAAAAAGTAGCGCAACTGCACGAAAAAGGATTTACAGCAACCCTCCTTGGCGCTAACAAATATGGATTACACCAAGTAGTGTATGCTAGTTTCGAAAACAGACTAGAAGCACTACAAAACCTTCGCACCATAAAGCGTACCGAGAACAAAGACGCTTGGTTGTTGGTGAAAAAAGTTGACTAAAGCCTCTTAAACTTTTTATAATTACGAATTCTATATTCTGAATTCGTCATTTCGCTCTATCTTTGCCCAAAATAAAAATTCATGGAAGCAAAGACCCCTTCGGCATCGTGTTCAATTTTAACCGACTTAGTACTCCCTAGCGAAACCAATCCTATTGGGAATATGTTTGGAGGAGAGCTTTTAGCACGTATGGATCGTGCTGCAGGTATTGCCGCAAGAAGACATAGTCGTAGAGTAGTTGTTACAGCTTCTGTAAACCACGTAGCCTTCACAAAAATGATTCCGCTAGGAAGTGTGGTCACCATCGAAGCAAAGGTCTCTAGAGCTTTTAAAACGTCTATGGAAGTCTTTATGGATGTATGGATTGAAGACCGTGAAAGCGGGATCCGTAGCAAAGCAAATGAAGGTATATATACTTTTGTAGCAGTAGATGAAACTGGAAACCCAATGCCAGTGCCTCCTATCACTCCAGAAACAGATCTTGAAAAACAACGTTTTGATGCTGCCTTGCGTAGAAAGCAATTGAGTTTGTTATTGGCTAGAAAAATAAAGCCGGAGGATGCTACTGAGTTAAAGGCTTTGTTTGAGTAAATTTAGACCGCTTACACCTTCGCAAAGCTATGGCGCACAAGGTCGCTGTTAGAGGTTAGACCGTTCGCTTCGCTTACTGATAGAAGTTATATATCGTTTGTTCAAATTTCATTGTAATACTTCGCTACAGGGAACACAAAACAAGATGTAATGCTATCTGTCTTGGTTCATGGTTCATGGTTCATAAAATAAACAAAATTTCAGTTTCGTCTCGAAAGCTTTCGGGATAGATTTCATTCGACTACATCTTATAAATCCAATCTGCTGGATTCATTTCTGTGTCGTTTTTATAGACCAAGAATTTCATGACCGTTTTTCCAGTAACAGGATGTGTGAAGACGGTTCCGATGGAATCTTTTGTAGACACTTTATCTCCTTTTTTAACACGTACGGTTGCCAAGTTGTTATAGATCGTAATATAATCTCCATGACGAATCATGACGGCTTTGTTGGCATTTTTAACTTGCTGTACTTGTAATACTTCTCCATTAAAAACAGCTCTGGCATTGGCGTCTTTTCCTGTGGCAATTTCTACTCCATGAAAGGTTTGAGTAACGTTTGGAAATTGAGGGTGTTGTCTGGTCCCATACTTATTGATAACCACGCCTTCTTTCACAGGCCAAATTAATTTTCCTTTATTGCTTTTAAAATCTTTTGCTAAAGCCGCTGCTTCTGGAGTTAATGCTAATTTAGAATTAGACATCGATGCTTCTTTGGTGACCTTTGTTCCAGCTTTTTTATTGGCCGCTGCTATGGCATCTCGAATGAGTTTTTTGATTTGCTTGTTAATTCTATCCGACTCGCGTTGCTTGGCTCTTATTTGTTTGGAGAAGGTGCTTTCTTCCTTCTTTAAGGAAGCAATAAGCCCTTCTTGTTGTTGCTTTTCCTTTTTGAGTTTTGCCTTTGCTTTTTTATTGTCGGCGATAAGCACATCTTTTTGCTTGCGCTGGGCAATCAAACTGTTGTTTAATTCTTGTAATGCTTCTGTTTTCGTTTTGATGCTTTCCCCTTGCTTTTTGCGATGGTTTGCATATTGTTTCATATACTGTACCCGCTTATAGGCCTGTAAAAAATTTCTAGAAGATAGGAGAAACAACACTCTACTTTGCTGAGATTTGCTTTTGTACGACTTTCGAACCATAGCCGCATAGTCTTCTTTTAATTTTTTAAGCTCGTCTCGCAACAATGAAATTTGGTTGAGATTTTCATTGATTTCACGCGTGAGTAAATTGGCTTGCTGATTGGTAACGCGAATTAAGTTTTCCTGAGCTTTGATGCGTTGGTTGAGGTCTTCTACTTCAGAAAGTACTGTTTTCTTTTCGCCTCTTGTTTTAAACAAAAGGGTATTAATTTTTTTAATCTCCTTGATAAGATCCTGGCGTTGGGCTTCCAGTTGTTGTTGCTTCTTAGATTGTGCAATGGCACTCATATTTCCGAAGCACAAAAAAGCAAAAAGGAGGATGTAAAAATAATTCTTCATCTAATTAAAAGTTCGCGGGGTATAGCCGTCTGGTATCGTAAACGGAAAACTTACAGAAACATTGAGGTCGATCTTTTTATATTTTATACCAATGCTTGTTTTATCTGCAACATCAAGAGCCTCAATAGCAATTTGAGTTGGGTAAAAATCTCCTTCTAATTTCTGGTAGGGTCCATATTGTACTTCTAAATTTCTTTGCTCTTGGGGCTGAGATATTTGAGCTTGATGCACCATGAAATTATCTGGATTTAACAGCATAGACACTAGATAATTTGCATCTTGAGCGGCAGGTGCTACAAGGTATTTATTATTTTGAACAGCAGTACGCATGTTGGAAGGATTTAAATCTAACATAGTATTTCCTAATAATAAGGCTTGGGCTTGGTCAAAATTAATTTGGGTACCTAATAGGTCGCTTATCAACCGAAAGTCGCCAACAAAATAGCTGCGGTCTATGGACTCATAAAACTGCACTTGGTCTGGGGTAATGAGCACCTTAGCTAATGTAATTCCTAAGATAGAAGCCTTAATCCAAATGGTTTTGTCTTTTTCCATTCGTACACTGGTGGTGATACTTTGCGACTGGTCTGGCGACTCATATTTTACTTGCATACGGGCAGCCAAGGTGTTGAAATCTTGTGTTGCTGCGGTATGTGCCTTTATAATTGCTTTGGTGCTTAATGATGCATCTGCTGTAGCAGAACCCTCAATAACTTTGGTAGCGCCGCAGCCTAGGAAGATAAAAAGAAAAGCAATACTTACAAGATGTTGTATTTTCATAAACCTAATTTGAAATTTGAATCGCCGCCGCTTTTTTAGCGTAATTTGCTGCTTTTTTAGCATTTCCTTGTCCAGCATATCCCGTGCTTAATTGCTCGTAAAAATCTTTTTCCATTTGGGTGTCGTCTATCAAATAATCTACGCCAGCTTCTAAAATTTCTGTCGCTGTTTTAAAATCTTGCAGGTTGTTATTGGCAATTCCGTTGAGCAAATACAACAAGGGTTGTGCAGGAAAAATTTCTAATGAATCCTCGCTCAAGGTTTTAGCTTCCTCGTTTTTATTAAAATCTAACTGCAATAAAATGGTGTTTTTTAGCAAGCTGAAATTATCTGCATCGCCAGCAATTCCTTTTTCATAAAACTTAAGAGCGGTTTCTTTATTGTTCTTAGACACATAGTAATCGCCAAGTTTTTGAAAAACCTGTCCGTTATTTTCTTCTGAAAACACAGTGACCATTTTGTTTAGTTCTGCTTCATATTGAGGATTAGTGTCCACAAATTGAAGAAAGTCGCCCAACACTTTGTACTGACTCTCTTTCTCTATGGTACTTGAGGTAAACACCTTTTCCATGGAGTTAAGTGCTTCCTTTGTATTTCCTTCGTCTAGATAAAACTTATATAAAGCCAAATGTACAACCTCACTCTTAGGATTGTTTTTAAGTAGCTCTTTTGCTGTTTCAAACGCTTTTTTGGTGTTCCCTTCTTCGCTGTATAAGTAGATGAGATTTAAGTACTCTCTTTCATTTGCAGGGTTCTTGTCTAGTTTTTTTTCTGCATTGCTTATGGCTCCCGAGTTATTTCCTGTTACACGATAGATTTGCTTTCTCAAGGCGTTGCGATAGCTACTTTCTCCCCAAGATTCGTCAAGCTCGTCTAGCAGCGTTAAAGCTTTGTCGTATTGTTTGGTACGGTGGTATAAATTGGCGAGATCTTCTTTGTAATCTTCATCTATACTCACTAATTTTTCAACCAAAGGAATGGCTTTCTCGTAATCTCTTTTTAGATAGTACAAATCGTATTTGGCCTCGAGTACATCTAATTTCTCTGGGTATTGCCTCAGCACACGATCTAGATTGATTTCTGCTTGATCGTATTGTTTGAGCTTTATTTGGTTTTTGGCAAACTCGTAAAACACAATGGCATCTGCTTCTGGATTTCCTTTACTTGCTTTTTGGGCTTTTTCTAATGCTGAAATTGCAAGCTCGTAGTTCTCGATAGACTTTTGTTTCAGTGCTTCGTAAAAGTTTTCTTGAAAGGCATCGGTTACATTTCCTAGATCATCTGTGGGTTCATCACCATCTTCTTGGGCCACTAATGCCATTGGAGATAGGATATTTCCGAAGAGAAAAAGAAATGTAAGGATGTGTTTTAAATGCAACATAAACTATTTTTTTGCGCCCCCGATATCCTCGGGACGAGACCTATTTAAAGATTCTCTATGATACAGAAACCTCTCGACTGCGCTCGAGGGGACATTTACATACTCGCTTACTTTAACTGAGAGTAATCGCCAATGCTTATGTTGGTAAACTTGCCATCGAAATGCGCGTGGTTTCCAATCATTGCGTTGTCTAAAGTAGCATTTTTTATCACAGTATGCGTTTGAATAATGCTGTTTTTTACGGTACTATCATCAATTACTGTGCCTTTCCCGATAGAAGCATGCGGTCCCACTGTACTATTTTTTATTACCACATCATCTCCAATAAAGCAAGGTTCTATAATGGTTGCGTTTTCAAGCTTGGCACTTTTTGAAACAAGGGCTTCTTGATCGTTGTGTAAAAAGCCTAGCATACGACGATTGGTCTCTACGGCAATTTCTTTATTTCCGCAATCCATCCACTCGCTTACGGTACCGGTTTTAAAAATTTTGTTGTCTGCCATCATGCGTTTGATACCATCGTTAATTTGGTATTCGCCACCATTGATGATATTGTTATCAAGTACGTATTGCAGTTCGTTTTTAAGGACCGCTACATCTTTAAAATAGTAGATGCCAATCACAGCTTGATCACTCACAAAGGTTTCTGGTTTTTCTACCAGCTCTACAATTTCTTGTTGGTCGTTTAGGTTCACAACCCCATAGGCTTCTGGGTTGTCGACTCTTTTGGTCCAAATTACAGCGTCTGCATCTTTATCTAAATCGAAATCGGCGCGAATCAAAGTATCAGCATAAGCAATCACAGCAGGGCCACTTAACGAAGGCTCTGCACACATGATAGCGTGTCCGGTACCTTTAGGGTCTAGTTGTCTGTAAATACTAGGCTTTGCTCCAAGTTCTTTGGCTAGGTCTTTCAGACTTTCTACCACATCATCTCCAAACCAAGCAGGGTCTCCTAGAATAAAAGCAATTTCTTCTATTTCTGTATTTAAAACACCGGCAATATCTGCCACCAAACGGTGCACAATAGGCTTTCCAGCTACAGGAATTAATGGTTTTGGTACAGTTAAACTATGTGGGCGAAGGCGGCTTCCGCGGCCTGCCATTGGGACGATTATTTTCATATGCATCACCCGCGTAGGCGGGTGTCTCATTTAATGGTTATTATTTATCTTATACTATTGAGATTTAAATTCCAGTTCATACTCAAATCTGACCATGTTGGATTCATTTCTTCAATTAACTTTACTTTCCATTCTCTTTTCCATTTCTTAAACTGCTTTTCTCTTAAAACAGCTTTAGCGCCATCTTCTATAATTTCAAAATATACAATTTTATCACAACAATACTTGGCAGTAAAAGAATTTGGGTACACTTTTAACTTATGTTCTTTTACTCGTTCGTCTAAATTATCTGTTACACCAATATAAATAACCCCTTTTGGTCTGTTTGTCATAATATATACATACCATTGATCAGCCATACTTTGTAAAATTAATATTCAAACGTTAACTTTAAATACTCTTCATAAAATAGGCTATTTTAATGGACTCTTTTCTCTTCTCTTTGCGGCATATCTATGTGAGATTCCTGCCTTCGCAGGAATTTATTTAACCCCAGTCGAACCAAACCCACCTTCACCTCTGGAAGTATCAGATAGCACATCCACTTCCTCAAACACCACACGCTCGTGCTTTGCAATGACTAATTGCGCAATACGCTCACCATTTTCTACCGTGAATGCTTCTTGACTTAGGTTGACTAAAATAACCCCTACTTCTCCACGATAATCTGCATCTACTGTTCCTGGACTATTAAGAACCGTAATTCCTTTCTTTGCTGCCAAACCACTTCTAGGACGTACTTGTGCTTCTGTACCGATAGGCAATTCTAGAAACAGGCCTGTCTTGACTATAGCACGCTCCATGGGTTGTAATACTATCGCTTCAGGAATAAAGGCTCTTATATCCATCCCTGCACTAGCTATGGTTTCGTAGCTTGGTAGTGGGTGGCTTGATTTGTTTATGATTTTTACGATCAAAATTATCTTTGTTAAATGTTTGTCACGATGCTACAGTAGAAAATAGGTTTCGACTGCGCTCAACCAGACAACATGATTATTTTTTGATGATTTTTTTTAGGTCATTGCGCTCAAAAAAGAACACTCCTAGCAAAAATACCAATAATAATGCAGTTCCAATCCATAGATTTCTGTCAAATACATAGAAGGAGAGGCTTGCAAAGAGTATTGCAATTCCTAAGTAACTTCCAATGCGCAGGACATCGTAGGGTACCCTGTAATATTTCCGCCCTAACACATACGATACTGTCATCATTGCGCCATAGGCAGCTAGGGTTGCTATGGCAGAACCTAGGTAACTTATTTTAGGAATTAAGAGGTAATTTAACCCCAAGGTAATTCCTGCTCCCATGACTGAGATATAGGCGCCAAATTTGGTTCGATCTGTTACTTTATACCATACAGATAGGTTGTGATAAATCCCCAAACAAAGGTTGGCTAACAAAATAATAGGAACAATAGAAAGGGCAACCCAATAGGCTTCATTTTTTATGAGTAATTCCTTAAAAAAGTCGACATACACAATAACAAATAAGAGAATGGTACTCCCAAAAATGGCGAAGTATTTGGTGATGGTAGCATAGGTGGTTTTGGCATTTTCTTCTTTGGCGTGGTTAAAGAAAAAAGGCTCTATCCCTAACCTAAAGGCGGTAGCGAATAAGGTCATAAACACGCCCAATTTATAGCAGGCTGCGTAGACGCCTACTTCGGATTCGGCAATATCTTGGGGCAACAAATATTTCAGCAATATTTTATCAAAAGCTTCATTGATAGAAAAAGCAATACCCGCAATGAGTACTGGAAACGCATAGCGAAGCATCTGTTTTAAGAGACTGGTATTGCAGGTAAATCCTATTTTAAAGTACAGCGGAGAAAGCAACAACAGGGTTACTCCGCTGGCAATGACATTTGCGATAAAGACATACAATACCTTATTTTTTTCTATAAAAATTGTCTGGAAGATCGAATCTGGATCTCCTGCAACCAACCTTGGCAGCACCAAAAAGAAAAACAAATTACAACCAAGATTGATGCATACGTTTGCAATTTTTATAACGGCATACTTCATGGGCTTTTCATTGGCCCTAAACCACACAAATGGAATAATGACCAAGGCATCCAATACTAAAATTAGTAAGGCATAGGTTACAAACTGGGTGTCGAAATCTATGAGCGCAGCAAGTTGTTCTCGAAAGAGAAACATCACGATAAAAAACGAAAGTGAAGAAAGGGTTACAGACACCAAAGCCGTAGACTGCACAGTCTTTTTTTGATCTGCCTTTTTATTGATAAATCTAAAAAAAGCAGTCTCCATACCATAACTCAACAAGACATTTCCTAGAATGATATACGACATGAGAGTTGCATAGATTCCAAAGTCAGACGGATCTAAAACACTCGTATATAAAGGCACTAAGACAATGGCTAAAGCACGCGGTAAAACGGTTGCTAAGCCATAAATAAAGGTTTGTTGAAATAGTTTTTTAAAGAGAGACAAAGAATTGGTTTTATACTCGTAAATGTAAGAAATTGTTGGATGACCGATGACGGGAGGAATTATAGCTGGTCAGTTTAAAAAATTGAGATACGTTTTGAAATATTTCTTAGCCTGAAAACTGTAACTGCCTACTGCCACTGAATACTAATTCTCTCCATCTTCTCCACTAGGCGGCACAGAAGGATAGGCAATAGGTTTTTCTTCTATCAACGGACTAATTTTAGTGTATCGAATGCTTCCATTGTGTATGTACTTTAAAACTGCTTCGTCTCTTAAAAGGGTGAAAGGGAAGGGTGCTTGTGGTGTATTTACAGCTTCTTTTATAGGATCTCCATCCATAGTGATATCTCTATTTGCATTGCCCTTAAAAGACGCCTCTACGCGTTGTGGTATGGGTTTTTTTGCTTTGGAAATTTGATTGCGAAAATACACTTCCTGAAATGAAACTCCTTTTTGCACTTCTTTAAAGTGAATGACTACATGAACCCCAGACCCCCCTCCTTGCACTCCTGCAATCCATTCTTGAAAACTACCGTAGCTTATAGTAAAAGGCGTTTTTTCAGTAAGGCTATACGGAGCATCATTTTTAGAACTTCCGCAACTCATGCAAGTGCAAAGTAATACAACTATGGCTATGGGTTTTACATACTTCATGAGATACTAATTAGGCTTTCTCTGCTAAAGGTACTAAAATAAAAAAACCTCCTAAGCATATCACTTAGGAGGTTTGATACTATTGTATCCTTATGTTAGCCAGCCAATGCCTCTGCACCACCAACAATTTCTAGAATCTCATTGGTAATAGCAGCTTGACGTGCTTTGTTGTATTGTAATTTAAGAGCATCACGCAACTCTGTCGCGTTATCTGTTGCTTTGTGCATGGCTGTCATACGTGCTCCGTGCTCACTTGCTACACTGTCTCTAATGGCTTTAAACAATTGTGTTTTTAAACTCTTAGGGATGAGTCCTTCTACGATTTCTGGCTTTGTTGGCTCAAAAATATAGTCGGCTGAACTGCTTGTTTCTGTAACTTCAGGAGGTAAGATTGGCAAAAACTGCTCGGTCATTACCAGTTGTGTTGCAGCATTTTTGAAGTGATTGTATACCAAAACAATTTTATCATAAGAACCTGCAGCATACTGTTGCATTAACATTTCAGCAATCTCTGAAGATGCTTGGAAATTTAAGTCATCAAAAATAGCAACGTTATGTTCAATCACATTTCCGTCTTTACTAATGATGTCATTTCCTTTTTTACCGATGGTTACAAAATCAACCTGCTTTCCAGCATAGGTATCATTTTTCAACACTTTAGATGCTTTAATCACATTGGTATTAAAAGCACCTGCTAACCCACGGTTAGAAGTAATGGCAACCACCAATACTTTGTTTACTTCACGCTGGTCTGCATACGCACTTCCGCTATCTGCGTCTAGTGTTGCACTTAAGTTTTGAAGTAACTCGGTTAATTTTTCAGAATACGGACGCATTGCTGTAATGGCATCCTGGGCTTTTTTCAATTTTGCAGCAGATACCATTTTCATGGCACTGGTGATCTGCATCGTTGATCCAACCGATGCTATTCTGTTTCTAATTTCTTTTAAGTTTGCCATTCTCTTAAGTTATTTATTAATAACACTTAGGCTTAACATCCCCCTAGCCCCCTGAAAGGGGGAATGAATTAGGGAATATAAATTTATTATGCTTTGAATTGTGCTGAAAGATCTGCAGCTACTTTAGTTAAGGTATCAATTACCTCGTCTGTTAACTTTCCAGACTTCAAAGTATCAAGGATACCTCTGTGCTGTGCGTTTAATAGCTCTAAATAATCTCTTTCAAATTCTTTCACTTTCGTTACAGGTACATCACGTAATAAGTTCTTAGAACCTGCGTAGATAATTGCAATTTGATCTTCTACCGTAAATGGTGTGTTTTCATTTTGCTTTAAGATCTCTACGTTACGCTTTCCTTTTTCAATTACGTTTAAGGTTGCAGCATCTAGATCTGATCCAAACTTAGCAAAGGCTTCTAATTCACGGAAAGCAGCTTGATCCAGTTTTAAGGTACCAGATACTTTTTTCATGGACTTAATCTGTGCGTTACCCCCTACACGAGATACCGAGATACCTACGTTAATTGCTGGACGAACCCCAGAGTTAAATAAATCTCCATCCAAGAAAATCTGTCCATCCGTAATAGAAATTACGTTTGTTGGAATATACGCAGATACATCACCCGCTTGTGTTTCAATAATTGGCAATGCAGTTAAAGAACCTCCTCCTTTTACTACGTCTTTTAAAGATGCAGGAAGATCGTTCATGGTTGCAGCAATTTTATCATCATTAATCACTTTTGCCGCACGCTCTAATAATCTTGAGTGCAAGAAGAATACATCTCCAGGATATGCCTCACGTCCCGGTGGGCGACGTAATAACAAAGATACCTCACGGTATGCAACTGCTTGCTTCGATAAATCATCATAGATAATTAAGGCTGGACGCCCAGTATCTCTAAAGTACTCACCAATAGCAGCTCCTGCAAATGGTGCATATACTTGCATTGGTGCTGGATCACTCGCGTTTGCTGCAACAATGGTAGTATAGGCTAAAGCTCCTGCTTCTTCTAATACTTTGGCAATGTTTGCAACTGTAGATGCTTTTTGTCCAACAGCAACATAGATACAATATACTGGCTCACCAGCATCGTAAAATTCTTTTTGGTTTAGGATGGTATCGATACAAACAGTAGACTTTCCTGTTTGACGGTCACCAATTACCAATTCACGCTGTCCTCTTCCTACTGGAATCATGGCGTCAATTGATTTAATTCCTGTTTGTAATGGCTCGGTTACAGGCTCACGATAGATTACCCCTGGTGCTTTACGCTCAAGTGGCATTTCATACGTTTTTCCTTCGATAGCTCCTTTACCATCGATAGGCTCCCCTAATGTGTTTACTACACGACCAACAACACCTTCACCTACATTAATAGATGCGATACGCTGTGTACGTTTTACAGTAGCTCCTTCAGAGATTCCTCTAGAAGGTCCTAATAATACAACCCCTACGTTATCTTCTTCCAGGTTTAGAACGATACCTTCCATACCGTTTTCAAACGCTACTAATTCACCGTATTGTGCATTAGCAAGTCCGTATACACGTGCAATACCATCACCTACAGTTAATACAGTTCCTACCTCATCTAATGAAGCTGTTGCTTCAAAACCGGTAAGTTGTTGTTTTAAGATTGCTGAAACTTCAGCTGGTTTAACTTCTGCCATTTCTATTTAGATTTTACCCTAATTACTAAGGGTGACTTCGGAAATTTCCGAAGGCGTTAAAAAATTATAATGATTTACTAAATTCTCTTTTTAAACTTCCTAGTTGGTTTGCAATACTGGCGTTGTATTGTAAATCTCCTACACGAAGTATAAAACCACCAATGATACTCTCATCGACAGTATTTTCGATAGTGATATTTTCACTACCTGTCATTTCTTTTACTTTGCTAAGCACTTGTGCTTCTATCGCTGGAGTAATTGCTATTGCCGTTGTAACGGTTGCTACTTGAACTCCTTTTGAAGCGTTGTACAAATCTACATAACTAGCAGCAACACCACCTAAAAGGCTAATTCTTTTATTGCTTGTTAGCGTTTGTAATAAGCCTTTAGTTACATCGCTATTATTTGCGAAGATTTTTACCAAAGCTTCTTTTTTGTCTTCCGCTTTCACAACTGGGCTTTGTAACACAGTACGTAGCTCTTTACTCCCTTCTAGGGTTGCTTGAACAGCTTTCATATCTCCAAAAACAACGTCGCTATTGTTTGCTTCGTTGGCTTGGTCTAAAACTGCTTTTGCGTATCTTATGGCTGCTCTGCTACTCATCCTATGGTTAGTTTACGTTAGCGTCTTTCAACATAGTTTCAACCAATTCCAATTGCTTGTCTTTGTTTGATAACTCGCTTTTTACTACTTTTTCTGCAATCTCTACAGAAAGACTCGCTACAGTTGATTTTAATTCTGCTACTGCAGATTTCTTTTCAGCTTCGATCGTTGCTTGAGCATTTGCAATTGTTTTGCTAGCTTCTGCTTGTGCTTCTTCTTTAGCATCTGCAATCATTTTTGCCTTCATCTCACGTGCTTCTTTCATCATTGTCTCACGCTCTGCTCTAGCTTCTTGTAACAATTTTTCGTTGTCTGCTTGCAAGTTTGCCATTTCTAGCTTTGCTTTCTCTGCAGCATCTAAAGCATCTTTAATTCCTTGCTCACGTTCGTTAACAGCATTTAAAATTGGCTTCCAAGCAAATTTTCTAAGCAATAAAAGCAATAGAATAAATACAACTGCTTGCCAAAAGAAAAGACCTACTGAAAATTCGTTTATTAATTTGTCCATTGTTATAATATTTCCGAAGAAACGAAATGTCTCTTGTTACTTGTTGTTTAATTTAATAGGAACATATCGCTGCAACCAACCGTTGCAGCAATATGTTTTCTTGTTTGATTATCCTGCGAAAATCGCCGCGAAACCAATACCTTCAATAAGCGCCGCTGCAATAAGCATCGCTGTTTGAATCTTTCCGTAAGCTTCTGGCTGACGTGCGATAGCTTCCATAGCTTTCCCACCAATCATACCGATACCAATACCAGCACCAATTACTGCCAAACCTGCTCCAATAATAGTTGGAATTTCCATAATATATATAATTAAAAATTAAACATTCAATCTAAAACTATTGCAATCCTATTAAAGGAGTACAATAGGTAATTTGTATTAAGAGTGCGCGTGCTCTTCATCGTGATGCTCGTGTGTTTCACTTGCAAACCCAAAGTAAAGTGCTGCTAACATCGTAAAGATGTAAGCTTGTAATAACGCAACTAATATTTCAATTAATGAGATGGCAAATGCCAACCCAAATGATAAGGTCCCACCTACCCAATTTTGGAAGATGTAAATTAACCCCAATAAACTTCCTAGTACTACGTGTCCTGCCGTCATGTTTGCATACAAACGAATTAATAATGCAAATGGCTTAATGAACATCCCTAAAACTTCGATAGGAACCAAAATGATATAGATAAAGATTTTTCCTGCCCATGGCATCCCGTCTCCTAGTGGATCAAAAATGTGCTTCCAATAATCTTTTGTACCTGTAAATGTGGTGATTAAGAAAACAATAATTGCTAAAGCTGTTGTTACGGCAATGTTTCCTGTTACGTTTACTCCAAGTGGTGTTAAACCAAACATGTTTAAAAACCAGATAAAGAAAAATACCGTTAATAAAAATGGCATGTATTTTTTGTACTTCCCTTCGCCAATGTTAGCGATAGCAATATCGTCACGAATGTACGTGATAATCGGCTCGAAGAAACGTCCAAATCCTTTTGCAATACCTCCATTGTTTGCGTAACTTTTTGCAAGTCCTTTAAATAAGAAGAACATTAGAATCGCTGTCAATAAAATCATGAACACACCTTTGGTGATAGAAAGATCTATTGGCTTTGCATTTGTTGCGTGGTGGTCTTCATCGTAGTTGATGGTACCAGCAGCATCTGTCTTGTATATTTTGGCGTGATCTATTTTATAGTAATTACCATCTACCTCTGCAACTGTTTCTCCGTGGTGGAATTTTGAAGAAGAGAATACTTTTAATCCATCATCCCAAAGAATAACTGGCAATGGAAACCCAACATGGTGCTTTTTACCAGCATCATCTGTGTAAGAGTATAATCCAAAATCGTGAGAATCTAATAAGTGATGCGCCACATAATCTTTTACCTCTTGCTTTCTTGAAGCCTTAGTATCTCCAGACTGAGCAGCATCTTTTGAAGGTTCTTTGGCAGACATTGTAAATGACGTTGCCAAAAATAGAATTGAAAGTAATCTAACCAATGTTTTTCTTTGCATTTTGAGACAATTTAAAGGTGTCCTTAAAATCGGTGCAAAAATACAGTTAATCCCTAAAAAGAAAAAACTATTTTCTCTCTTTTTTTATTCTGGGTTTTAGCTAGCGTTTTGATTCTTAAATTTCTATGAATAAGTCTGATTATTAAGCTGTTTGGAAAGAAAGATAACTTCTAGTATTAAACAAATGGCATAGGGCACAAAAAACGCAGCAAATTCGGTCTTATGCATCACTCCATCTTCTTGATAAAATGGATAGAAGAGTATAAAGAAGACCACAAACTTAATCCCACTCCCTAACATAAATATAAACGTAGTATTTGCAGATTGTTTGTTGAAATTGGACTGAATTAAAAACAAAAGCAGTCCCCCCAACACATAATTTATGACATACGAAGTGATAATTCTGTTTTCAAAAAGAGGGGATTCTAATAGATATAGGGTTGCTATATGAATACCAAACACCAATAAAAACACTCCCAACAAAAGGATTAAAAAACGTAGGGTACTACTTGTCATACTAGATTATTATTTGTGAAGCTTATTGGTTTGCTTTAAGACTACATACAAAGAAATACCTACTCCAGCGAGTGTACAAATAATTAAAAATACTTTCCCGTCACTATATGTACTATCCAACCACTTTCCTAATTGTACGAAGAGATAGATAATGACACCCATTTGTATGGCTATGGCAGAAAGTGCTGCCCATCTTTTTAAGCCATTACTTGGGTCTTTGGACATCTATTTAGTATTTAATTAAGCTGCTCTGCACCTGTTTTCTTTGATCGTTGAGAGCGATCATAAGGCGTTGTTTGAGATGCATTTTTCATGTTTGCTCCCTGCATGCTGCAGGTTGCATTAAAGGTAGCTCCAGGTTCTACAGAAAGTTTGCCTACAACAACATCTCCTTCAATCTTTGCTGAACTACGTAGTGTAAGTAATTGCGTTACTTTTAAATTTCCATTAAAACTCCCTTCTATATCGGCATTCTCGCAAGTGAGTGTTCCTGTAATCACCCCATTTTTCCCTAATACTACTTTAGAAGGAGTTGTTACATTACCGTCTATAATCCCATCAATTCTAAAGAATCCCTTCGAAGTAATATCACCTTTAATATGCGTTCCTTCGTTAATTCTATTTTGGCTTGCTCCTGGTTCTGCAACAGCACCATTGGTTCTTCTATTTTTCTTATCTGAAAGCATTTGGGGAGGGTTTTAAAGTTAATCTATCGCTTCTGCTTGATAGGCGTCAAGGTTTTTATGGATTTGCACTATTTTATAGTTGTCTGTAGAAATTCCTACATGAGGATTCGTAATACTTGTAATGTTATTTTTTCTAGCTTCTTTTTGCGGACTAGCCAGCACACTACCAAAACCTTCGGCACCTAGTTTAGAATCTAAACCATGAATTACCAATAGCTTTGTTGATGGTGTATAATAATCTACAGAAGTAAACATATAAGCATCATACTTATAATACGCAATTGCTTTGTCTATCTGTTTTTGTATTTCTGAAATGTTAGCACTTTCATTCGCATTAAAAGCATATACTAATTTGAACTTAGTACTTTCTTCGTCCGAAACAAAGTTTTTGAATGCCAAATTAGGAATGGTCGAAGAATATAGAATCTGTGCTTGTTTTCCCTCTTCAGAGTTTGGATAGGTAAGCGCTACAAAGTTCAAGGCTTTTTTATAGGCCTCAAAACCATCTTGTCTACCGATAGCGGTTGCTTTTAGTAGTTCAAACTTAGGCACAATGTCATTTCCATTATATAAGGTAATGTACTCATCGGCCTTTCTAATGACTTGGGCATATTGTGATCCTTCAAACTCTTTGTATAAGGCATTGTACTTATACTCCGGACTAGACTCATCTGAGGCTAACTGAGCATTTGGATTTCTTAAAATTTCAGCATAACGAGAATCATTATGATTACTTAAAATATCATTCTTATATTGAGTCGCTAACGCTTCGTTTTCTAATTGACCATATATCTTGTATAGGTTATACTTTGCAGGCAATACCAAACGCTCTTCTGGCTTGTTGTCTAGCAGCGTTTCTAATCTGTTCGCAGCTAAGTCGTATTCTTTAAATTTCTCTTTGTAAATAAGTCCTAACTGGTAGTATGCAAAATCTCGATCTTTAGTCAAGCTATCCAATACTTTAGGATCTGAAGGAACCGCCTCCATATAGGTTTCTGGCTTAAACAATTCTAATTCGGCAATAGGTGTATTGTCTACAACAATTTCTTCATCATCATTAAAGCCATTGGTCTTCTTTTTAGAACGTCTCCAATTGTCTTCTAACTTTCGATCTCCCCAGGTTTTTCTAAATTCTACTTTACCATAGGCAACCGTTGCTGGTGTGTAGAAATAAAATTTCCCTCCACCTGCATTTGGTCCGCTAGCGGTAGGCTTTCTTGCAAAATCATTGTTCACAATACGATTGCCTTTGTCTGCTGCCTTTGCTGCTGCAACAGAATCTGCAATTGCTTTTGCTTTTAATTTGTCTGTGTACTCTGTAAAAAAGGCCAATCTATCGGCATCACTCATATTGGCAATGCGCAGAATACTATCGTTAATAACAGCAATGTCCTCATATTTAATAACGTCGTCTAGATTTTCACGCTTCTTTTTAATACGACGCCATTGTCTTGTGTTTTCTGTTAAGTTGGTTAAGGTACTATCGTAATAAGCCCCTGCATTTTTATACTCGGCTTTATCGAAGTTCATTTCAGCCAAGGTTTGGTAATTTATAGACTGTAAGGTTTGATCTTCTTTGTAGGACTGGATAGACTTATTGTAATACGCCACCGCCATACTATCTGCTTTGGTATTTCTGTAATAATCTCCTAGTCCATTGTAGATTTTATCCAAAAACGGACGATTTTCTCTGTCTTCTTCTAAATCTTGTAACAGTTCTAAAAAAGCAACCTGATCTTGTGTTCCGTAGTCAAAGTTTTTTGCTTTCGCCATGTGTGCATTGATCATATACACTCTAGCTGTTTTTCTGTTTAGTTCAATTACCTCATCAAAGGCAAGATTTGCACTGTCTTTTTGATCTAGTCTATTGTAAAGCTGTCCTTTGATGTAAGCAAAACGTCCTTTGAGTTCGTTATCTTTTACATATTCTGAAGCCATTTTCATGTACGGCAACGCTTGCGGTATAGAATCTAAATTGATCATTGCCTGTGCAATCATAGCATTGGCGTCTGCGATTACTTCATCATCAAGATCTTCTTCTTCAAGCATCTCTGTAAGGTTCTCAATAGCATAATCTTCATTATTTAAACGAATGTTTGTTTTTGCCTTCCAGATTTTTGCATTGTTCACATTATCGCTGGTAGCAGACTTGTCTAAAATAAAATTAAATGCGTCAAGAGCAGGAATAAATCTATTATCATAGTAACGTGCTTTTCCAAGCAACATGTAGGCGTCGTCTATTTGCGGGTTGTATTCTTTCCCACCAATATACATCGAGTGTTTTTGAATGGCTTTTACCGCTTTTTCTTCAGCTTTGTTAAAGTTAGGATCCTTTCCATCTGTTGTAAGGCCCACCTCATCTGGCACCTCAATACGTTCTACCGGTAAAATTTCGTAAAAATCATCTTTATAGCCCTGCGCCAGCCCTTCTTTTCCTTGTTCAAAAGCATTGTCTCCATTAAACAACGTATTGTACTCTGTAGTAACTGCGTGAAAATTTCTATTTAAAAAAGTGTCTTTTTTTCTTGAACAAGCTGTTATTGCTACGATAGCTAATAAAAAAAGAGACGTATATTGTACCCGTTTCAACATCTATATATTTGTTTGTTATAGTAACTTAAAACCTTTGTTTTTAGTATGTAAACCTATAATAGGACGGTAAAAATACGTTTCTTTTTGGTATCTAGTGGAAATTTTACTTAAAATTGAGTTATTGATAGGTTTTACACTATTCTTTTCTTGTGCCTTCGCTACAGCTTCTGCGACACGTGAGCGGAAATTTTATGGGGTTGTCTTCTGTTTTAAAACAAAAAACCCATTGCCTAAACAAACAAGGCAACGGGCTTTTCAAAATACGTTCTTTCTATTACTTAATGCCCGAAATAGTACTACTTTTTGGATACTTTACAGTATAACTAAACGTTTCTTTTTGGCTTTGTCTTGCCCCCACATCTAGGGTCCAAAGTAGTTTTCCAATATCTTTAGAATACTCAGCACTTCCTTTTTCATCTAATGTAATCTCTATGTCCTTGTTTTGAGATACTGGAACTTGGTCTAATATTTCAATTTTAATAGGAATCGATTTTTTGTTTTTCACCACCAACTCATAACCTATTTTTTCTTTTTTATTGGTTCCTATAAATTTAGAAGATTTAAAATCTGAAATAGGCGTTCGCTCCACCACAATGCTCGTGTCTAATCCCATAGAAATTAATAACTCATCTGAAGTAACTTGAGGATTAATATAGGACGTCCCTACAAAACCACCTTCAAAAAAGATATTGGCATTTCCTGCAACTAAATTGTAATTACTCCAGTCTTTAATTTTAGCGAGTAAAAAGGCTCCCTTGTTTAATTTTGGCACTGTATGATATATATAGGTTGTTGGTAAATCATACGATTTTAAAGCTACTAGATTTTCTTTCCCATCGCTAGCAATGGTTTGCTTGCTTGTAATATCAAAATCAACACGCAATTGGTTTTCTGAAATTTGTGAACCTTGAACTGGCGCGCCAGCTGATTTTCTTTCCAACGCCATATTACTGGCTACAGCAACCTCTTCTAGTGCATCATCTGCATAGCCGTAATTCCTAGATTGATATATATTAGCATATAACGGACTTAAAATAGGCCTGTTGTTATTTTGAGATGGATTTCCAGTAGATACTGCAATGTCGATATTTTCCCAGATTACACCTGTATTTTGATAAATATTCGCTTTATAATTGAGCTGAACATTTTCTAAAATTCCATCAGAACGTAGATCATAGATTGGATTCCATCCAGCATTATTTACAATGTACTTGCATTTTAAAGCGATCGGTTTTGAAGCAGTTGTGGCCACTTTAAGGATGATATTTCCTGAGGGCTTATTGAACTTTGCATTTACTTCTTTTAATTGTTTTTGCAATTTTGAAATTTCTTCCTGTAATGGTTTTTGTTCTTTGGCTACTGCTCTTAGATTTTTACGCACTTCTAGAAATTTAGCTTCATAGACATTACTCAATTCAATGACTTGTTGCGGTGTAAAACTCGCATTCCCTGTTCCTAAATCTTGATTTTTTTGAAGAATTTCTTCCATACCCTTCAAGCTGTTTTTTCTATCTTCCAGAACAGCTAGCTCCTCTGTAATGGTTTCTAATTGTTGTTGCAGTTCGTCAGCTCTTTTGTTAACTGCTGTTGATTTTAGGTAATTATTTTCATACTTCGCAGACAACAATACTGCATTGCTATCTTTAAATTGCACTTGTAAACTCGATGGCACCATATGTGTTGAAATCCCAGTGAGGACGACTTCTTGTGTGCCCGTTGTTGCATTAAAAACAGCAGCTCTCGATACTTGTGCATTTCGTTTAAAGACTTTTACGTTATTAATTTGCGAGTCCACTTCTGTTTGGCTCAAAACACTTGCGGTACAGAAAAGGAACGCAAGAACTATTAAATTTTTCATGTTTTTGTTTTTGGCAAAACTAAGGGTTTAATTCAAGGTATACATTCAGATTGCGCTAACACTACATTTCAATGCGTAAAATGGTGTTTTGGTTTAGTGTACGATCATTTTAGATATTTCTTCGGAAATTTTAGTGGGTTGTCGTCTGTTTTAAAACAAAAAACCCGCTACCTACATATTTGGTAACGAGTATTACTACTATTTAACTAGGGAAGTTCCTTATTAAATAAAAAAATCGGACTAAAAATGAAGCCCGATTTTAAATTTAGGATTGTATCGATGATTTCATCTCCTCAGTAAAAACCAAACGTTTATACACAACCCCATCATTAACTATGTCTTTGTATCTACATATTATAGTTTCGATAGTTTTAAGGTTTTACCACAATGCTCACTACTAATTTTAAAAATTACATCTCCCTTTTTTCCGCTATTTGCCCATCGTACTTCTTTGCCAGTATTACAAGTAATGCTTGTGCTTCCACCTTTAGTAAGACTTACAAAACCACTGCCTGTATGAATACTCACTTTTTTACCAGTATCATTTATAAGTTTGATGCTTGCTATTGGGACATTTATTTCTACATCAGTTGCTCTTATTTCAAGAACACTAGAAGGTGCACTAAAAGCTGAACATAAAACGACGATTAAAACTGCTGCTATTTTTTTCATTGTGTAATTGGTTTAGAATTCATAGCGCTAAACTAATGGGCTTTGACATCTAACAAACCTGCTAATTGCTGAAACATCGATATAAATTGCTGAAAGTGCTATTGTAATACTAAATGTTACTTACTATTTGTAAAAACTCTTCGCGTTTTTCTTTAGAAATAGATACCGTTTTATCATTATCCATAACAATATATCCGCCATCACTTTTTACATACTTTTTAATGTGTTTCAAATTGATAAGATGGGATCTATGGGGTCTGTAAAACACAGAGATGTTTTGTAAAATTTCAACAAAATGTTTTAACGGCTTACTAATGCAAAGGTTTTTATCTTCTGTAGTTGTTATATTGGTATACATTCCATCAGCTGTAAGCATGATAATGTCTTTGAAGTTTACAAACTTAATTCCGTCATTAACAGGCAGTCCAATTTTTTCAAAATTATTATTTGAAAGGCTCTGTTTCAATTCTTCAAGCTTGCTATTTATGCGACTTTTACTTAAAAATTCTATCGCCTTATCTACAGCTTTTTTTACTTGGTTAGGGCGAATTGGTTTTAATAGATAGTCTATAGCAGATAGTTGAAAAGCTTGAATAGCGTATTCGCTATACGCTGTGGTGAAAATAATCTCAAAATTTACCACATCTTTCTCTATGAAGTTTAAAATCTCTAAGCCTGAATGTTCAGGCATTTCAATATCTAAAAACACAATACTAGGTTCTTCTTCCTTAATAATAGCAACGCCGCTTAAAAGATCACCAGCTTCAAATATTTGTGTAATTTTCGGACAGTTTTCTTGCACTAAAATACGTAGTAAAGTACGCGCCTTAGGTTCGTCGTCTATAATTATTGCTTTCATATTGATTTTTTATTTTAAAACTGTTGGTATGTTTAAAACAACTCGGGTACCTTTTACACTTCCGTCTTCTTCAAGCAAATCTGTGGTTTCAACTCCAATTTTTTGACTCTTTTTATAATTTAAAAGATACAATCTATTTTCGGTAGCCTTTGTGGCAAAAGAAACATGTAAGTTTTTATTTTGTTCTTTTATTTCTCTAGACCTAACCCTTCCTATTCCATTGTCTTCTATAGTACAAAGGATCGTCTTTTCTTCTCCTTTTTCGAAGTTAATCCATAACTTTCTATCCGTTTTTTTATGTAACAGTCCATGCTTTAAAGCGTTTTCAACATAAGGTTGTATTAACATGGTTGGTATTGATAGCTGCTCTGTGTTAATTTTATCTGAGACATTAAAACTGTAGGTAAAGGTGTCCTCAAAACGAAGTGCCTCAAGATCTAAGTACATTTCTAAGCTTTCTATTTCATCTTGAATTGTGAGTGTTCCTGCGTCGCTATGTTTTAAATATTTACGCATTAAATCTGCAAATTTACCTAGGTAATCTCCAGCAAGATTTTTTTTATTGAGTATGATATACTCTTGTATACTGTTAAGAGCATTAAAAATAAAATGAGGATTCATTTGCGCTTTTAGTGCTTTTAGTTCGCTATCACGATATTGTTTTTCTAAAGCCAGGCGTTTTTGAGTTTCTTTAAGTTCTAAGGTGATTATTTCTGATTTCTTCTTTGTTTTAATGCTACTTAAATACAGCAAAGAGCTTACTAAAATAAGTGCAGATATAACGATTGCTGCAATTAAAAAATTACGATTACGATTGCTTTTTTCTCGGGCTAGCGCAGCTGTTGCCTCTGCTGTTTCTTTTTGAGCAATTGCTTGATCGGTTTCATACTCAATTTTCATGCGGGCCACTTGATTAGCTCTTTGTTTTTGAAATGTAGAATCGTTGTGTTTACTGTATAAGCGATATGTTTCAAAAGCATCTTTATAATTCCCTTGACTTGCTAGTATTTCTTTTCTATTCTTATAGGTTAACCTCAACCCTTTATAATAGTCAAGAGCCTTATAGTGTACTAAAGATGAGTCGTTATAAGACAACGCTTTATTGTAATTTCCCATTTTCCAATGGGCCTTTCCTAGGTATAAGTAAGAATTTCCAAGCGCAAAGTGATTGTTTGGCGAGTTCATATTATTAAGCTTAATAGCACTGTTAATTCTCGAAATTGCATAAGGAAGGTCTACATTCCTTTCTATATGTGCTTTTCCTTGTAAGCGTAAGATATTAGACAAAACAAGGGTGTCTTTTATCTCAATGGCAACTGCTTCGGCCTTTTTTAATGTAGTGCGTATTTCTTCAAGACTCTTATTCGTTTCAAGAGCTATTAGGGCTAAGCCCATGTAGGTTGTTGGTAAATTCTCTTTGTCTTCAGTTAAGGCATATTCATGGGCTTTCTCATAATACCTTTTTGCTTCATCATATTGTTCCTGATCTACAAATAAATTTCCTATGTTCATGTTTGTAATCGCCGCATTTCTTTTGTTATCAATCCTATCGAAGATCTCTGCAGATTTTACAAAATATGCAATTGCTTTTCCTTGTTTTCCCATGTAAGAATTAACACCACCAAAATTGCCATATGAGATTCCTACTCCTTTCTCATAATTATGACTGTTTGAAAAATCTAGCATTTTTTGAGCTTCTGCTTCTGCAGCTTCTAGATCTAGAGATAAGTGCTTTATAAATACCTCAGAAAAACTATCTATTTTCTTTACGAGGATACTATCTGCTAATGCCTTTTTTTGCTGTGCATTAAGCAATGTAGTGATGAAAAAAAAAGCACAAAGAAGTTTACGTTGGAGGTTTCTCATTCTAGAAAGTATATAGCGATTACCAAAAATATTCAAATATAGCAGCTAGAGAAACTATTATCTTCCGAAATTTCATTTTGAACTTCTAAAGACCAAAACCTCCCCTTTATTAAACTCTCTAAGGCCTTATACTAATTCTTCATATGTTGCTATATACCAACAAAATGCAATATAATAAAGAACTGTTATTTCAGAAGTTAAAAACATCCTTTTAGAAGTTTTTAGTATTGGCTACCAAAGTCTAAATATATGTTTGCTCTTCTTAAACCATTAAAACCAAACACTAATGAAACCATTAAAATTATTATGTATATCCCTTACTTTTTTATTTTTCTCTTGTGAGCAGGAAACTACCATAATACAAGATGATGCTAATTTAACCATAAGTACTTCGATCCAAAACAATCGTGCCTTTATAAGAAGAGGTAAAATTAAAAAAAAGCCAACAACTGGTTATAGAACCGTTTTGGTTGTAGAAAATAATTCGGACGGTAATTCAGAAAATGAGGTTGCTTCTATTGAAGTTACTTTGTCTGAACAAAATGGAGTAATACCAAATCCAGCAACAATTACATTATTGCCTAAAAACACCAATGCGAATGGATATATTAGATTTGTTCATAATCGACTAAATTTTGAAGGAGAAGACCCAATAGGACAATCTTTAGATGCGTTAATTGTTCAAAAAAATGCCCAAGGAGAAATTATTGAGGAACCAGAAGTTTTTTATATGACGGTTCAAGATAATGACATGATTAACATGACTACTCCTACGTTAAAAATAAATAACGATGAAGAAACCTTTACCTTCAAAATGGCCGCTACAGGAAGTTTATCTGGAGAAGTTGCAAATGTTAATGTAACACTTACTCCAAATGATGGCGGAAGTGAGGCAGATCCAGAAAACTTTGACCTAGAACTCATTAGAGAAACTGAAAACAGACGTGTTTTTAAAGTGCCTAACCTTGCTTTTGTGGAGTCAAGTAATGTGGTGGATATGGAGTATCTAGCAGAAGTGTCTTTTACAGATACTAATGGAGAAGAACTAGACTATGCAGAGTTTAGAATAACAGGTCTCGAAGGGAGAGTGCCTCCACCCGAAACTACCTTTGGCACACCAACGCTAAATTTTATAACAGACTTACAAGCGTTTGGAATTACTATTCCTGTAGATGGGCCAGAAAACACAGCTGTGAATGATGTCTTAGTTACTATAGAACCCTTAGAAGATGACGCATCACCAGCAGTAGATGTTCAAATACTTATTACAGAATTTGAAGAAACTCCAACTGGGCGTGTTTTTAAGACACTAATTGAATTTGAAGATCCAGAGCAAGTAATTGGCAGACAATACAACATTAAAACCGAAGACTGGGAATGTGAAGACCGTTGTCTAGAAACAAAAAAGTCGGGCCAATATTGTGGAACTACAGACCATCTTTAAATAAAAATACAGCTAACTAACCTTTGCCCCATCTTTAACACAGGTGGGGTTTTTACCATTTAAAACACTAATTTTTGTACATTCACTACCTACTAATCACTAAGACCAATAATGCGTAATTATATCTGTATACTAGTATGCTTTTTTACTTCGCTATGTTTTGGGCAATCCTCTAATTGGGATATCCTTTCTCCAAAACTTACTAGCTATAAAAAGCAAGATACCTTACGCTTGCAATTACTGCTAGATGCTACGCGATACAATGAAGTGCGCAACCTAAAAGACAATATTATGCTTTTTGAAGAAGCAGAACAACTCGCCTCAAAATTAAAAAATTCAAAATTTAAAGGAAGGCTTTTATTAGCACAAGCACGCAATAAATTGTTAGAAGGAATCTATACCACTGCTACTGAAAAGTTGTTGCTAGCCATTCCTTTTTTAGAAGAAAGTAACGATGTTTATCATCTAAGAAACGCGACCATCTTACAAGCTGAAATTGACCGTGAAAACGACAATTTTTTGAAAGCAATCAATGATCTCAAAAAAGCCATTAGCAAAACAGATGCAACAAAAAATACATTTCAGTTGGCAGAGTTATACTTCAATCTAGGAAATGTGTACATGAACCTAAACAAAGATGACACCTACAAACAAGCAAGATCTCATTTAACAAAAGCAAAAAAACTATTTACAAGCATTGGAAACAAAACAGGTGTTGCGCTTGTAAATACACGTCTAGCTCGTTTTTTTAAAATTGAAAGCTTAAAATACGACATGCTAGCAAATCATGAAAAAGCAATGCAATATGCCCGAGAAGCTATCGCAGTATTTAATGCCCAAGGACAGATCGGAAATGAGGGGTATGGTTATTATTCTCTTGCAACTTCTAAATCTATTATTGGAGATCATTTAGCATCCATTCCACTGTATGAAAAGGCCCTAGAAAAGTATAAACAGGCTGGAAATCTTGTCTACAATATGCGAATTAGTCAACACCTCTATGTAGCCTATTCTATAACAAAGCAAGATAAAAAAGCTATTGAAATTAACAGACAATTCATTAAAATAAAAGATTCTATTTTTGGCATCGAAAAAAGAAAATTAATTGCCGATGCTCAAACAAAATTTGATACTGCAAAAATTCAAGCAGACAAAGAAAAAGCAGAAATAAGAGAAGAACGCAATAGATATTATTTTATTGGTACTGCTATTATTGGTACACTCATTTTATTAACATCCTTATTTTTCTTCGGAAATTTAAAACAACGAAAAAAGGCAGAAATAATCACCTTAGAACTTCAAGAAACCCAAAAGCGACTCGCGCTTGAAAAACAATATAGAGACAGCGAACTTAAGGCATTGAAAGCTCAAATGAATCCTCACTTTATATTTAACGCCCTAAATAGTATCCAAGAATACATCATCTTAAATCAAAAAAATCTAGCAAGTGAATACTTGGGTAAATTTGCTGATCTTATGCGTAAATACCTTCATTATAGTGATGCTGGCGGTATTTCAATAGAAGACGAAGTAAGTAGCCTAAAAATGTATTTAGAACTAGAAACACTTCGGTTTGAAGAAAAGTTAAGCTATACAATTATTGTTTCAAAGGATATAAGTACTGAATCTGTTTTTATTCCTACCATGCTCATACAACCCTATGCAGAGAATGCATTAAAACATGGGTTGTTACATCTTCCTACCGACAGAAAACTAGTGATACATTTTAACATAAAAGACAAAAATACAATTCAATGTATTGTAGAAGACAATGGAATAGGTCGCGCAGCTTCTGCAGAAAAAAAATTAAACAAATCAAACACACATAAATCTTTTGCTACAAAAGCAACTTCAAACAGGCTTGAGCTTTTAAATCATGGTAAACAACAAAAGATCGGTGTTGTTTATAAAGACTTAACAAACGAAGATGGAACTCCAAAAGGCACTCGAGTTACATTAACGATACCAATTTTAAAAGTATAGTATACCAAGTAGAATTTAATAGTACTTTTACATTCTGAAATTTTAATAACCCCAAAACTCGTAAGGCTTTTCTAAGATTTCGTCTAAGATGACTTAACCCAGACTATGGAAATTTTTAACTATCTCAACGGCCAAAGCGGCTTCATGATTTTAGCCCTCTTTGTAGTGGTAATTGTAGTGTACCGAAAATACAAAAGCTACCGCTATTTTAAACACATGGAAAAACGCCAAAAAAATAAAAATAAGTAATTGTATCTTTGTGCTTTAATACTCCGAAAATCATACTAAAATAGTAACTGAATACTTCGGGAAAAAGATACCGCCTTCGCGGGCACATTATGAGCAAGATTCGCATCACCAAACAATTTTCTTTTGAAACCGGTCACGCCCTCTATGGATATGACGGTAAATGTCGCAATGTACACGGACATAGTTACAAACTCTCTGTCACCGTTATTGGAACCCCTATCGATGATACATCGCATGTAAAATTTGGAATGGTGATCGATTTTAGCGATCTCAAAAAAATTGTAAAAGAAGACATTGTGGACGTATTTGATCACGCTACTGTTTTCAATAAAAACACGCCGCACGTAGAGTTGGCCAAAGAATTAAGCGACCGCGGACATAGTGTGCTCTTAGTAGACTACCAGCCAACCAGCGAAATGATGGTGATTGATTTTGCACAAAAAATACAACAACGTCTACCGCAAAACATACAGCTGCATTCATTAAAATTACAAGAAACTGCCACTAGTTTTGCAGAGTGGTATGCTAGCGATAATTAAACATTATTTGTCATGCTGAGCTTGTCGAAGCACATCTCGCAAAACCCTTCGACAAGCTCAGGGTGAGATTTTCTAATTTTACAGCTATCTTTACATCATGCAAATCCCTCCAGGAAAAAAAATATACTTTTCTAGTGATAACCACTTAGGCGCACCTACTGCTGCCGAGAGTCTTCCTAGAGAACAAAAATTTGTACGGTGGCTCGACATGGCAAAAGAAGATGCTGCTGCTATTTTTTTATTAGGAGATTTGTTCGATTTTTGGTTTGAATACAAAACCGTAGTTCCTAAAGGCTTTGTACGTGTCTTAGGAAAACTCGCCGAAATTAGCGATAGTGGCATCCCAATCCACTTTTTTGTGGGAAATCACGACCTGTGGATGAAAGACTATTTCGAAAAAGAACTCAATATAACTACCTATAGAGACGTCAAAGAATTTATCTTTAATGACAAGGTTTTTCTACTGGGACATGGCGACGGGAAAGGCCCTGGTGATAAGGGGTATAAACGCATGAAAAAAGTGTTTGCCAATCCTATTTTTAATTGGCTCTTTAGATGGTTTCACCCAGAATTAGGCATGCGTCTCGCGCAGTATTTATCGGTAAAAAACAAATTGATTTCTGGTGATGATGACAAAACTTTTTTAGGAGAAGAGAATGAGTGGTTAGCGCAATACGCGAAACGAAAACTAGAAACCAAACATTATGATTTTTTCGTGTTTGGTCACCGTCATTTACCAATGACCATAAACGTTGGCCCTAACAGTACCTACTACAATCTTGGAGATTGGATTAGCCAATACACCTTTGGCGTTTTTGATGGGAATACATTTGAATTGAAAGAATTCGAAGCTGCTAACGTCTAACTGGATACCTAGACCACCATTTATGAAACAACTCATCACCCTACTATTTGTTATTGGGAGTTTTTGTGCATGCAAACCCTACCAGTCCTCTACTGTAAAACCAGACCAAATGAGCTACACAGACTTCAGAAACCAGCAGCAAGATTTTGATAGCCAAGACGGCACCATCAAGTATATAGATCAAGGTAAGGGAGATGTTATTGTATTGTTACACGGCATTCCTACTTCTGGTTGGTTATACAGAAACATGATAGCAGAACTCTCAAAAACCAACAGAGTAATTGTTCCCGATATGTTAGGCTTTGGAAATAGTGATTCTCCAGAAGGATACGATGTATATAATGAAGCCAATCACGCTAAAAGACTGCTAGCATTATTAGACCATTTGGGTATAAAAAAATGGACCCATGTGATGCATGATGCAGGAGGCTTATGGACCTGGGAAACTATGGAACAAGCTCCCAACAAAATAGAGAAATTGGTTGTTTTAAATACTATTATTTACGAAGAAGGCTTTGATCCCCCTATACGATTTGAAGAAGGTTTTATGGCAAAAACGGCTATGTGGGGCTATCGAAATGGGTTGACCACCAACATGATGTTAAAAGGACTTTTCAAGTCGGGAATGAAAGAAAACACACTAAACAAAAAAGATATTGAAGGCTATAAAACTCCTTTAAAAGAAGGGAAAACTAGAGGGATGTATTATTTCTTTACGCAAACCTGTAATGCCTTGCCTAATTATTCTGAAATATTACAAAACGCCAACCTTCCTGCTACTGTAATTTGGGGCGCCGAAGATGAGTTTTTACGCTGGGAGCCTCAACAACAAAAAGTACTTCAAGACCTTAGCATTTCCGAAGAACATGTACACATCTTAGATGCAAAGCATTTTATCCAAGAAGAAAAACCCTTGGAAATTGTGGCTATTATTAGAGCCTTTTTAAAATAATTACTTCAGTAAATAATCTAAAGTCATGGCATCTAATTTGCCATCTGGGAAGAGATCGTGTTTCCTTTCAAAAGCAGTGAGAGCGCCTCTTGTTTCTATATTATACACCCCATCTACCTTGATGGAATCTCCCTTTTGGTTTAGCAATTTTTGAACTTCATAAATCAAGGCGCTTTTTTGTCCAATTTTAAAGCTATTGACTTGAGGGTTGGCGTCGAACATCGCACGAAGTAATTGGTTCTTTTTTTCTGTTTCGCTCACAGGGATTTCTGTTGCTATAGGAGCTTTTAATTGAGCTTCATAAAAATGAACCGCTCCTAATAAATCGTTGTAAGTCGCGACAGCAGCAAGGGTCGTTTTATCGTCATCTTCTGGGTTTCTAACATCAATATCGTTGGTAGTGTGCTGGCTAATGACATAGCCATTTACCTGCGCTATTGCCTGATGGTATTGCAGCAATAAAGCCTTATCTGGATGATTAGCATCAATTTCTTGAGCTGCAACATACTCATAACTCGGCGGGTTAAACCGTTTCCAGTTACTGTAGGTGTTGTAACCAATGACTCCAAGAATACAGAATAATAAGAAACTAATAATCGCTTTCATAAAGAAGTGTTTATGCTGTTAAAAGTAGCCTTTTGTTTAGGACTAACAAAATGACGGCATTTAAAATTTCAGTAAAAAGCTAAAGAACACGCTACTAGTTTAGAGAAGTATTTTTAAGATAATCTCTTAAAGAGAGCTGAAACAAAAGACCTTGCAATAAATCATCTATGGCTACAAGTTCTTCTTTATTTATTGCCAAATCTATATCTGGAGAAGGTGTTTTTAATAAAATAG
Source organism: Patiriisocius sp. 208BN25-11 (assembly GCF_058147145.1). Taxonomy (NCBI): domain Bacteria; kingdom Pseudomonadati; phylum Bacteroidota; class Flavobacteriia; order Flavobacteriales; family Flavobacteriaceae; genus Patiriisocius; species Patiriisocius sp. 208BN25-11. Next base: position 52,460 of record NZ_JBYVJY010000003.1, read on the forward strand.
ACCTGCAACAGCTAGCCGATGTACAAGAGCTACATTTTTAAGCAGTTTTGGCTTTTTCTAGACAGGCTACAAATGTTTGTATTTGAGCTAGAGTGAGATAGAACCCCGTGTCTCTAAAAATTACTTGAACTTTATTTGTAATAGGTCCTTCTTCTTTCTTCCAGAAAAATCCCATTCCAAAATCATTTTTGTAGATAACCTCAACCTCTTGCATGGTGTAAATTTTCTCAAAAATACACTATTTAGATTTATTCTAAATAAAGAAATCACACTTTAACATCTTTTAACCGAAGTTGTAAATTCACGGTGCCTTGCCATTCGTTTTCATCAATCACATAGGCAGCTTTAAAAGGTTGTTTGCTACAGGCTATATTTTTTTTGTCCCCCAATCCAAAACCAATACCCACGAAGGTATTGCCAGTCCCTTGTGTGACCGTAACGCGTAAATGGGTTTTGTCTTCGCCTACGCATTTTCCATAGCCTGTGTCTTTTAGATTTTGTGTCATAAACACGGGTTGTCTATTACCAGGTCCAAAAGGCGCAAATTGTTTTAAAATTCTATAAAATTTTGGCGTTATGTCTGCTAAATCTAATTCCATAGCTACGGTGAGTTCGGGTTGTAACATTTTTGGATCAATAGTTTCCGAAACTACTTTTTCAAACTGCGCTTTAAAGCCTTTATAATTTTCTTCTAATAAAGTCAGCCCCGCAGCATATTTATGCCCTCCAAACTGCTCAATGTATTGAGAACAGCCTTCTAAGGCATTATAGACATCAAAGCCTGTGACAGAACGTGCAGATGCTGCTAGTTTCTCGCCACTCTTTGTAAACACAAGGGTAGGACGATAATAGGTCTCTGTTAATCTAGACGCTACTATACCAATCACGCCTTTATGCCAGTCTTCTTGATAGACCACTGTAGTCATATTGTCTTCTTCCTTCGCCTCTTGAATTTGAGCTAAGGCTTCTTGCGTAATACGTTTGTCTGCATCTCTTCTGTCTTGGTTAAACTGCTCAATTTCGGTAGCCCACGTTGCTGCTTTTTGAAGGTCGTTTTCTACAAGCAAGGTAACCGCATGATTGCCGTGTTTCATTCTCCCAGCGGCATTTATGCGGGGCGCAATAATAAACACTACGTCGGTAATGGTGAGAGTGCTTTTCTTTACTTGCTTTAAAATGGCTTGATACCCAACTCTGGGATTGCTATTAATAACCTTCAGACCATAATAGGCTAACACTCTATTTTCTCCTGTAATAGGCACAATATCGGCACCAATAGCGGTGGCGACAAGGTCTAAATACAGCAATAAATCGTCTATGGTTTGACCGCGTCTACTTGCCAAGGCTTGTATCAATTTAAAGCCAACTCCACAGCCGCACAACTCCTTATACGGATATTCACAATCATCTCGTTTAGGGTCCAAAATTGCCACAGCTTCCGGGATTTCTGCACCCGGTCTATGGTGATCACAAATCACAAAGTCAACCCCTTTTTCTTTCGCATAGGCCACTTTATCGATGGCTTTAATACCACAATCTAGAGCGATTATGAGTGTAAAATCATTATCTGAAGCATACTCAATTCCTTGATACGAAACACCGTATCCTTCTGCATATCGGTCTGGAATATAGGTTGTGATATTAGGATAATAGCTCTTTAAATAGCTGCTCATTAAGGCCACACTAGTAGTACCGTCTACATCATAATCGCCATAGACCATAATGTTCTCCTCGTTTGCAATGGCCTGCTCAATGCGAGCAACAGCTTTTTCCATGTCGCGCATTAAAAAGGGATCGTGTAACTCGTCTAAACTAGGTCTAAAAAATTGTTTGGCTTCCTCAAAAGTAGTAATGTCCCGCTGCACCAAAAGTGAGACTACAAGAGGCGCTACTCCTAAAGCTTGAGATAATTGAGTAACGGTTTCTTGATTGGGTTTGGGTGTAAGGTTCCAGCGCATAGTTTTGAAAAATACAAAAATAAACCCTTTTAAAATTTGTAATCTAAAGGAATGACTGCAAATTCAAGAAATGGCAGTTCTTTTTTGGTCTTCGGAAATTTTAGTACCCCAAAAAATAGGTTCGTAAAGAATAAAATAACGAATGGTTTTATATGCCTAAAGTTATTTCTATTTTTACGTCCACATAGTATAACATTTCAGAAACACAACATATGCCATTAGTTACTCCTTTATCAGCAGATCACGACGAAACTACCAGAGAACTTGCAGATTTTTTTAATGAAACACTAGGCTTTTGCCCTAACAGTGTTTTAACTATGCAACGCAGACCTGCCATTAGCAGGGCTTTTATCAACCTCAACAAGGCAGTAATGGCTAACGAAGGTCGCGTAACGTCTGCATTAAAACGTATGATTGCTTGGGTAAGTAGTAACGCAACAGGATGTCGTTATTGTCAAGCCCATGCCATTAGAGCTGCAGAGCGTTATGGTGCAGAACAAGAACAACTAGATAACATCTGGGAATACAGAACACACCCTGCTTTTAGTGAAGCAGAACGTGCTGCCTTAGACTTTTCTTTACAAGCCTCACAAGTGCCTAACAATGTAGATGCCGAAATTAAAGAGCGTCTCTACAAACACTGGGACGAAGGTGAAATAGTTGAAATGTTAGGTGTCATCTCATTGTTTGGATACCTCAACAGATGGAATGACTCCATGGGAACTTCTATCGAAGATGGAGCTGTAGAAAGTGGTGATCAATACCTTGGCAAACACGGCTGGGAAAAAGGGAAGCACCAATAGAAATCGAAATCGATCCCGAAGCTTCGGGAGAAAAGGGTAGCTATAGTTCCCATAGATAATGGTGGTTGTTTTTAAAAAATTTTACCTTTCGACTTTGGTCTTTTGACTTTTTATATAGTTATTGGTTGTTGTTAACAATCATTAACCGTCCTGAATAAAGGCTGCATAATTTTTAATACTTTAAAGCACCAATAATCTTCTACAAAACAGAGCACGAAATTTTAAAGAAGTATATAAGAGGTTGCTATTTTAAATCTTAATCTAAGCAAAAAGAACTCTTAAAATTTACAAGTTTTCCAGATAATTATTTTGTTGCTTTTGTATATGAAAATTTAGATACACAATTTGGTGAAAACGAAATAACAACAAATAGAGCACGATTTAAATAAAACTTATTTTCGTAAAAAATAACAGTGTGCAAAATTGAATAATAAAATATCTTGTGAATCGAAAGTAAGTAAATTATAACCCACCACTACTTTTTACACTAAACGTTGCCAGTGATAGAAGGAAACCGAAATAAAATATAAATAATCTACTATAAAACAATGTTTCTGATTTTTGCTTCAAAATGGCTCTCAAAAGAAAAGTTCAAAAATTGTATCACAATTTGAGCGTATTTGTACAAGCTTCCCTTTTTGGTCCTACGGACTTTTGCGAGTTAATCTAGTTCTCAATACAAAGTAAAGCTTTACAGTAATATAAGGTTTTGTTGTCTTTAGAATACCAAACTAAAAATTGAACCTTCATTTTCAATACTCTTAACGATGATTCTTCCTTTATGAAGTAGCATGATTTGCTTACATAAACTAAGTCCAATACCACTTCCAGTGGTTTTACTAGTGAAGAATGGTACAAAAATATTATCTAAAATATCTTGTGGAATTCCAGAACCGTTATCAAAAACTTTAATAACAATATCTCGATTTGTATTTAGTGAAGCTTCGACTTTTATTTTGGCATCATCCTTCTTTTTACAAGCATCTACGGCATTTAAAAGTAAGTTGATCAATACTTGTTCAATAAGATGTATGTCTATGTCTAGCTCTAATTTAGGGCTTTTAATATTGAAAGTTATGTCAATATTTTTTGCTCTTATGGATGGTTCCATCAATAACTGAATGTTACTAAACAATTCAGAAATATGAATAAGTTGTAGATTTAAGTTGGTAACTTTACTCAAACTACGGTAAGTCTTAGCAAATTTTAATAAACCTTCACTTCTGTTTTTAATAGTTTTTATGCCTGCGTTAAGGTCTTCCAGCTCTAATATTGCTGTTTTAGGTTGTTCTATCGCTAACTGTAAATTTTGCTGTAACGTGTCCGCCAAAGATGAAATTGGTGTAATAGAATTCATGATTTCATGGGTCATTACACTTAATAATTTCTTCCAAGATTCCGATTCATTTTTATTTAAGGTGCTATCAATATCTTGAATTACAATGAGTTTAAAAGCATCTTCTTCAACCTGAAAAACAGTATCTGAAATCAATATTTTTAAACTTTCATTTTGTAGCGCTATCGAAATTGAATTGAGCCCTCTGTTATATGTTTCAAAAACAGTATTGTATAATTCGGGCTTTCTATTTTTAACAAAACGAATATTTTTAAAAGATGGCATATCTAAAATATCCCCAAAAGAATCGTTGGTCCATAGGACATCCCCAGTTTCTAGATTATAAGCTATAATACCTATATCAACCATTTCTAAAATCTTTTGCAGATAGACATATTGTGCTTGATTTTGAGAATTTATTTCTTTAATGGTGCGATTAACTTCATTAAAACCAGAATATAGAAACCGCATATCTTTTGGACCTATATCTTCTGGAAACCACCTTGAAAAATCACGATATTTTACAGCTTCAAAGAAGTCATCCATGGCTATAAAACGGCGTTTCACAAAAGAATATGTATTAATCAACAAATAAAGTAAGCCAGTGCCAAGTATTGTCGTGTAAATATTTTTTTGGATTTGTAATGTATAAATCAATCCTAGAATTAGACCAATTATAAGTGTAATTCTAAAAAATAATTTAAAAATGTAGGCTTTATAGTTCATACTTGTCTAAGCGTCGGTAAAGCGCAGCTCTTGTAATACCTAACTCTTTAGCAGATTTTGTAACATTACCTCTATTCTTTTCTAAAACGGTAAGTATAGTTTTCTTTTCTATATCCTCTAAATTATGATTAACAGTTTGATTGTTGTCAATGTTTATAGAACGCTCAATTGAAGAAAATACTAAATCGTCTGGTTTTAGAGTACTTCCGTCAGTCATAATCACAGCACGTTCTAAAACATATTGAAGCTCCCTAACATTTCCGGGGAAATCGTGCTTCTTTAACTTTGAAAAAAAACCAGAATCAAAATTAAAGGAGTTCTTGTTGTACTTTTCTGCATAAAGTGAAACAAAGTGTCTTGCCAGAACAGTGATGTCGGTTCCACGTTCTCTTAATGGCGGTACAATAATGTCTACTGTATTAATTCGGTAGATTAAATCTTTTCGAAATTTGGTTTCATCAGCCAATTTATTTGGTGCCACATTGGTTGCGCAAATTAATCTAATGTCTAATGATACAGGTAAATTAGAACCAAGAGGCGTAATTTGTCTATTCTGTAGTGCAGTTAATAATCGTGCTTGTTGTCCGAGTGTAATATTACCAATTTCATCCAAAAAAAGTGTACCTCCATTTGCTGCTTCAAAACGACCGATACGGTCTTCCCTTGCATCGGTAAAAGCACCTTTTTTATAGCCAAATAATTCACTTTCAAACAACGATGAGGTCAAGGAGCCAACATCTACTTTTATAAATGGGTTATCTTTTCGATTAGAGTTTTCATGAAGCGCTCTTGCAATTAAATCTTTTCCAGTACCATTCTCGCCTAAAACCAATACATTGGCGTCAGTTGGCGCTACTTTTTTAAGTTTTACAAAAACATCTTGCATTACACCACTTTCTCCAATAATTTTATGACTAGAAGAGTTGATAGGAATTGATTTCGCGCTATTTGATTTCTTTTGACTTAGAATGGTGGTGATGATTTCTAAAATCTTGGTGTTTTTCCAAGGTTTCATCAAAAAATCTGATGCACCTTGCTTTAATCCGCGAATTGCCAAATCAATATCCGCATAGGCAGTCATTAAAATTACAGCTGTTTCAGGCTTTGTCTTTTTAATTTTATTCAACCAAAAAATTCCTTCATTACCAGTATTAACAAGACCATTAAAATTCATATCAAGAATAATAATGTCAAATTCAGTTTTTTCTATTTGAGTTAAAATATTACTCGGATTCTTTTCAGTAACAACAGTTTTTATTAAAGGTTTTAGCAGCAAACGGAGTGCCGTAAGTACATCTTCATCATCGTCTATTACTAATATGGAAGCATTTTTTAACACCATTCGATCATCGAAGTTTAGCTAATAAGATATTCATCATTCAGGTTGATACATTTTGTTTTAATAAAAGCTGCATCTAAAGTCAGAGTAAGCTATTCAATATTACGGTTTTATATTCAGCTTCAAAAAAATCAAAGAGTAAAAATTTTTGATTGCATAAATGTGTACACTTTCGGACATAAAGTGTATCAAAATCGAACACTTATAAATTTGAAATATTTTTTAAGTAACTGTAAATCAATAATTTGAAATCATGGCACCATCTTCAATATATGTTCAGTGAAAATAATAAAGTAAAAATGGACGTGCCAATTCAAAAGAAAAAATTCTCAAGTCAAAAAATAGGACTTTTTGTAGGTATAATAGTGACATTAGCCATAATTATCTACGTGGTTATTCAAACTTCAGGCGGTTCTAAATTGAATGTTAAAAAAGAACGCATCTCGGTTAATACGATTTCAAAAGGTGTATTTCAAGAAAACATTCCTGTAAATGGTATTGTTTTGCCTATAACTACAATTTATTTAGATGCACTAGAAGGTGGTCGTGTAGAAGAAAAATTTGTAGAAGACGGTGCTAAGATGAAAAAAGGTGAGCCTATTTTAAGATTGTCTAACACGGATTTAGAATTGAGTCTTATCAATCAAGAAACTTCGGTTTACAATCTTTTAACGCAAATGCAGATTTCTCAAAATGCTGCAAGACAAAATACCATTAACATACAAAACCAATTCACTGATGTTGAGAGTAGTTTTATAGAGGCAAAGCGTGTTTATAATGTAAATAAGCGTTTGTATGATAAAGGTGTAATTGCACGTCAAGAATATGAATCTTCTAAAAATAATTTTGATTATCAGCAAGAGCGCCTCCAATTGTCTAAACAAGTTTTAGCTGAAGATTCAATATCATCAAAACTAGAAATAAATCAGGCTAAGAGTTCCTATTCTAGAACCCAAAGTGCTTTAGAGCTTATGCGAAAAAAAGTAGGTGACTTAATAGTTCGTGCGCCGATCGATGGACAATTGACTTCTTTAGATGCGGAAATTGGACAATCGATAAATAAAGGTACACGATTGGGGCAAGTAGATGTGACTTCAGGCTACAAGATTAGAGTTGATATTGATGAGCACTACATCTCAAGAATTTACAATGGACAAACCGGAACTTTTACACTTAATGGTAAACCATATATATTAACAATTAAAAAAGTTTTTACTCAAGTAACAAATGGACATTTCCAAGTAGATATGAAATTTGAAGACAAAGTACCTGAAGGTATCCGTCGAGGTCAAAACTTACAAATTCGTGTTGCATTAAGTGCAGAAAAGCAAGCCTTATTAGTTCCAAAAGGAGGTTTCTTTCAAAAAACAGGAGGTAATTGGATTTTTAAAATTAGCGAAAATGGAGATAAGGCCTATAAAGTAAACATAAGACTCGGAAGTCAAAACACAGAATACTATGAGGTGTTAGAAGGTCTAAATCCTGGAGACAAAGTGGTAACATCGAGTTATGATTCTTTTGGAGATACTGAAGAACTTATTTTTTAAAAAAATCAATCAAAAAACGAATAATAAACACCAAAAAAAATGATACAAATTAAGGATTTAGAGAAAATTTACAGAACAGAAGAAGTCCAGACTTTGGCATTAAATAAATTGTCTTTTGAGGTAAAAGAAGGCGAATTTGTTGCCATCATGGGACCATCGGGTTGTGGAAAATCTACACTACTTAACATCCTAGGGTTATTAGATAATCCTGACGGCGGAAGCTTTAAATTTAATGGTGAAGAAGTTGCTGAATACAACGAGCGTAAGCGTTCTGACTTGCGAAAAAATAATGTAGGTTTCGTATTTCAGAGCTTTAACCTTATAGACGAGTTGACTGTTTTCGAAAATGTTGAATTACCACTAATTTATACAGGTGTGAAACCAGCCGAACGAAAAAAACGTGTCGAAGAAGTATTAGAGAAAATGCAAATCATGCATCGCCGTAACCACTTTCCACAACAATTATCTGGTGGTCAGCAACAACGTGTCGCTGTAGCAAGAGCGGTTGTAAATAAACCAAAATTAATTTTAGCCGATGAGCCGACTGGTAACTTAGATAGTACTAATGGTAATGAAGTTATGGACTTGTTGATTGACCTTAATGAGGAAGGTACAACAATAATAATGGTTACTCATAGCGAGCATGATGCTAAATATAGTCATCGTATCATTAGAATGTTGGATGGGCAGAAAGTGACGGAGAATATCCTAGCATAAATCAATAAATAATCAATCTAGCAGATAGCACTTCGGTATAAAACCAACCTGATTTTACTGAACTATTTAAGCAATTCAATCAAAAAACGAACAGTAATTCTTAGAAATCATGATCAAAAATTATTTCAAAACAGCATGGAGAAATATAATGAAGCACAAAGTGTTTTCTCTAATCAATGTTATTGGTCTTACGATAGGTATAAGTGCTTCTTTTGTAATAGGTCTTATGATTTATTACGATTATACTTTTGATGATTTTCATAAAGATGGAGATCAAATATATCGTGTGGTTACAGAATTTACAGACCCAGAAGGGATAAATTATAATTCAGGCATAACTCTGGCTTTAAAGGATGCCATAGAAGATAATTCAAATTTTGAAACTGTAAGCGAATTTTACATCGAAAGACCATCAAATGTAGTTAATAAGCAAAACGACATCTCCCTAAAATGGCCAGACTTCGTGATTTTTGCTGACCAAAACTATTTGGATATTTTTCAATATAACTTTTTGGCAGGAAACAAAACCGAAGCCTTAAAAAACCCAAATCAAGTGGTACTCACCCAAAGCAGAGCTGCGGAATATTTTCCAAAACTTTCCCCCACTGAAATTATTGGTAAAACTTTAGTTTATAATGACTCTATAAATGTAAAAGTTACTGCGGTTGTCGAAAATTTCAAGAAACGAACAGATATCGTTTTTAAAGAATTTGTATCTCACCCAACCTTGCTTCAAACCGGTAGAGGAAGAGATATCAAAAATCGTTATTGGATTAACACAAACGGAAATTCACAGTTATATATAAAGTTTAAAGAAAATGCAGATGTAGCAAGTGTACAAAAACTTTTGGATGATTTGGCGTTAGAACATACAGACGAAGAGGATATTAAGTATGGCGAATTGCGGAAATTTAAATTACAAGCTTTAAATGATATTCATTTTAATGAAGATTATGGTATTTACGATTGGGAAAAAACACAAGCCAGTAAGCCACTTTTAAAAAATTTAGGTTTAGTCGCTCTGTTTTTATTACTCTTGGGGTGTATAAATTTCATTAACTTAAATACAGCACAAGCTACGCAACGTGCCAAAGAAATTGGGATTAGAAAAACTTTAGGAAGTTCTCGAAAGCAACTCATAGCACAATTTATGGGAGAAACTTTTTTATTAGTCTTGTTCTCTGTTTTACTTTCTTTAGTTCTTTTAAAAGGTTTGCTAGCCATATTTTCAGATTTTGTGTCAGAAGATTTGACCTTTTCACTAATTAAATCGCCAATTATTCTGTCTTCAATTTTTGCACTTCTGCTTATTGTGACTATTTTATCTGGATTTTATCCTGCATTATTACTGTCTAAATTTAATCCTGTTTCCGTATTAAAAAATCAAATTTCTATTGGTAATCAAAAGGTTGGACTTCGTAAATTCTTAACGGTATTTCAGTTTACTATTGCTCAGGTATTTATTATCGCCACGTTACTCGTTAGCAAACAGATTAACTTTTTATTGAACAAAGATATGGGCTTTAAGACCGATGCTATCGTTTCGGTTTTTAGTCCAAGGTCTGAACAAGAGCTCACAAAAAAGGCAGTATATGCCGAAAAGTTAAAAGCAATTCCAGAGATAAGTAAAATAAGTATTGGCGGCCATCCACCAGCTTCAAATTCCATTAATTCAACCACTACTACATTTATAAATGGTGAAAACGAGATTAAGTCTGAATTACAATTTGTGATTGGAGATTCTGAGTACTTAGACCTTTTTTCGATTCAACTTTTAGCTGGCCGAACATTTAGAAATGATACTATAAATGAATTTGTAATTAATGAAACCTATAGCAAAATTTTAGGTTTCAATAATCCAGAAGATGCCATTGGCAAATCTGTTTCGCTTCACGATAGAGATGTGCCAATTGTAGGTGTAATGGCAGATTTTCATCAAAGGTCATTAAAAACAAAAATAAAACCAATGGCTTTAAAAGGCGATTGGTACCGCAAGTATTTTTCTCAATTTCAAGCTGTGCATATTGCTATTAATAATAATATGTCGCCAGATCAATTAGAACAGACCTTAGAAAAAATTCAGAATGTTTATAATTTGGTATATACCGAAACTGAAGATTACAGATTAGAGTTTATGGACGAGACAGTAGCTAACTTTTATAAGCGTGAGCGCAAAGTGTCCAAGCTTTTAAATTGGTCCACTGGACTATCAATTTTAATTAGCTGTTTGGGACTTCTAGGTCTTGTGATTTATACCACAAACCGTCGTGTCAAAGAAATTGGCGTACGTAAAGTTTTGGGCGCCTCGTTATTACAAATCAACACACTGCTGTGTAAAGAATTTTTAGTACTCGTAGCCATTGCATTTATTATCGCTGTACCAATTGCTTATTATGGTATTAACAGTTGGCTACAAGATTTTGCATACAAAACAAGCATTAGTTTTTGGGTGTTTTTAATAAGCGGATGCGCTATGATTTTTTTTGCATTACTAGTGATTAGTGTAAAAACGCTTCGAGCTGCAAATTCGAATCCTGTAAATTCTTTACGGTCGGAATAGCGTATGTAATGAGTATAGCTTTTAAAATTTCAAAACAAATAAAAATCTAAAATCAATCAAAAATGAAAAAAATCATTTTACTATTCGGATTAGTAGCAATTATTGGAAATGCTTACTCTCAAGTACCAGAAAATCTAACAGATGAAGAGAAAATCTATGGATTATCTAAAGTGTGGAAAGAAGTAGATAAGAACTTTGTTTTCTTTGACCAAGTACCGTCATTGGATTGGGACAAAACTTACCAAGCGTATATTCCAAAAGTATTAGAAACAAGTTCTACATATGATTACTACAAAAAACTTCAGGAATTTTGCGCTCTACTAAATGACGGTCATACGAGAGTAATAGTTCCTTGGCAGTTGAGAGAGGTAAAAGAAGTTGTACCACCAATAAAGACGGAGTTAATTGAGAATAAAGTCATCATTACAGCAATACTAAATGATACTATCAAAAATCAAGGACTTAAAAAAGGAATGGAAATTATAGAAATCAACGGAATTAATATTCATGAGTATGCATCAACAAGAGTGAAGCCTTACGTTTCTTATTCCACAGAACAAGACATGTATGTTCAAGTGTATGATTATCATTTACTCAAAGGAAATATTGAGAAAAAAGTAGAATTGAAAACGAATACTGGTAAAGTATATTCAATCAGTCGAAAACTAACTAATGCAAAATCTAATACTCCTGCTTTTGAATTTAGAAAGCTCAATGAAGAAACTGGTTATCTTAAAATAAATAGATTTTGGGGAGAAAATCTGGATGCTAAATTTGATAGTATTTTCAAAAATATCCAAAGCATGCCAAAACTAATAATTGACGTATCAGAAAACAGGGGAGGAAGCAGCGGTTATGCAAATTATGTATTGAGCCACTTTGTTGATAAGCCGTTTGAGACATCCCGTTGGAAAACACTAATGTATATGCCCGCTTGGGTCTCTTCGGGATTAGTTAGTACTCAATGGCAAGATAATGCAGGGGATATTGTTAAGCCCAAAGAAGAATCAAAAAGATACACCAAACCAATCGTAGTCTTAATCACCGAAAAAACGTATTCAGCAGCAGAAGACTTTGTTTCAGCATTTTTGAATACAGAAAGAGGAGTCGTGATTGGAAGACCTACAGCTGGGTCAACCGGAAATCCAATCGGATTCGAATTGCCTGGAGAAGGAGGCGTTCAAATTTGCTCAAAAAGAGATTACCTGTCTAATGGAAAAGAATTTGTTGGCTATGGAATTCCCCCTCAGATAGAAATTAAAAAAGTAATAGACAAGAATCATTTAATAAATAAAGGGTTAGAAATTCTGAAAAAAGAATACTAAAGCAAACAAAGTATAAAACGGCAATAGCAGATATGTACCACTAAAGTGTTTACACAAAACAGTTGTAGCTAAATCAAACTCAATAAAAATCTAAAAAATGAAAACTCGTATTCACATTATCTTAATCTTAATGGCAGGGATATTAGTATTAAGCAGCGCTGCAAGTATGGAATCAGACAAAAGAAATTCTAATCTCGAATTAAAACTCAATGAAGTGGCATCCTATATTGCTGTTCGGGATACCATAAACCTTGAAATTTCAGAAGCTCCGGTTGCGTGGCATATGGATCATATTTATTTAATGGTACACCAGTTGTATAAAGCGCTCCAATATTCTGACGAAAGTAATTACAAAGCGGAATCCAATAGCACACGTGACCATGTCTTTACTTCTAATACGCTACCTAGAGGAAAAGTTACTGCGCCAGAGTCCGTAAGTCCAAAAGGAACTATAACTATCAATACGTTACAAATGCATTATAATGAAGCGCTTGCTACGGTCGAAAAATTATCTACACTTGCAGAAAAAAAGCACTTTAATCATCCAATTCTTGGGACTATGAATAGAGACGAAACCATTAAGTTTCTTACTATTCATACTGAACATCACCTTAAGATTATACGTGATATATTGAAGAAAAAGTAGTTTTCTAGACAATTACATATTGAACTAAGTAATAAACCAATACCAATAAAACCATCTAAAGTGGTACATCGCCTGTTTTTCCTTTTCCGGGATAGCAAAATCCCATGGGTACAATGGCTATTTTGGCTTCATCATAGAAAACGTCATTTGAAACATTCATCCATTTTCGTAGTTGTTTCCCGCTGGCATCATCCCAAGGAATACCTGAGGCATGCACTTTAGCACCTGGTGCTTGTCCAATAATAACAATTCGCGCTTCTGGATTTGCGGTCACTATGGGTCTAGGACCTAATACTAAATGTGCTTTGCAGATATCACAGTTTCGTATTTGTTTTAATAGTGCCTTCAAAAAAGTTATTTAAGTGTCTACAAAGTAATGATTATTTAACATTTCAGAAAAGAGAAAGAGAGCTGCTCAACAAAGAACAACCCTCTCTTTCATAAACTTAACATGAACTTAAATTATTTTTTAATCAAGGCAGTCATAACATTCTCCTTCTAAGTTATATAAAGTGAAGATCTCATTTGGATTTAAAGCCCTTTTGTATACTCGAATATCATCGACATTTCCGTTAAAAGGAGTGGTGTTTATAAAATACCCATTCACTGCAGATGGTCCTATATCAATAGAAGAATTGAAATCACTGTTACGCAATACACCATCTCGGTACAGTTGTACTGTGTTATTTTCATCCACCGTTATAAGAAGGTGATGCCAATCTGTGTTTTCCCACTGCACATCTGTTTCCATATTCCAGTCGTTATCCCATAATCCATAACCAGTAGTGCTATCACTAAATAATGGTGTATTTAAATCGAATAACGCAATTTGAAATCCTTCATTGTTGCCCACGCCTTTACTAAAAATAGTCTCAAAATCTCCTGCGTCTGTATTTTGGGCTTGAAACCATAAACTCACGGTAAAAGCATCACCTTGATCAATTCGGTTTTCATCTGTAATTGGAATGAATACAACATCATTTTCATTTACAAGTCCTAATGCACATGTTAAATTGCCATCACGATCTTCAAGAAGGCTCCCACCTTGTAGAACGCTATCAGAGATAATTTCTCGACTTTCATTCCCAAAAGGGATGTAGATGACCAAATCATCGGTTAATACTCCTGGGTTATCACAATCGGTACCACAATCTTCAGCAATTATTTCGTATGCTCCTACATACTCTAAGCTGTTATCGTTGATATCCCTTACTGCATAAAATAAGGTTTGCGATCCTGGTACTACAGTGGTATACATTTGAGGTAACATATTAGTGCCGTTGTAAGCGTCTTGAATTGTTGCATAGAATGAGATTACATATTCTAAAGAATCGTTACAGTTTGCACTATTGATAAGTAATCCAATATCTACGGTTACAAAACCGTCGTTATCATCATCACAAATACCTTGTCCGCTACCATAACATTCAGCTAAATTAGATCCACAGTTTCTTTTAAAAAGTACTTGAATTCCGTTTTGTTCTACTATTATTTCTTCAGGAGAACATTGTAGTACTTTCCAAACCCCTTCAAATGGATCAAAAATCGGCAGATTACTTTCAAGCTGTAAAAGTGTATCGTCATTATCTTCGTATACTTCCCATACAGCCTCAATTTGAAATGCCGTAGGCGTTAGTAATTCTAAGATATTATTTGGTCCAAACGTGAAGTTATAGAATTCATAGAAATCGTCTCCGTTATACAGTACTGGAGACCAGAAGCATTCTTCTAAATACATTTCTACGATTGCTGCGGGACAAGGATTTTCTGGATCAATAATTACTTCACAATTATTGGGTCCATCGGCTATAGCTGCAGCGAGTTCTTCATTTGTTGAAACTTCTATGGTAGTACCATTTCCATATTCTAAAGAGACTGGGAAATTTAAACTTACAATAGTGTTTGTATTTGAAATGGATTCAAGAAACAAGTATAATTCTATATTACTATTAATCACAACAGTTTCTATCAGTTCAAAATCGATATTGAAAACAGAAAAAGAAATTGGGAAAACAAAATCTACACAATCATCTTCTTGTGCTGTACAAGAGGCAATAAATGCTTCTAATGCTTCTTGGCTTTCTATGGTAATCGTAGTATAATCACTTAAAACAATTACAATAGGAAAAACTATTTCGATGTTGTTTCCACCTTGATTATTTGCCAATAGTGCTAATAATGTTTGTAAATCGCTTTCGTTTGTGATTTCAAATTCTTCTTGATTGTAAATAACTGTAAATGGAAAATCGATAGATGCGCAACTTGTATTATCAATTACATCATCGATAGCACCATCGTTTTGGGCTATTCTTTGAATGGTATTAAAAAGTTCAGATCCTACCTCGATCGTCTGCTCTGGCTCTGGGTTTTCTAAAATCATCTTGTCTTCTTGACAAGAAAAAACAACCGCTAATAAGGCTATAAACAAGAAGATCTTGTAGCTGCTTTTTTGTATTTGTGATGTGAATATTTTCATGGTGTTGGTGTTACATTAATAGTTCTTTTCTAAGCGCTTTGGTAATAGAACAACTCAGGATTAAAAATCCACATGTTGACAATGTAAAAATTTTGTGACTACTTTGTAGTCTAATTTTTATCCATGAAAAAAACCTCAGATCATCACTGTTGTAATGAAGCTATTTTTAATGCGCTTTTTCGGAAACATGCCGAAAACTTGCATAATTATCTTCGGTTTCGGTATGGAGATCTCTTGCATCCTAAAGACAAAGTACAAGATGCTTTTATTAAATTATGGGAACACTGTGGAAAAGTAACACCAGAAAAAGCAAAGAGTTTTTTATTTACTACTGCCAACAATTGTATGCTCAATGAAGTGAAACATCAAAAAGTGGTACTCGCTTATTCTAAAACATCACAGCGATATAAAACCAATATTACACCAGAGTTTATTCTTGAAGAAACAGAGTACATGGAAAAATTACAAACTGCTTTACAAAGTTTAACAGAAGCAGAACGAGTTGCCTTTTTATTAAATAGAACTGAAGGTAAAAAATATAAAGAAATAGCAGCTTTATTAAATATAAGCACAAGTGCTGTAGAAAAGAGAATCTATAGCGCACTTACAAAACTGAGAAAAAATATAAAAGAAATTTGAGAATACACCTGTGTGTTTTCTTTCCTAAATTGTTGTATAGATATGGAACGGGAAATTTTAATAAAAAAATGGTTGAAAGGAGCTCTTTCAAGTGCTGAAGAAAAAGCATTTCATGCCCTAGAAGATAGTGCCGAATTAGAGCGCTTATCTGAGGCTATGAAAGATTTTAAATCTCCCAAATATAATGTTGAGGAGGAACTAAACCATCTTACGTTGCGCAAAGAAAAGCCAAAAAATCAAGGAAAATCAAGGAAATTGCTCCGTTGGCTTCCTGCTGCAGCCATCTTAGTGCTTGCTTTAGCGGTTTCTTTTTACATACAACAAGCTGGAGATATTATTGAAACTTCTGCCATAGCAAAAACTGCCAATATCACACTTCCAGACCAAACAGAAGTGATTTTAAATGCGGGTTCTCAGCTATCCTATCATCCTAAAGACTGGTCAGATACCAGAAGTGCAAACCTTCGAGGAGAGGCGTATTTCAAGGTTACAAAAGGGGCTACCTTTACCATTGAAACAAAAGAAGGAAGTATTACTGTGCTAGGAACAGAATTTAATGTAAGGCAGCGTGATGATTTTTTTGAGGTTACTTGTTTTGAAGGTGCCGTAAAGGTGATACATCCAAAAAAAGAAATAGTTTTAAAACCTGGCGATTTTTTCATCGCGCATTCAAACAACTTTACATCAGGAAATAATAGCAGCTTAAAAGGTCCTTCATGGCTGGAGGGTATGAGTAGTTTTAGAAGCGCACCCTACATGCAGGTTTTAAATGAACTTGAGCGTCAATTCGACATTACCATCCATGTAGAAAAAATAGATACTACACGTTTGTTTACAGGGTCATTTCCTCACAACAATATAGAAGAAGCGTTAAAAACAGTAACATTACCTTTACAATATACTTTTTCAAAAACTGATAAAACTGTTACCATTAAACGTGAGTAGAATTCGATTCTTTTCTGTTATTTTCTTTTTGCTTGTGCTTCAAAACACAACGGCTCAATCAAACGAGTTAACATCACTAATAGACATCATTAAAATTCTCGAATCAAGGTATGCTATTCCCTTCTCTTATTCAGATGAGGTGCTACAAGATGTATACGCACAAATACCTTCGGAAATGTTAACGCTTAGAGCAGCATTAGATGGTCTAGAAGCAGAAACGCCTATCCAATTCATACTACTCGAACAAACAGTTGCGGTGCAAAAAAAAGAAGTGAACTCCTTTACCAATCAAAGCTTAGGTGAAGTCTTTATATGGCAGTATTTAGCGAAAGGAGTACATCTTAATAAAAATGGAAGCATCGATATTATTCCTAAGTCATTCGATATTATTCCTGGCCTTACAGAACCCGATGTACTAGAAAGCATCAAATCCCTTCCTGGTATTAGCAGTACAGACGAATCTATTGCAAATCTTAACATTAGAGGAGGCACAAACGATCAAAATTTATTGCTTTGGGATGGTATTAAGATGTGGCAGTCGAACCACTTTTTTGGAATGATTTCTGCCTTTGAGCCTTATAGCATTAATACTATTAACGTTTCTCGAAATGGTACTTCGGCACGTTTGGGAGATGGTATTTCTGGAACTATAGACATGTCATTAGACAAAGACCCTGCTGCGCAACTAGAAGGAAACGCTGGACTTAATTTTATTTATGGAAGCGGATCTGTAAAATTGCCTCTTTCAAAAAAAATAGGACTGCAATTTACAGCGAGAAGATCTATTACAGATGTGGTACAAACAACCACCTACCAACAATATTTTGATCGGATTTTTCAAGATACCGATATCACCAATACAGAGGAGAATACCGCCAGAACCTCTGTAACAGATGAATCCTTTTACTTTTATGACTTAAACGGAAAGCTGTTGTATAACATTTCTGAAAAAGACAAACTCAGTGTTTCACTCATACGGATTAATAACAATTTAACCTATCAAGAAAATGCCGCAGACCCTACCGTAAATCAAACCCGTGAAAGCGCATTAACCCAGCAAAATAATGCGGGTGGTTTTCACTATTCAAGAAGCTGGAATGATCAGTTTAACACCCATGCTTCTGGGTATTTGTCAAATTACAAACTAGACGGAATTAATTACGATGTGGAAAATGACCAGCGTTTGTTTCAATTTAATGAGGTCTTAGATATGGGGTTACGTCTAGAAAACAACTATTCATTTTCGAAACAGCAACAGGTGCAATTTGGCTACCAATTTACAGAAACAGGAGTATCTAATGCTTTCAATGTAAATACGCCACCCATTAATAGGTTTGTAAGAACTGTGCTTCGAAACCATGCAGCCTATGCACAATACACTTTTAAAGACCAACAGGAAGCCTTACAATTAGAAACAGGATTACGAGTTACTACCTACCCGTCTCTTAATAGAACCTTGTGGGAACCCAGACTAAATGTGAGTTATACGTTTTCAAAACCTTTACGAGGCTATATTCTTGGTGAATTTAAACATCAGGCCACCTCACAAATTATTGTACGCCAAAACGACTTTCTAGGTGTTGTAAAGCGTAGGTGGGTTATTGCAAACAACACAGACATACCCCTGCTTCAAAGCAAACAAGGTTCTATTGGTTTTACCTACAACAAAAACAAATGGATTTTAAATCTTGAAGGATATTATAAAGAAGTAGAAGGAATCAATACAAGATCACAAGGCTTTTTAAATCAGTTTCAATTTGTGAACACCAATGGTGAATATCAAATAAAAGGAGTTGATTTCTTAATTCAGAAAAAATTTAAATCATTGCGCTCTTGGTTGGGCTATTCCTGGAGCCAAAACAACTATGTATTTCCCACACTCAACGATGGTGCTAGTTTTCCAAACAATATTGATGTGCAACACACTATCACCTTTAATAACAGCTATACTTGGCAAAACCTAAGTATCGCTTTAGGAACAAATTGGCATACGGGTATTCCAACCACAACAGGCAGCATAGGTCCTTCTTCGGGAATAGAAAACACACAAATTCTATTTAATCCACCAAACAATGAGCGTCTCGAGAATTTTTTTAGAACCGATGTTTCATTCAATTACAAACTACATTTTGGTGCAGGAACTAAGGCAAGAATTGGTCTGTCTATCTGGAATATTTTAAACCAAAAGCAAACCATTTTGTCATATTATTCTTCTGTAAACAATACCGCTTTACAATTAGAAAAAGAATCTTTAGGGATTACCCCTAATCTAAGTTTTCGATTGTTTTTTTGAGTCTATTAAGGTTTCTTAATAAATTTATAAAGATTTTTAATTATTGAATCTAAGATTGGATTGTCTTTTATTAACTCATCATAAGAAATATCAGATTCAATAACAAAATCACATAATTTAAACTTATACTCAGATTTTAAAGTAATTGATTCTTCAGAATTAGAATCCAACATAAATACTTTCTGTTTTGTTCTTGGTATACCTAAATTTTCAAACATTTTAGAATAATAAGTTCCTAATCGCATTTTGCTGTAATCAGATTTGACAATTGCTATTTTATCTAACTTTACTCTTGATTCCTCATCTTTTATTAGTGTTTCAGCAAAAGATTTTATTAATGAAGCTGGGATTAGATTTTCAATTTCAACAACCTCTGTATTTTGGTAAAAGAAATTTGCTTTTTTGTTTGATATCTCTTCTAGTTTTTTTCTTCTTTTGCCTTTTTTGGTGCTCATCTTTACATTATCATTATCTGCAAATAAATAGATATGATTAGACAAGGCAAAAGAATTTATTTTGTCACGAATTTCCTCTTCAGATTCTTCGTAGTTTTTATCAAACAAATAATGTGCAATTAAATTTCCTCCGTATTCAAAAAATGCAAAATCAATATCTTCTATTAAAGAAACGTTTTTTGTCTTTGCATATAGTTTTATGAAAAATGAAAGATATTTTCTATCCGTAGGACCTTCCACCCAAATTGAAGAATTTGCTAATAAAACTGATGAATTATCTACCCCAAGTAAATTCAAAATATCTTTGTTAGGTTTAACAATATTGTCAATCTCAAAAACATCTTTTTTGTTTAAACCATTGAATTGAAATATGGATATAGAATCATTAAAAATCGATAAGTCTAAAAAATGGTTAGAATGAGTAGTTATAAAGTATTTAAGGTTTTTAGATAATAGATACTCATTTGTTAACAATGTTTCTATGAAAATTTTTTGGAAACCAGGATGTAAATTTGTTTCAGGCTCTTCTATAAATACCCAGTCATTTTCAGATGCCGTAAAAATTGGGAATAATAGAATAATTATCGTTTGTATTCCGTCACCTAAATCATAGATTGGTTTTTCATTGCCGTCTATAGAGAACAAAAGTATTTTTTCTAAATAGTCAGATGTGATCTCAACTTCTTTATTTGAAAAAAAATGAACAGAAAGGAACTCTTCAAATTTTTTTATTTTTTTCTTATTTTTATGTTTTGAATTTTTCAAATTTAGGACTTCTTCGTACAAGCCCAATCCAGTAAAAATTTTACTTTCAATAGAGTATAGATTACTTATAGTCTTTTCAAATACACCTTTTTTTAAATCTTTATTTTCATGAACACTCCTTAGTGTTGGAATATAAAACTTATTGTTTTGTTTATGCTCTATTTGATATTCAACATCCTCTTTAATCACTAAAGCATCATTGATAAAAGAGTTCAAACACTCGTATTGAGATTTTATATTAGAAGTATTTTCAACAGCTAGTAATTGCTTTACTAAATTTTGGTTTAATTTCAAACTCTCATAGTATTCTACAGCCTGAGTATGATTTGCTACAAGTTCAAGTTCTGATCTATAGCTAGTTATATTATTTGCCGACTTTATTACGTCTCTCCTTATTTGAGATGCAGCAACTCTTTTAGGAATTAAATGATAATCCCTTTTTAGTTTAATAAATTTAGTTTTTATACTCTCTTCATTTAGAGACACCTTAAAATTATTGACTGGATCAGATTTTAATAATCCTCTCATAAATCTACTTTTCCCACTATTATTAGGCCCAACAAACAAATTAATATTTTTAAACTCACCTAGAGTTGAAATACCATCTTGTTCAATAGGTTTTGATCGAAATTCATATATCATTTTACCTTTAGAACTAACTAACTCGCTTACTTTTAAATTATCATAATAATGAAAATACATAATACTTTATTTTTTACCCCCCACAATCACCACCAACTCTCCTTTGGGAGCTTTGACTTCAAAATGTGCTAATACTTTTTGCGCAGTTCCGCGAACGGTTTCTTCGTGAAGCTTCGTGATTTCTCTGGAAACTGATATAGGACGATCGGCTCCAAAGTACTCGACAAAATGAACTAAGGTTTTTACTAATTTATGAGGTGACTCATAAAAAATCATGGTACGGGTTTCTTCTGCTAACAATAGCATTCTGGTTTGGCGTCCTTTTTTAACGGGTAAAAAGCCTTCAAAGACAAACTTATCATTAGGCAGGCCACTATTTACTAGTGCTGGCACAAAAGCGGTAGCACCCGGCAAACAATCTACTTCTATACCCGCTTCCACACAGGCGCGGGTTAACAAAAACCCTGGGTCGCTAATGGCGGGTGTTCCAGCATCACTAATAAGGGCAATGGTTTGTCCGCTTTTAATTCTGTTTACAATGCCTTCGGTAGTCTTGTGTTCGTTGTGCATGTGGTGGGAGTGCATTTGCGTTGTAATTTCAAAATGCTTCAGCAACTTTCCACTGGTTCGGGTATCTTCGGCTAGGATGAGGTCTACTTCTTTTAAGACTTCAATCGCTCTAAAGGTGATGTCTTTTAAGTTTCCGATGGGCGTGGGTACTAAATATAATTTTCCCATACTTAATCGCGTACTACTTTCCCGAAGAAATAAGAAACTAAAATTAAAATCATGGTCACTAAGGTTTGCGTTACATCATGCCCTGCGTGTTGGTGTGCAAAAAAGGCCAAGACCACATCAAAAAAGAAGCCTGCGTAAGCCCATTCGGTGAGCCAAGAACTAGCGCGCCATAACACCATGATTACTCCTAATACTTTAGCAATTGCCAACAGAATTACAAGATAACTTGGATAGTTAAACGACTCGAAAAAGCCTTGCACCATTTCTGTATTAAAGAAATATAGTTGTGCCGAATATAAAAACATCGCACACATTAACACTGTGGCAATCCAATAGATAATCGATCTACTATTCATAAACTCTTAATTAAAACGTTTGGCAACCACTTCCATAAAACGTGTAACATATTCTTCTTTAGCTTCCCAATGCGGGTATTCTGGTTGTACTTGATGGCTTAAGAACTGTGATGCTTCTTCAAAGTTTTCAAAGGTATTTAGTTGGGATAACACACGCTCATAATCTTCCACATTATTCTCGAACAAGTGTTTTAAAAATGCAATTCTATCATTTAAACCAATCGCTACACTTTTTACTGCATCATTAATAGAGGTTGGTTTTTCTTTACTATTCTTATCCTTTACAAGTTCCTTTGTAGCTTCTGGCTTTGGAATATCTTGTACTGGTTCCTTCTCTTCTACTAACTTATGAATGGTAGGGGTTTCTTCAACTACATCTGTTTTACGCTCAAATGTGGGCATTTCTTGGTATTCTGAAGCAAATGCTTCCAAATCGTTTTTAATATACTTTTTGGGAGGCAATACCTTTTCTAACAAAGCATCTACTTCTTGAGATTCGGGTGGCATTTGCGCGACTAAATCTTTTATTTTTTCCATTAAAGGTTCTACCAAGTCATCTTTATGTGCAGATTGTGGTACTGGTTCTGGTTCTTTAAACCAATTTTCTTCTCGATAGCTTTTAGAATCTAAAGAAGCCATCGCTTCTTTTGTTGCAAGAGATTCTGATCTACCTTCAAGATGTTCTAGCAGCACTAATTTTTCGTAAAGCTCCATGATGGTTGCTTTCATCTGCGCTACGTCAAAATTGCCGTCGGCGATAAGCAGTTGTTTTGCTATTTTTTCAATGGCTAGCCCTAGTGTCTTTTTCATTACTTTTTGGAGGTGTTTAAAATTTCAGCTATAAAAATAAAGCGTAATGCTGGATGCTCGGTTTTGTTTTTATAAATTTACGCAACCTAACTGTAAAACGGAAACCTTTTGTGTTTTCGTCTAATGTAGACCTATGTTTTTAGAAAATACCGTAAATCAAAAAGAGCAATTTGGATGGATTGAAGTCATCTGTGGCTCTATGTTTTCTGGTAAAACCGAAGAACTGATAAGGCGACTAAAGCGTGCACAATTTGCAAGACAGAAAGTAGAAATTTTTAAGCCGGCTGTAGATACACGCTACGATGATGAAGAGGTGGTGTCGCATGATAAAAATCAAATTAGATCTACCCCTGTTCCTGCAGCTGCAAACATCCCAATGTTAGCAGACAATTGTGATGTGGTGGGTATTGATGAAGCTCAGTTTTTTGATGATGAAATTGTAAAGGTTTGTAACGACCTTGCCAATCGCGGTATTCGTGTAATTGTTGCTGGATTGGATATGGACTTTAAAGGCAACCCTTTTGGACCCATGCCCGCGCTTATGGCAACTGCAGAGTATGTAACTAAAGTGCATGCTGTATGTCCCAGAACAGGGAATTTAGCGCATTACAGTTTTAGAAAATCGCAAAGTGATGATTTGGTCTTACTAGGCGAAACCGAAGAATATGAACCCCTGAGTCGTGCTGCTTACTACAAAGCAAGACTTCGCGAAAAGGTACGTAAGATGGACGTTCAAGATCCTGAAGAAATCGCTTCCAAAAAGAAACAAGCATAATTGTATGTAATGCCAAAAGCAACCCAAACTGTTTTAGAAATTGACCTCAATGCCCTGGGGCACAATTACCAGTACATTGCCTCTCAATTAAAAGAAGGCACCAAAATGATGGCAGTTGTAAAAGCATTTGGCTATGGTAGTGATGCCATTGCCGTAGCTAAAGAACTCGCAACTTTAGGCGTTGCTTATTTTGCCGTTGCATACACACAAGAAGGCGTGCAGCTAAGAGATGCTGGTATAGAAACCCCTATTTTGGTATTACATCCACAGGCTGCTAACTTTAAGACCATTGTGGATCGATGTCTGGAACCTAGTTTGTATTCTCAAAAAATACTCACAGCATTTATTGGTTTTGCTGAAATGTTAGGGCAACAAAACTATCCTGTTCATTTAAAGTTTAATACGGGGCTAAATAGGTTGGGATTTACGCAAGCTGAAATTCCCGAAATCCTTACTGCGTTAGAAGCATCAAACGCTGTGAAAGTACGTTCCTTATTTTCGCATTTGGCCGCCAGTGAGGATGCAGACGAAAGAGATTTTACGCTAAAACAATTACAGTCTTTTCAGGAAATTTCCGAAGCAATAAAAGCCGCACTTCCCTACAATCCCTTTTTACATACACTGAATACTTCGGGTATTTTAAACTATCCAGAAGCACACTATGATATGGTACGAAGTGGCATTGGCTTGTATGGTTTTGGAAATGATGCACAATACAACGCTCATTTACAACCCGTAGCAACGCTAAAAACCATTATTTCTCAAATACATACTTTAGAGAAAGGGAATACACTAGGGTACAATAGAGCTTTTAAAGCAGAAAAAACAACAAAAACGGCCACCTTACCTATTGGGCATGCCGATGGAATTTCTCGTTCTTATGGGAATGGCATTGGGTGGGTCACTATTCATGGCAGCAAAGCACCCATTATTGGAAATGTATGCATGGACATGATAATGGTAGATGTTACCGATATTGACTGTGAAGAAGGTGATGAGGTAATTATCTTCGGAAATAGTAGTACTGCCGAAACATTGGCGACAAGCATTCAATCCATCTCTTACGAGCTACTCACAGCGATCTCTCAACGCATAAAACGTGTTATTTATCGAAACTAACATTTCATTTTAACATAATTTTTGTTAAAACGGAAACTTTTGCCTTACTTTATATGGTATTAACCTTTTAAAATAACCAAAAATGTTAAAAGAATTTAAAGATTTTATTATGACCGGTAATGTGATAGACTTTGCCGTTGCTGTGATTATGGCAGGAGCCTTAGGCGCTGTAATTAACGGTTTTGTAAGTAACATTGCCATGCCTTTTGTAGGATACTTTTCAGGAGGAATGAACTTTGAAGACATGCATCATGCTATGGATGGAAAAGAATATGCTACACTAGCTGCAGCAAAAGAAGCAGGTGGAGCAGTAATAGCGTATGGTGCTTGGATTAACACAATCGTAAATCTACTTATCGTTGGATTGGTTATGTTTTTAATTGTTAAAGCCTACAACAAAACCAAAAAGCCTGTTGAAGAAGCAGCACCAGCTGGACCAAGTGATAATGATCTTTTAAAAGAAATTAGAGACGCACTTAAAAAATAGTCTCTAAGCCGCTACACTAAATAATAACAAAACCACACTATCGTTTTCGATGGTGTGGTCTTTTTTTTGGCTAAAAGGCAATAGACCTTTTAAACAAAAGTTTACCTTTATGTACTCTTATAAACCAAATCAATAAAATGAAAATAGCCCTAGTAGGTGCCACTGGTATGGTGGGCACAGTGATGCTTAAAGTACTTGCCGAACGCAACTTTCCTGTTACAGAATTATTACCTGTAGCTTCAGAGAGATCTGTAGGTAGAGAGCTTTTGTTTAAAGACAAACTCCATAAAATTGTTAGTATGGAAGACGCCATAAAAGCAAAACCTGCCATTGCAATTTTTTCTGCAGGAGGTGACACCTCTTTGGAATGGGCTCCAAAGTTTGCCGAAGTAGGCACTACGGTTATTGACAACTCTTCTGCATGGAGAATGGATCCAGATAAAAAATTAATTGTTCCAGAAATCAATGCAAACACGCTTACCAAAGAAGACAAAATTATTGCAAATCCAAATTGTTCTACCATTCAAATGGTGATGGCATTAGCACCTTTGCATAGAAAATACACCATGCGCCGTGTGGTGGTTTCTACCTACCAATCTGTGTCTGGAACAGGAGTACATGCTGTCCGCCAAATGGAAAATGAAGCCAATGGCATTAAAGGAGCTATGGCATATCCGTATCAAATTCATAGAAATGCGATTCCGCATTGTGATGTCTTTGAAAACAATGGCTACACAAAAGAAGAAATGAAACTCGCCCGCGAACCACAAAAAATATTAGATGACAGAACATTTTCTGTATCTGCTACGGCTGTTAGAATTCCAACTGCAGGGGGACATAGTGAAGCTGTAAACGTTGAGTTTTTACAAGATTTTAACCTCGACGAAGTACGTAGTATTTTGCAACAAACTTCAGGAATTAAAGTACAGGACAACCCGAATACAAACACCTATCCCATGCCAATTTTAGCGCATGATAAAGATGATGTATTTGTAGGTAGATTGCGTAGAGATGAAACGCAAGAAAACACTTTAAACATGTGGATTGTAAGTGATAACCTTAGAAAAGGAGCCGCTACTAATGCAATACAAATTGCCGAACATTTATTAATTCATAGACTTACCTAGCACTTACTGGTTTCATTCGAAATTATAGCGCTTATCCTAAACCAGTGTCTAATGCTATAAATACTTTGTGTTTTGGTTCAGTTGTTAACATTTCAAATATTTTTTCTTCTGAAATAGGAGTGCTTACAAATGCTTATTTCACCTGTAAAAAATGGGGTTCTCGCAGTTCTATTTTCTCATAATAGTCTCATTTTTATACTTTAAATGTTAATATCTTACTACTTTAGTGAAAAATATTAATGAAAGGTTTATTTTTATAGACTTTGAATTTTTCACTATCAATGAACAAACTACTACCATTATTCATTTTATCCTTTCTCTTCCTAACTACTTCTTGTGGCTCTGATGACGATTCAGGAACCATTATAACCGATGATGGAGATATGATGGTGCCCCTAGAAATTACGGCTCAAGAAGATGTGGTACAAGTTTCTACATTACAAACCATAGAGATTTCAATATTCGATAATGATACAAACATTCCTAAAGAGGGAACATTGTCTACTACAACACCTACTAATGGTCAAATAAGCATCAACAATAATAATACCCCCGACGATGTTAGAGATGATTTTATCAATTACGATCCCAATCAAAATTTTGTAGGTAATGATACCATGCAATATACCATTTGCCAAAGCGATGGGTCTGGTTGCAAAACAGGGACTGTAACGATAACTGTATTTCAAGATACAACAGTAACCCTAAACCTTGAAAATTTTCCTTACAACACGCTTTCAGAATATAACTTTTTTAATGGAGCACTGAATGCAATAGACCCTGCTTATGGAGTATTGCCTTATGAACCTATAAGCGGACTTTTTACAGATTATGCAATCAAAGAACGGTTTGTTTGGATTCCTGTTGGAGAAAAAGCAACGTACAACGCAGACGACAAAGCCTTAGAGTTTCCTACTGGAAGTGCACTAATAAAAGTATTTTACTACGACAATGTATTGCCAGGCAATACTACTCGCATCATCGAAACGAGACTTATGGTTAAAAAAGCAGATGGTTGGGATTTTGCTGAATACGTTTGGAATGATGAACAAACAGAAGCATTCTTAGAAACTACAGAAGATGGTGGTTTTACAGAAGTAGAATGGATGCAAGATGGAGAAACTAGGTTTGTAAACTACAGGATTCCCGCAAAACAACAATGTGTTATTTGTCACACCAACGACTTTGAAACCCTCCCCATTGGTATCAAGCCACAAAATATTAATTCCAACTTAACATACGACGACGGTTTACAAAATCAATTACAAAAACTAATTGCTTTTGGGTACTTAGAAGACAACCTTCCTGGCACCATTACGACTGTATCCAATTGGAAGGACACTTCAAAATCGCTTGAAGAAAGAGCAAAATCATATCTAGATATTAATTGTGCAAATTGCCATATTGATGGAGGTCAAGGAGACTATAGAGCAATTCGCCTTGGATATACAGATACTTTTAATAACGACGAAAATGCAGGGCTGTGTGTAGACGGTGATACTCCAATTCCAATAGGAGGAGGCCAAACTATTAGAAAACTTATTGCACCTCAAGACCCTGAAAACTCAATTGTATACTATAGGATGGCCGTAACTGGAGACGAGCCCTATAAAATGCCCCAATTTGGGCAAAGTCTAGTGCATACAGAAGCGTTGCAGCTCATGGAAGACTGGATCAATTCTATTAACCAAACATGTGATTAATTAAAACGACTATTATGAAAAAATTACTATTTTTTGCTTGCTTAATCGCTGTATCACAGTACAGTGAAGCTCAAGTTAGCTTTTCAACCCAATCTATTGGTACCAATCATTCTGACAGAGGGATTGTGGATATGAACGGTGACGGATTAGATGATATTATTTCAATTTCATCAACAAATGTTCAAATTTTCTATCAACAAGAAAATGGCTCATTTGTAGAAGCAAATATAGGTACTACTCCTGCTAACAATACTCCATCATGGAGTTTAGCCGCAGCAGATTATGACCGTAATGGACATACCGATTTATTATATGGTGGTGGAAACGGTGTTACTTTTATGAGAGCTAGCAATGATGGAACAGAATTTACTGAAATCTCTGGTTCAGAATACGTTTTCTCACAACGTTCAAACTTTGTTGACATTAATAACGACGGTCATTTAGACGCCTTTGTTTGTCATGATGTAGAACCTAACGTATACTACATAAATGATGGAAATGGAAACCTAGAATATATTCAAGGTGGTTTAGGAGACTATCCAACGGGTGGAAATTATGGTTCTGTATGGGTAGATTTTGATAATGATAGAGATGTAGATTTATTTATTGCAAAATGTGGCGGTGGTCCCGATAGAAGAGATAATGAAATGCATGTAAACAATGGAGATGGCACGTATACAGAAAGTGGAGCTTCACTAAATCTTGAAGATGATATGCAAACCTGGTCTAGTGCTTGGGCAGATTATGATAATGATGGCGATATGGATGCGTGGATTGGAGCAAGTACTTTTAACGACGGTTTTCACAGACTTATGAGAAACAATGGAAACGGAACCTTTACAGATGTAATAAACGCTTCTGGTCTTACCAACTTCAACACTACTGATATTGAAAATCAAACCTACGATTTTGATAATGATGGAAATGCTGATATTGTTTCTGGAGGAAGAATTTTATACGGTAATGGAGATTTAACTTTTACAGTTTCTAATACGAATATTGGAAATGGCGGATTTGGAGATATCAATGAAGATGGATTTATTGATGCTTTAGCATTTGGTCAAATTAGAGTGAACAACGGAAACAGCAACAATTGGTTAAAAATTAATACTGTAGGAATCCAAAGTAACCTTTCTGGTATTGGTGCTAGAGTAGAATTAACAACTGCTTCTGGAACTCAAATTAGAGATGTACGTAGTGGTGAAGGGTTTAGAAACATGAGTTCTTTAAACACACATTTTGGTATTGGACAAGATACCGAAATTGAAAGTGTAACTATTTACTGGCCATCTGGTATTGTTGACATTTTTGAAGATTTAGATATCAACACAACACACAAGCTCGTAGAAGGAAATGGTGTGTTAAATACCGAAGACTTCTTAACAGATGATTTATTTGTGTATCCAATTCCAGCAGTCAACAATCTTACTATTTCAAACATAAACGATATTGAGGATCCAATTTATACCATCTTTGATATCTCAGGAAGAAAAGTAATGCATGGAAGATTAATCAATAACAATATTGACGTTTCTCAACTAACTACTGGAGATTATATTCTTAGAGTAGCTGGACAGAAGTTTAGAAGAAATAATGTGAAAGCAAAAAAATTCACAAAAAGATAATTTTTTAAAATTCAATGAAAGGCACCATTAAGAAACTTCTCAATGGTGCTTCTTTTTAGGGCATGATGCGACATCTATTACATATCTTTTTATTCGCTTTTGTTATTGTGAGTTGTACTACTGATGATGCAACTTACGAAACAATTCCCGAAGAAATAACACCTCCAGTTTCTGAGGTGTCCGTAGACCTTACGCAAGTACCATACGCAACACTTTCTGAATATAAGTTTTTTACTGAAACGTTAAGTGACCTTATTCCATCCTTTGATGTAGTTCCTTATGAGCCTATTAGCATTTTGTTTTCAGACTTCGCTAAAAAGAGTCGTTTTATTTGGTTACCGCCTGGTACAAAAGGAACTTATACTGGAGATGCAAACAATATAGAACTTCCAGTAGGAAGTGTAATTATCAAAAACTTCTTTTACGATAATGTTCTCCCAAACAACGGGAGGTTCATTATAGAAACCAGACTAATGATTCGAAAAGAAGAAGGTTGGACCTTTGCAGAATACTTCTGGAACGACGACCAAACTGATGCACTTATAGATACAGCTGGAGATGGAGGATTTAAATATATAGAGTGGATTGAAAATGGTGAGCAGCGCGAAATAGACTATAGAATGCCTTCTGGAAGTGAATGTTTTACCTGTCATAAAGAAGGTACAAACAACGAACCTATAGGGATTAAGCCACAGAGTTTAAACAGCATGTATCAATTTGCAGATGGGATGCAAAATCAACTTCAAAAATGGATTGATGTGGGTTATCTTGAAGATAACCTTCCCCAAAACATAAACACAGTTGTAGATTATAAAGACACCTCGCAACCACTAGAATTAAGAGTTCGCTCCTATGTAGATATTAACTGCGCAAGCTGCCACAGAGATGAAGGACATTGTAACTACAGACCCATGCGTTTTGCTTTTGATGAAAACAACCTTCAAGAAAATCTAGGTGTTTGTGTAGAACCAGATCAGTTTTTACCGAACCTAGCACCTGACCAAAAATTAATTAAACCCGGTGATCCTGAGAACTCAGTAATACTTTATCGAATTAGTACTACCGAAGAGAGTGAACGAATGCCATTGCTAGGTAGACGTCTTATTCATGATGAAGGCGTCGCATTGCTACGAGACTGGATTGTCAGTCTAGAAGATCCTTGCGAATAAGCACTTTTAAAAAAACATAAACACCCAGGATGCAAACAGGTACCTACTGGGTGTTCTTTTTTTTTATTATCTTTAAGTAACTATAACACTAACACAACCTCACTATGAATTCAACTTTTACGACTATTTTACGCATGCTCCTTGGTTTAGCGTTACTGGTATTTGGTATGAATAAATTCATTCCCTTTATCCCCATCTTTGATATGGCTCCTGCAGCTGCAAATTTCATGGAATCTCTTAGCAGTACTGGTTATGTATTATATGTCATTGCCGCATTAGAAATTGTAATTGGGCTTTTATTATTATTAAAAAAATGGGTCCCTTTTGCGCTTATCTTGTTAGCGCCAATTGCACTCAACATATTGTTGTTCCATATTTTCTTGGATGTTTCAGGTATTTTAGTCGCTATTCTTATTGTGGCTATTACCGCCATTCTTATCTATAAATACTGGAAGTCTTACCGACCTCTATTTCAATAACACATCTTCTTACCCTATAAAATTTCCGCAGGCTTTTTTAACACACAAAAAGCCTGTTTTTTATGTATTTTTATAAAAATTTCAATCCAATGAAAAAAATCATAATTCCTGTTCTTGCTGCCATCATTCTTGTTGGCTGTAATAACACGCAAACATCAAAAAAAGAAACGATTGCTGTGACCTATCCTAGCACCAAAAAAGTAGATACTGTTACCAATTATTTTGGTACAGACGTAAAAGACCCATATCGATGGTTAGAAGACGACATGAGCCAAGAAACTGGGGAATGGGTAAAAACACAAAATGTAACCACTAACGGATATCTAGAAAACATCCCTTTTAGAGAAGAATTAAAAGAGCGTCTTACCACACTATGGAATTATGAAAAAGTGGGTGCCCCTTTTATCGAAGGAGACTACTCTTATTTTTACAAAAATGATGGGCTGCAAAATCAATATGTAATCTATCGCTATAAAACGAGCGAAGATCCTAGTACAGCTGAAATTTTCTTGGACCCAAATACCTTTACAGAAGATGGAACTATTTCGCTGGGCGGACTCAGTTTTAGCGACAACGGAAAAATGGCGGCGTATAGCATTAGTGAGGGCGGAAGTGATTGGCGAAAAGTACTCGTTATGAATGCCGAAACGAAAGAAATTGTAGAAGACACCCTAATTGACGTGAAGTTTTCTGGTATTTCATGGTTCAAGAATGAAGGATTCTATTATTCTAGCTACGATAAACCAAAAGGAAGTGAGCTTTCTGCTAAAACAGATCAACACAAACTCTATTATCACAAACTTGGAACCGCACAAAAAGAAGATGCACTCATCTTTGGTGGTACCGCTGCACAAAAACATAGATATGTAGGCGGAGGAACCTCTGAAGACAACAGATATCTTTCTATTTCTGCAAGTGTCTCTACGTCTGGAAACAAACTATTTATCAAAGATCTTAGTAAAGAAAACAGCCCGTTTGTAACCGTTTTAGACGACACAGATAGTGATACGTATATCATGGACACCCAAGGATCTACCTTGTACATGGTTACCAACCGAAATGCACCCAATAAGAAAATAGTAAAAGTAGATGCTGCAAACCCAGGCCCGGAAAACTGGGTAGATGTCATTCCAGAAACTGAAAATGTATTAAACGCCGGAAGCGGTGGTGGGTATATTTTTGCCAACTATATGGTAGATGCCGTTAGCAAAGTGAAACAATACACCTTTGATGGTAAATTAGTGCGCGATATTGAATTACCAGGTGTAGGATCTGCTGGAGGTTTTGGCGCCAAAAAAGAAGACACACAACTGTATTATTCTTTTACGAATTATGTAACCCCAGGAAGTATCTATTCTTTCGATATAGCTTCGGGTGCTTCGACCTTGTATAAAAAACCAGACATCGATTTTAACTCTGATGACTACGAAAGCAAGCAAGTATTTTACACCTCGAAAGATGGTACTAAAATCCCAATGATCATCACCCACAAAAAAGGAATTGAATTAAACGGAAAAAACCCAACCATTTTATATGGATATGGTGGATTTAATATTAGCCTAACCCCTGGCTTTAGTATTACCAATGCAGTATGGATGGAGCAAGGTGGTATTTATGCAGTTGCCAACTTACGGGGTGGTGGAGAATACGGTAAGAAATGGCATAATGCCGGTACCCAACTAAAAAAACAAAATGTATTTGATGATTTTATCGCCGCTGGAGAATATTTAATTGCAGAAAAATACACGTCTAGCGATTTCCTTGCTATTCGTGGAGGTTCTAATGGAGGTCTTTTAGTAGGAGCCACCATGACGCAACGTCCAGATTTAATGAAAGTAGCATTACCAGCTGTAGGTGTATTAGATATGCTACGCTATCATACCTTCACAGCAGGAGCTGGATGGGCCTATGATTACGGTACTGCAGAAGACAGCAAAGAAATGTTTGAATACTTAAAAGGATACTCGCCTGTACACAATGTAAAAGCTGGCACAAAGTATCCAGCAACTATGGTAACTACTGGAGATCACGATGACAGAGTAGTGCCTGCGCACAGTTTTAAATTCGCTGCAGAATTGCAAGAAAAACAGGCAGGAACCAATCCCGTGCTAATTAGAATCGAAACCGATGCGGGTCATGGTGCAGGAACTCCCGTAAGTAAAACCATTGAGCAATACGCAGATATTTATGGTTTTACACTATACAACATGGGCTTTGAAGTATTACCCAAAAAAATCAATGATGGTGTAAAACAATAGCACCAACATCTTACAATATGTCTGTTCGAGCGCTCCCGAAATTTCGGGAGAGAACTATTTTGTTTCTTAAACATAAACCTCTCGACTCCGCTCGAGGAAACATGAACTACTAAATGTTTTGTCCAAAAGAAGTTTGGTTTTATAGATATGCTCCATGTAAATATTGAACAGTTTTCGTATCCTAATGCTTCGGAAATTTTAATTCTCGAAGACATTGCTTTTTCATTACAACCTGGTGATCATCTGGCAGTTTTGGGAGAAAGTGGTTGCGGAAAATCTACCTTACTGCACCTTGTTTATGGCTTATTGCATCTAGAACACGGAACGATTCATTGGAAAGATACACCTCTTTTGGGTCCGCAGCACAATCTTGTTCCTGGAGAATTGTTTATGAAATTAGTGGCGCAAGAATTTAATGTGATGCCCTACATTTCGGTCGCCGAAAATATTGCGACACATTTATCCAGAAACGACAAAACAAAAGATGCAGCCCGTGTCTCGGAACTACTCTCTGTAGTCGATTTAGAAGCCTATAAAGACACCAAAGTAAAAAACCTTAGTGGAGGACAAAAACAACGTGTTGCTCTAGCAAAAGCACTTGCAAACACGCCAGAGGTTATTTTATTAGACGAGCCCTTTAGCAACATAGACACCTTTCGAAAAAATAAACTACGACGAAATCTCTATGGCTATTTAAAAGCACATGATATTACGTGTATTACAGCCACCCATGATAGTGATGAGGCACTAGGTTTTGCAGATTCCATTTTAATGCTTCGCCATGGAAAAAAAGAAGCCATGGGAACCCCGCAAGAAATCATTTCGAATCTTTCAACGCCCTATCAAGCAGGGTTTTTTGGGTCGGTTTCACAGCTAGAAAACAAAACGCTGTTACCCCATCAATTGTATATTTCAGAAACAAAAACACCCTATATGGGTACCGTTTCTAACAGTTATTTTAAAGGACATTTTTACGAACTTGAAATAACCACAGATACTGGAATTTTGTATGTGCAGCATCCTATTGCCATTTCTAATAATACAGAAGTATTTGTAGCATTTCGTGAGTAGTTTAAATATCAATTCCTCAAATTCTTTACTGCAATAAGCCCCATAAAATATAAAGGGCACTCAGCATCACAAGTACCGAACACACCACAACAACATGGGTATGTTGTAAGCGTTTGAAGAGATGCAGCAGGATTTGAATACTTCCCAAAAAGACAAGCACAATAAGCAATTGCCCTATTTCAATACCAAGGTTAAAACCTAAAAGTGAGCCAACAATACTATCGCCCTCGAACAGCGACATTTTTAAAAAATTTGAAAAGGCCAAGCCATGAATACATCCAAAAATCAAGACCATTCCGTACAAAAAAGGGTAGTTAATTTTACTAGGCTTATAAACCTTAAAAAGGTTATTAAGACAGGTAATAATAATTGTAATTGGGATTAAAATTTCAATAAAATCTCTAGAAATCGATACTACCTCAAAAATAGAAAGTGCTAAGGTGATACTATGTCCAACCGTAAATGCAGTGATAAGCCAGGCTAGTTTTTTCCATTCTTTCAGACTAAAAAAAACAGTGATCGCTAAAATAAAAAGCATGTGATCTATACCCTCAATATCTAAAATATGAGC
This sequence comes from Patiriisocius sp. 208BN25-11, assembly GCF_058147145.1. Classification (NCBI taxonomy): domain Bacteria; kingdom Pseudomonadati; phylum Bacteroidota; class Flavobacteriia; order Flavobacteriales; family Flavobacteriaceae; genus Patiriisocius; species Patiriisocius sp. 208BN25-11. The sequence continues at coordinate 87,920 of NZ_JBYVJY010000003.1, forward strand.
AATTCCTTGTTTAAAAAATAGTGTAACTGTTTCCATTAATCGACGCTAACAATTGTATAGTTGGTGTCTCGAAAGACAAATGAATCTCCAGCTTGTTTCCCAAAGATTAATTTACCAATGGGGGTTTGTAAGCCAATACAAAAATAGTCGCAATTCTCAATCTGCATAACACCCAAAGAAATACTTAAAAAAAAAGTGCCTTGATTGGAGGTAACAAGACTTCCCAAATGTGCTGTGTTTGACCTATGACTCACATTAATTTTAAATAAGACAGCTTGAATTTTTTCGATCTCTAGTAAACGTTCTCCTGCCTGTTCTCTTTCTAGCTGAAGCATGGCTCTTGTGGTTTCATGCTTATCGCCAGCACTACTTTTTGTAGCGTCATTTAGGGATGCAACAATGCCCTTAATTTTATCTTGTACCACAGCATACTTAGCCGCTAATTGATCTTCACAGGCTTGGTATAAGGCCTGTTTTGTTTGAAGTACTTTCATTACTTTGAAGTTGCTAATTGAGCTAACTCTTTTCCAATACTACTGCCAATAGCAACGCCCATACCTCCTAATCGAACGCCACAAAAGACATTAGGCTTTGTTTGCTTTACAATAGGCTTCTTTTGGGCACCTACTCCCATGATTCCACTCCATCGGCTGTCTATTTCAAACGGAGTATTTGGTAATATGGTCTCTTTTAAAAGAGTTTCCAAATGTTCTTGCACTCGTTTGGTGAGTCCCATTGCTGTAGTATTTTCTGTCTTAAAATCTAAGTTTCTACCGCCTCCAAACAAAATTCTATTATTGATATTCCTGAAATAATAGTAGCCACAATCCAAATGAAAGGTTCCTTTTATTTGAAGATCCTTAATCGGTTTGGTCACCAATACCTGAGCTCTTGCTGGTTCTACATTTTCTGCCAATAATTGTTGGGCAAAGCCATTGGTGGCAATACATATTTTTTTTGCTGAAATATCCATCCCATTACAATGTAAAACAGGGATCGTATCTCCTTCGGAAATGTTAGTTACCTCAGCATTGTTTAAAATTAAAATACCTGCTGAGACTGCCTTTTGAAGTAAGGCTTGCATCATCTTCCCGGTGTCTATTTGACCCTCAAAACGATTAAAAATAGCTTTGGGAGCTACCTTCTCAAACCCAAAAGGAGTGTCGACTACCGAAAATACATTGGCATTAAAAATAGGAAACAACAAGGTATTGATCGTGTCTAATTGTTCTAAACAGGTTTTTAGGAGTGTTTCATCTGTTTCAGGGAAAAGCTCATACCCGCCCCACTCATTGTAATCAATTACAGTATCGCCAAGGGTTTCTCGAAGTGCCTTTAACCCTTCTAATCGTTGTGAAACCAGTGCTACTACTTCGGCTTCTGTATGTGTTTTTAGGTCAGCTAATATTTCAGAAATACTTCCAAAGCAAGCAAAGCCAGCATTTTTGGTGCTTGCTCCGCTTGGCAACATGCCCTTTTCAAAAACAACTATTTTAGCTTCTGGGTGTTCTATTCTTACCTGTAAAGCACAACTAAGACCCACAATACCACTGCCAATAATAGCGTAATCTAGGTTTGTAAACCATGTTTGTTGTTCCCAATAAGAGAGGTTCATGTGTCTAAAATTTCCGAAGTAGTTATAAAGAACAATATAATTAAAAATAGGTTATCTCCCGAAATTTCGGGAGCGCTCAACCAGACCAAATTTATTAGCTGTTCTGCAATAAAAAAGCACCAATTTAAAAAAAATTGATGCTCTATTATAAAATCATGAACGCTGCAAACTACAAAGCCCACTGAATACTAGTTTTTACTCCTCCTCTTCAGGTTCGTTCATTTTCCAAGTATCCATAAATGCCGTGGTGTAGTTACCCGACACATAATCTGGATGATCCATTAACTGACGGTGAAAAGGAATGGTTGTTTTAATTCCTTCGATCACGAACTCATCTAAGGCACGCTTCATTTTATTAATAGCTTCTTCACGTGTTTGCGCTGTTGTTATCAACTTTGCAATCATAGAATCGTAGTTAGGCGGAATAGAATATCCAGCATACACATGCGTATCTAAACGAACTCCATGTCCTCCCGGCGCGTGTAGTGTTGTAATTCTACCCGGTGAAGGTCTAAAGTCGTTATACGGATCTTCTGCGTTAATACGACACTCAATAGAATGTAAAGAAGGGTAGTAATTTTTACCAGAAATGGCAACTCCTGCAGCCACTAAGATTTGCTCACGAATTAAATCGTGATCTACCACTTGTTCTGTGATAGGGTGCTCTACTTGGATACGCGTATTCATTTCCATGAAGTAGAAGTTGCGATGCTTATCTACTAAGAATTCTACCGTTCCAGCACCTTCGTATTTAATATACTCGGCAGCTTTTACAGCAGCTTCTCCCATTTTTTCACGAAGTTCATCGGTCATAAACGGACTAGGCGTTTCTTCTGTTAGTTTTTGGTGGCGACGTTGTACAGAACAGTCACGTTCACTTAAGTGACATGCTTTCCCGTTACTATCTCCAACTACTTGAATTTCGATATGGCGAGGCTCTTCAATAAGCTTTTCCATATACATATCGTCGTTTCCAAAAGCAGCTTTACTTTCTTGTCTAGCAGATTCCCATGCGTCTTGCAGGTCTTCTTCTTTCCATACAGCACGCATTCCTTTTCCACCACCACCAGCACTTGCTTTAAGCATTACTGGATAGCCAGTTTCTTTGGCTATTTTTTTGCAATCTGCAAATGTTTCAATAATTCCTTCACTACCAGGAACGCAAGGCACTCCTGCCGCAATCATGGTTGACTTTGCATTTGCTTTATCTCCCATTCTATCAATCATTTCTGGAGAGGCACCAATAAACTTAATGTTGTGCTCGCCACAAATTTTTGAGAATTTAGCATTTTCAGAAAGGAATCCGTATCCAGGGTGAATGGCATCTGCATTTGTAATTTCGGCAGCTGCAATAATGTTACTCATTTTTAAGTAGCTTTCACTACTTGGAGCTGGTCCAATACAAACAGCTTCGTCTGCAAACTTTACGTGCAAACTTTCTTCATCGGCTTTACTGTAAACAGCTACTGTTTTTATGCCCATTTCTCTACAGGTACGTATTACACGAAGTGCAATTTCCCCTCGATTGGCAATCAATATTTTTTTAAACATATTTTTTTGCTTTACAATTAAAATAACGCTTCTCTTATTCTTTTATTAAAGGATGAGATTCGAAACTTAAATTACGATGGGTCTACTAAGAATAACGGTTGATCGAATTCTACTGGAGACGCATCGTCTACCAATATTTTTACGATTTTTCCAGAAACTTCACTTTCAATTTCGTTGAAAAGTTTCATTGCTTCGATCACACATAGTACATCTCCTTCTGCAATACTAGAACCTACCTCAACAAACATAGGCTTGTCTGGTGAAGGCTTGCGGTAAAAAGTACCAATAATAGGCGATTTTACGGTAATGTATTTAGCATCGTCATTGCTTTCTGCAGGAGCAGCGGCTTCGGCAGCAGGTGCAGCAGCGACAGGCGCAGGCGCAGCAGCGGGTGCAGCAGCCATTTGAGGAACCTGTTGGATATAGGTAGTTTCACCTTTGCTATGATCTCCCGTTCTAATGGTAATTTTAACGTCTTCCATTTCAAGTTTTACTTCACTAGCGCCAGACTTGGCTACAAACTTGATTAAATTTTGAATGTCTTTTATTTCCATGTTATACTAATTTTAGAATACTTGTTGTTGGTTTTATTATTTTGGATCGTAGGCCCATTTTACATAAACAGACCCCCAAGTAAAGCCTCCTCCAAAAGAGGCAAAGACAAGGTTGTCTCCTTTTTTAAGTTGTTTTTCATAATCGTGCAAACACAAAGGAAGTGTTGCAGATGTGGTATTTCCATAGCGATGTATGTTTAACATCACTTTATCTTCTGGTAAATTCATTCTTCTTGACGTAGCATCGATGATACGTTTGTTGGCTTGGTGTGGTACCAACCATTGAACATCTTCTCCTGTCAAGTTATTGCGTTTCATTATTTTTTCTGAAACATCTGCCATGTTTGAAACAGCAAATTTAAAGACTGTTTTTCCATCTTGGAAAACATAATGTTGTTTGTTGGTTACGGTCTCTTCTGAAGGAGGTAAAATAGAACCTCCAGCATCGATTTTAAGACTCTGCCTTCCTATCCCATCAGAACGTAATATTTCGTCTTGAACACCAAAACCTTCTGTATTGGGCTCAAATAAAACAGCACCAGCGCCATCTCCAAAGATGATACACGTGGTGCGGTCTGTATAGTCTATAATTGATGACATTTTATCTGCACCAATGAGTAGTACTTTTTTATAGCGTCCAGATTCAATGTATTTGGCTGCAGTAGACATTCCATATAAGAAACTAGAGCAGGCTGCAACTAGATCATATGAAAAAGCGTTTACGGCTCCAATTTGAGAGGCTACGTAAACGCCGGTTGATGCTACGGGCATATCTGGTGTGGCAGTTGCCATAATCACCATGTCAATATCTTCTGGGTTGGTATTACTTTTAGAAAGGAGTTCTTGGGCGGCTTTGATAGCCATAAAAGAGGTTCCTTGGCCTTCTTCTTTAAGAATTCGGCGTTCTTTAATTCCTGTGCGCGAGGTAATCCATTCGTCGTTGGTGTCTACCATAGTTTCCAGTATTTTGTTTGTTAAAACATAGTCCGGAACATAGCCTCCAACAGCGGTGATTGCAGCAGTAATGGTACTCATAGAATTTATTTAAATTCAGCAAAAAGAGGGAAAACCTCTCTAAAAAGCACGAAAAGTAGTGAATTTTAATCAAAAAAAAGTCTTTTTTAACTTTTTTGATGACAACTAAAATTTCAGCAAACAAAAAACTCCCACAGCTTGTGAGAGTTTTCTGTATATTCTGTATGAAACTAAATAAAAGCCTATGCTTCTACTTCTTCAACAGCGTCGATTACGATCTGTCCACGGTAGTATAATTTACCTTCATGCCAGTGCGCTCTGTGGTATAAGTGTGCTTCTCCTGTTGTAGGATCTGTAGCAATTTGCGGTGCAGTTGCTTTGTAATGTGTTCTTCTTTTATCTCTTCTAGTTTTCGAGATTTTTCTCTTAGGATGTGCCATTACGCTCTATTATTTATCGTTTAATAATTTTTTTAATGAATCCCATCTTGGATCTGTTGCTCCTTCTTGGGTTTCTGCTCTATTTTCTTTGGGTGCCTTTGGGCTTAATTCTTCAAGTTTGTCAAGTATATCACTCTGCAAGGTTCCATCTTCAACACCAGGATGTACTCTTCTACTAGGCAAACTTAAAATAAAAGACTCATATATGTATTGTTGAATGTTTACTTCATAACTTCCATGTGGAATAATTAGAAGGTCTTCATTCTCATCGTTATACTCATCTCCAAACTTTACTATAAAGTGATAGTTTCCTTCAAGCGCTTGGTTAAAAGGCTCGTTTGTGACATCACAATTTACATTTACAGTACCTGCGTAGGTTAATGTAAATTCCATAAAGGTTGATTTCTTGTCTAGTAGTACATCAAGGGTAATGGTTGCATCATTAAACTCATCGTACTCAAAATGCTCAAAGAACGTATTTTTTATACTATGATTAAAGTGGTGCTCTCCAAGCTTCAACCCTACAAAAGGGATTGTAAATTCTTTCAAATCTCTCATAATCACACCAAATTTACATCATCGCCTTACGAGTAAAGCGGGTGCAAAGATAAAAAATTATTTGATTTGCAAATTATTTTATCACTACTTTTTTACAAAGGGTTTGCGCTTGCTAATTTTTAAGGGATTTTCTGAAGCAATTAAGTAATCTCTACGGGTTTTAAAAATGCGTATAGCATTAAAAACAGCTGCTCTAAATGAGGTGAAGTCTGCCTTATTAGTTCCAGCAATATCGTAGGCTGTACCGTGATCTGGCGAGGTTCTTATTTTATGTAGTCCCGCTGTATAATTTACTCCAGAACCAAAAGCCAAGGTTTTAAAAGGAACAAGACCTTGATCGTGATACGATGCAATAATCACATCAAAATTCTTGTAATTTCCTGTTCCAAAAAAACTATCTGCGGCATAAGGCCCAAAAACAGTCTTACCATTGTTCCTCAAATTGTCTAAAGTGGGGCGCATAATCGTATCATCTTCTTTCCCAATCACACCATTATCTCCTGTATGCGGATTTATACCTAACACAGCAATTTTTGGTTTTGAAATTCCAAAGTCTTGTACCAATGTTTTATGAATGGTATTAATTTTCTTTTCGATAAGCTCTCTAGTAATGGTTGCTGAAATATCCTTCACCGCAACATGGTCTGTTAAAAGGCCAACTCGTAAAGTGTCTGAGATCATTAACATCAAACTATCGCCCTCTAGTTCCTGATTTAAATAGTCTGTATGTCCAGGGAAATTGAATGATTCTGACTGTATATTCGATTTATTAATAGGCGCTGTAACCAACACGTCAATGGCACTTTCTTTTAACGCAGTAACCGCAGCTTCTAAAGATTTTATGGCAAAGGCTCCAATTTCTGAGTCCTCTTTTCCAAAATTAATCTGCACAGGTTCCTTCCAAACATTTAAAACGTTTATTTTTTTATGTACTATTTTATCTAAAGAATCTATTCCGTGCAAGCTAACATTCATGTCGTATTGCTTTTTAAAAAAAGACATCAGTTTTACAGAAGCAAAAATAACAGGAGTACAAAACTCTAACATTCTTGAGTCTTGAAATGTTTTGAGTACAATCTCACTGCCAATACCATTTAAGTCACCAATTGAGATTCCTACTATTATTTTATCTTGATTACTCATATGGGTCGTTTCTTTATCGTTATTTTTGTAGTACAAATGTAACCAAATTACTCATGTTTACAGGAATAATTGAATCCTTAGGAAAAATAAAATCGCTTACTACTGAAGGCGACAATCTACATATTGAAGTAGAAAGCACCCTCACGCCAGCGTTAAAAATTGACCAAAGTGTGGCACACAATGGGGTGTGTCTTACTGTGGTATCACTAACAGAAACCACCTATACCGTAACAGCTATTAAAGAAACACTAGATAAGACCGCTATTGGCATCTTAGAAATTGGAGCTATTGTAAATTTAGAGCGAGCTATGAAACTTGGCGATAGGTTAGATGGTCATATTGTACAAGGACACGTAGACCAGATAGCTACCTGTATTGCTATTCAAGAAGAAAATGGAAGTTGGGTATTCACGTTTCAATACGATGCAAGTCTAAACAATATTACTATCGAAAAAGGGTCTGCTACAGTAAATGGGGTAAGTCTTACCGTTGTAAATTCTAAGCCAAACGAATTTAGTGTTGCTATTATACCCTATACCTATGAGCACACAAACTTTCATACCTTTAAAACAGGTACTTTGGTAAATCTAGAGTTTGATGTAATTGGAAAATACGTAAAACGTATTACTGAGGGCTACTTGTAGTTGCTTTATTTTTGTATGCTACATATATACCGTATATAATTGCAGCTACCATTAAAACAATAATATTATCGTCGATAGGTAATTCTGGAAGTGTTGGGCCTTTTGTAGGTTCGGGTGGGCCTTGACCGACCGAAGAGGTCTGTCCAAGCATAGGTGTGGCTGTAACAAAAAGGCACACTAGGTGTATTATTTTAACGATTTGGGGTCGCATATGGGTGGCTAAATTACTATTTTTTTTAAGAAATCACATAAAAAATAAAATTTTTTCAACAATTTGTTAACGATGATCGACAAATATTGTCGACGAAATTCGTTTTTTGTCGTTGAAGCGCTCTTTTTGGTGAGTTTCTAAAAAAAATAAATTAGGTTTGTATTGCTAACGTTAATCTCTAAAAAAAATTTCATTCCTATTTGTAAGAAATCATTACAATCTCCTTATGAATAGAAAAAAGACTTCAAAAAAAATGAAGTCTCTTTACATAAAAGTGGTCCCACATGGACTCGAACCATGGACCACCTGATTATGAGTCAGGTGCTCTAACCAACTGAGCTATAGGACCGGTAATCTGCGTGCAAAAGTAATACGATTTAAAATCTAAACAAACTTTTTTTTACTTAATTACGCTCTTGACAAAGTTCTACTAAAACACCATTACTAGATTTTGGATGTAAAAATGCCACCCACTTATTATCGGCTCCCATTTTTGGCGCTTCATTTAAAACAACAAAACCCTCACCTTTAAGACGTTGTATTTCACTTTTTATATCATCTACCGCAAAGGCAATATGGTGCACGCCTTCGCCTTTTTTGTCAATAAATTTTGCAATAGGGCTATCGGGACGTGTGGCCTCCAATAATTCTATCTTGCTTTCTCCGCAAGTAAAAAAAGAGGTGTTTACGCCCTCTCCAGCAACTTCTTCTGTTTTATAATGCTCGTAGCCTAATAGCTTGCTATAAATCTCGTTAGCGGCTTCTAGGTTTTTTACCGCAATTCCTATGTGTTCTATTTTTTTCATAATCTCTGTTTTTTCTTCTGAAATATTCGTGCTCTTCATTCTTTTAAAACATTAAATGATGTCTAACATTTCAGAAACTGGTCAAAAATAACAATTACCCAACAACCAAAATAGTTGCAATATCATTAATTGTAGTACTTTTGCCCCATGATAGAAAGTAACAGACAGAAAAAAATTGCTGGAGTGCTCCAAGAGGACCTAGCTAAAGTATTACAAAACAAGTTACGTGAAGCTGGACAATCTGGAATTTTAATTTCGGTAAGTAAAGTAAACGTAACCACCGATTTGTCGATTGCGAAAGTGTATGTAAGCATTTTTCCTTCTACAAATGCTACAGAAATTACTGAAGAACTCAATAGTATTAAACCAAGTATTAAACACGAAATTGCACAATTAACAAAACACCAATTGCGTAGAATGCCGGAGCTTACCTTTTTTAATGACGACTCCTTAGATTACATTGAAAAAATAGAAGACGCAGTGAAAGGCGAAGAAAACCCTATTGAAAATCCAGAGCTATTACCCAAAAGAAGAAAATCGTAACACGTGAATGTATCGCTGTACATCGCTAAGCGATATCTCTTTTCATCCAGCAGTAGTAACGCCATAAATATTATTACCGTCATTGCTGCCACAGGGGTTGTGGTAGGAGCTTTAGTATTGTTTATTGTGCTTTCTGGCTTTTCTGGATTAAAAGACTACAGCCTTCAATACACCAATATTTTTGACAGCGATTTAAAAGTATACCCTGCAGCTGGTAAGACGATTACATTTACAGAGGCTCAAAAACAACAACTCGCCGACCTTCCAGAAATTGAAGCCTTTTCTCAAATAATAGAAGAGCGTGTACTCATTCAGTTCAAGGGTAAAAATGACATGGCCTATATTAAAGGTGTCGACGAGCAATACGATTTTGTAAACCCAACCGATAGCATTCTTATTTCAGAAACATGGATGGTTCCAGATCGTAATGAAGTTGTAATAGGATATGGAACTTCTCACAAACTAAGCTTAGGCGCTAGAGATTATAGTAGTTTGTTAGAGTTGTTTGTTCCTAAACCAGGCATCGGACAAATTGATGCCTTAAATCCTTCAAAAGATTTTAGCAAAGAAAGCGCTGTGGTATCGGGAATTTACTTCGTAAATGAAGAGCTTAACAGCAAGTACGTTTTTAGTGACCTCAACTTTGCAAGGCGCTTGTTGAGTATGGATAGCACTAAAATTTCGGCATTAGAAATAAAACTAAGTCCAAATGCTTCTGAAACCGAAACCAAAGAAAAATTACTTACCATTTTTGGAGAAGAAGTACTTGTAAAAACCCGCATTCAACAAAATGACGCTTTGTATAAAATGCTCAATACCGAAAACGTAGCCGTATACCTTATTTGTACGCTGGTTATGATTATTGCACTTTTTAATGTTATTGGCGCGATTATTATGATGATTCTAGACAAGCGCAAAAACATTAAAACCTTATTTAATATAGGCGCTACTGTGAAAGATATTCGTAACATATTTTTCTTGCAAGGCGCATTAATGACCTTTTGGGGCGGTCTTTTAGGCATTACCATAGGAGTTATAGTAGTATGGTTGCAAGTACAATTTCAATTTTTGTACATCACCCCCAACCTTCCCTATCCAGTTAAATTATTAGGCAGCAATGTTGTTATTGTATTTTTAACTATTTCCATTTTAGGCTTGGTAGCGGCTAGAATTGCAGCAAGTAGGGTGCGAGAACAGTTGCTAACTTAATACGTTTCAAGCTAATTTTAAAAGAAAATAAAAAATGGAGAAGAGAGCTATTCTCAAAATTGGAATTTCAAGCATTCTTTGCTATCTGATATTCAAAAAAATCTACTTAACCCTGAATTCAATCTTGCTTTGGACACATGTAACTTTAGGCCCTCTAAACGATGCACTGTTAATTACATTAGGTTTAATTTGTGGTTTGTTATCATTTCTGATATTAATACTACTCTACCATCTTTTTTTAAAGGATAAAATACCAACAAAATTAGACGTTATTATACTTCTTTGTGTCACAGTAGTTTTGACTCTACTCATAACTTTATTGAATTGGTCTTATGGAAATTATTTAGCAGAAATAGAATTGCATGATTTTAACACAAAATATCTTTTTCATTTTAAATGGTCAAAAGTAATGGACTTATTTTTTCCTATTTTGGCTCTCCTTTATTTTTTATTGCAATTATATAAAAACAAACCTCTTTTGAAAACTAAATAAATAGCTACACAAACTGAAAATCTCCAAATTTTTCTAAGACCTCATCAAAGGCAGCAAATACATCTTCGCTGTGATCACTGGTGACCATTTTCATGCGGTATTCTTTGAAGTGTGGAATGCCCTTAAAATAATTAGTATAGTGTCTTCTGGTTTCGAAAACACCCAAGGTTTCCCCTTTCCAATCTATCGACATCTGTAAGTGACGTCTTGCTGCTTCTACACGTTCTTGCATGGTGGGAGGTGCTGCATGTGTACCTGTTTCAAAAAAGTGCTTCACTTCTTTAAAAAACCACGGATATCCAATACTTGCACGGCCTATCATTGCGCCGTCTAGTCCAAATTCATCGCGCATCAACATGGCTTTTTCTGGACTATCTACATCTCCATTTCCAAACACAGGAATGTGCATGCGTTGGTTGTTTTTTACTTCGGCTATAGGATGCCAATTGGCTTCCCCTTTATACATCTGTGCCCGAGTTCTACCATGAATAGAAATTGCTTTACAGCCTACATCCTGCAAGCGCTCTGCAACTTCCACAATTCTAATGGAACTATCATCCCAACCTAAACGAGTCTTTACAGTTACAGGCAATTTGGTGTGATTCACCATGGCTTCTGTTAATTCGACCATTAAATCGATGTCTTTTAAAATTCCTGCACCCGCACCTTTACTCACTACTTTCTTTACAGGACAGCCAAAATTAATGTCTATAATGTCTGGACCACTTGCTTCTACAATTTCGACACTTCGAAGCATCGATTCTTTTACGGCACCAAAAATTTGAATCCCAACAGGACGTTCTTTTTCATAGATGTCTAGCTTCATGACACTTTTGGCAGCATCTCGTATAAGTCCTTCGCTGGAGATAAACTCTGTATACACCACATCTGCTCCTTGTTCTTTACACAAAGCTCTAAATGGGGGATCACTTACATCCTCCATAGGTGCCAATAATAAAGGGAATTCTCCAACGTCTATGTCTCCAATTTTTGCCATATATAATACCCAAAAGAATGGGTTTTTAAAGATTCAATACTGCTGCAAAAATAGTAAAATTATATACCGAAATTTTAAAAGCCTTCCAATTGCTTTTATTTCAATCGATCGCCTTCATCTATGGAGGTGCTTCTATTGTTGTCTCGAAGTCTAGCATTTCCGAAGTTATAGGTAAAACCAATTCTAAACAAACGAGATTCAATTCTCGCAAAATAACTATTGTCTTGATTTAGATATCGGGAACGCACAGGAATATTATTAGTATTAAAAATGTCATCTATTCCCAAGCTAATACTTGCTTTATTATCCCACAATTTTTTACGCACAGAAGCCGAAAGATTGAATTGATTTTTATAGCTATACGAACCAAATATAAGGTTTGAAATGTACAAGGCTGTGACATCGCTTGTAAGACCTAATGGCTCAGAAAGAGTGAGTCCACTGTACATTTGTCCGTAAAATCCGTAGGTGTTCACTGTTGCAGTTTCCTGACTGCTTTGTTGTGCAAAAAATTCATTTTCGATAAAAAACCCAGAAGTGACCACCTGCAAATACCACCAAGAAGCAAGTGGTTTTGCAAATACTAAATCTAGACTGTATTGGTATTCCTCAACTAAGTTGGCGTCTATATTTTGTAATACTCTTGTGGTGTTATTCTGAAATCTTAGTTCCTCCAAAGGGTTTTCAACATGCCAATAGTAGGCTTCTAAAAACCAAGTGTTTTTATAGGTATAACTTAGGGTATATTTTGTGTCGATTGCGGGAACTAGGTTTGGGTTTCCATCATTAAAGTTGTTCTCGTTTATAAAATACCTAAAAGGATTTAAACTCTCATACCTTGGCCTTGTAATAGATCGAGCATAGCTTATGCCAAAACTATTATTGTCGTTGGCACTGTATTCTAAGGAAAGATTTGGAAAGAATTCGAAATAGCTTTGTGTATTTACAAGCCCTAATGTTCTTGAATCTCCGGTAACATCGGTCTGTTCGCCTCGAAGTCCCAATTGCAAACTCCATTTTTTCCAGTCTTTTGCGTAGCTCACATACCCAGCAAAAATGCCTTCTTCATAAGTAAAAGCATCCGAAAGGCTAGTATTAAGGGTTGCACCCTCTATGGTGAGGTCAAAAAAATCAAGTCCGCTATCGGTGATAATGCTGCTGTATTTTGCACCTGTTTCTAGCGTTCCATCAAAAGCAGGGATTGTGAAATCTAACTGACTTGTGGCAATGTTACTATCTTGCACTCCTTTGGTGAAAAAATTATTGCTTCGTATGGGGTCACCATTTGGCGAAAAATAATTTGTAGCTACTTCTTGGTTTCTGTCGGCTTCATACACAATGTAATTGGCATCAAGCACTACTTGAGCGCCAGCATCACTTAATTTCCAAGTATGATTTAAATTAAACGACAGGTTCTTGGTATCTCTTTTTGAATTACTTCCCGTAGTAAACGTAGAGTCTAATTGCTGTTGCGCATTGTTGTTGATGGATAAGGCGTCATTACGATACCGTACATTTGGAGATACAAAAACATTCGCGCTCAATCCAAAAGCATGATTTTCATTTGCAGTAACATCTAGTACAACATTTCCTTGGTGTGCATTGCTTCTGGTTTCTCTGGTGAATAATGAGTTTCTAAATCCGCTGGTAGTAACTTCATCTGGTTCAAAAAAACGGGTATTGTTATCGTCTTCTTTAAACTCTTTTCTAGGAGAAAAAGAATAACTTCCATAAGCGTTTAACCAATCATTTTTATAGAAATGCGCTGTTCCCACACGGTACTTTGCATAGATTGCTTGTTCATAGGTGCCGTTAACAGACCCTTTATACCCAACCGCAATAGCTCTTGTGGTGGTAATATTAATAACCGTTCCAGCTTCTGCATCGTATTTTGAAGAAGGATTGGTGAGCACCTCAACAGATCTAATAAGCGTTGCATCTGTACTTCTTAATAAAGACAACGTTTCTTCTGCAGATAAATACACGCGTTTGTTGTTGATGTAAATAACAGGAGTATTGTTTTTTACTGAAATTCCCTGTTCCGACACCACAACTCCGGGGGTTCGTTTTAGAACGTCCATGGTGTTTCCAGTAGCAACGGACGTATTTTCTACATTAAATATCAATCTTCCAGGTCCTTTTTGAATGGTAGGTCTCTTAGCAGTAATGACAGCTTCATCAAGGGTTTCAGAACTTTCTATAAGCACTATCATTCCAAGGTTTGTGTTTTTGGTGAGTGTTATTTGTTTCGTATGTGTTTCAAAGCCTAAAAAGCGAATGCTTACTTGGTAGGTTGCAGCAGCAAGATTTGAGATACTAAAATTTCCGAAGTCATCTGTAGTAGTACCTTGGGTAGATAAAAACTCAGTAGCGCTGCTAGGTGTAGCCACTTCTTGAACCAACACAGTGACAAAAGAAATGGGCGCGTCATTTTTGTCAACTACAGTTCCGCTAAGAGCGTTTTGCTGAGCATACATGGCAAGGGGAGTAATTGCTAGAAGCAATAGCCATTTTTTAATCATGACAATAAAATTACTTGATGTAAAACACCAAGGAGAGGTTAGTTTGTTGAAATTTCTAGCTAATAATACGTGGGTTGCTAAAAATCATTAGGTTATTACTACAAAGATGTCGAATTATCTGTAAACTAATTCGTACAACATCAGAAATTCGATTAAAAGTAAAAATGTGTACATGAGCTGCTTTTGTGGTATCTTTGCATCCTAAAATTTGCTTGAAATTCTTGCAAATTATAGTTTCGAAACAGCGCGCTACATGAAGAACATTCGCAATTTTTGCATTATTGCCCATATTGATCACGGTAAAAGTACCTTGGCAGATAGATTACTAGGCGCCACAGGTGCGGTTACAGAACGTGAATCTCAAGCACAATTACTTGATAACATGGACCTGGAACGTGAACGTGGTATTACCATTAAAAGTCACGCCATCCAAATGAATTACACCTACAAAGGTGAGGAGTATGTTTTAAATTTAATTGACACGCCTGGCCATGTAGATTTCTCTTATGAAGTATCAAGATCTATCGCTGCCTGCGAGGGTGCTTTACTCGTTGTTGATGCTGCGCAAAGTATCCAGGCACAAACCATTTCTAACTTGTATCTTGCCTTAGAGAATGATTTAGAAATCATCCCAGTGCTAAATAAAGTAGATTTACCTTCTGCAAATCCAGAAGAAGTAACCGATGATATTGTAGACCTATTAGGTTGTGATGCCGAAGAGGTAATTCCTGCCAGTGCCAAAACAGGTATTGGTATTACTGAAATATTAGAAGCCATTATTGAGCGCGTTCCTGCGCCAAAAGGGTCTAAAGATGAATCGTTGCAAGCACTTATTTTTGATTCGGTGTACAACCCATTTAGAGGTGTTGAAACTTATTTTAGAATCTTAAACGGAGAAATTACAAAGGGACAACACATAAAGTTTATGGCCACTGGCAAAACCTACTATGCCGATGAAGTTGGAACGCTAAATTTAACGCAAACTCCTAAAAAAGTCATTTCTACTGGAGATGTGGGCTACCTTATTACAGGTATTAAAGAAGCAAAAGAAGTAAAAGTAGGTGATACCATTACCGATGCTAAATCGCCAACTACCAATATGATTGAAGGGTTTGAGGATGTAAAACCTATGGTATTTGCTGGAATTTACCCTGTAGACACTGAAGACTATGAAGAATTGCGTGCTTCTATGGAAAAACTACAGCTTAATGATGCTTCTTTAGTCTTTGTTCCAGAAAGCTCTGCAGCCTTAGGATTTGGTTTTAGATGTGGATTCTTAGGAATGCTACACCTTGAAATTATCCAGGAACGATTGGAACGTGAATTTAATATGACCGTTATTACTACGGTTCCTAATGTATCTTATAACGCCTATACCAATAGAGAACCAGACGAGCTTATTTTGGTAAACAATCCAAGTGATTTACCTGATCCTTCTAGGCTAAACCGTATGGAAGAACCTTACATTAAGGCTACCATTATTACCAAATCAGATTTTGTAGGACCCGTAATGTCTTTGTGTATTGAAAAACGCGGACAAATTACCAACCAAACCTATTTAACCACAGAGCGTGTCGAGTTAACCTTTGACATGCCTTTGGCAGAAATTGTATTTGATTTTTACGATAGGTTAAAAACAGTCTCAAAAGGATATGCTTCTTTTGACTATGCCCCTATTGGAATGCGTGAGTCTAAACTAGTAAAGGTAGATGTCTTATTAAACGGTAATATTGTAGATGCCTTGTCTGCATTATTACATCAAGACAATGCTTATGATATAGGTAAGAAAATGTGTGAGAAATTACGTCAACTTATCCCAAGACAACAATTTGACATTCCAATACAAGCAGCTATTGGTGCTAAAATTATTTCTCGTGAAACGGTAAAAGCCTTGCGTAAAGATGTTACAGCAAAATGTTATGGAGGAGATATTTCTCGAAAGCGTAAATTACTTGAGAAGCAGAAAAAAGGGAAGAAACGTATGCGCCAAGTTGGAAATGTAGAAATTCCACAAGAAGCATTTATGGCTGTATTAAAACTAAACGATTAAAAAAAGGCGCTCAGATGAGCGCCTTTTTATATATTTTTCAAACATTCTAGTTACATGGTAATGCATCTAAAATTGCTTGTGAACTTGTTTGGTTAGAACCAGCACATCCACTATTAATGTAAGTCAATAAAGAAGATCTGTAAGATTCACAGTTTGCAGTTGACGGATCTTGAGAATATGCTTGTGCTGCGGCTGTTAGGTTTGCAGTTGCTGTTACACAATCTGTTGTTCCACCATCATCGTCACTTCCACAAGAAGTGAATGCGAATGCAGCAAAGGCTGCTGCGAAAAGTACTTTTTTCATATTGTTTGTTTTATGTTGTGTTTCAAATATACCACAAAACAATGGTTGTTGGCTGCAATGTATCGAAGTTTTACTCTCCACAGGTAGCGCCTGCTGCTTGCAAGTCTTGAATGTATACACTATAAGAGGTATTGGTGTCTTCTCCATTTACGGAAGCATTTCCATTGCTTTCTTCACATACAGTAAATGCTATGGTTTGAGTAGAGTTACAGGTCACACAAGATCTATCGTCATCATCTCCGCAGGAAGTGAGACTTATAAGTATTGCAACAGCAAAAAGGAAATAATAGTTCATAAACAACTTTTTCTGCATTGAAAACGAAAGAAAAGAGGGAATATTTTAATGTTCGGGTGAAGCTTCAATCTTGGCTGTAAGAACGTCTTCAAAATCCATTGGTTTTCCTAAATAGGCCAATATAGTTCTCTCCTCTATGGATGCGTTCACAAAATTATCTAAAAGTCTTATATCACCTTCTTTAGTTTTCAATAGAATAGGAATTGCATCATTGTTTTTATTCATTAAATCCATCACTGTCTCAAACATTTCTTGATTAGATATTTCTACTTCTTGAATCGATGGAAATTCTTGAGCTACTCTTGAAAAACCAATGTAATCATGTGTGGTACTAAAAACATCATTCTCCATGATAGCACCATCTTTTAGTTCCTGAGCACTTATTAATCGAAACATTCCGTTTTCTCCAAAATTGTTTCCAAATTTTTCCATAGCCTCTCGATTAATAGCATCATTTCCTGTCATTGCTAATAAAAAACCAACATCACTCAGTTCAATGTTATCACTCAAATCATCTTTATAAATATTGGCAGAAATAGCATCTAACCCTAATTCTAGTGCTTTTTCTATATTGGCTCTATTACTATCTACTAATACCACATGTCGATTGTTTTTTTGAAGGTAGGCAGCGATTAAGCGAGAAACTCTAGATCCTCCTACAATCATAATTCCTTCGCTCTTTTTTAAGAACACTCCTAGCAAAGAAGCGACCATTCTAGCGGTAGTTGCATTTAACAAAACGGTTACTAATACCAATCCAAATACAAGTGGTGTAATATACTCTGCTCCAGGGACTCCAAGCTCTACTAGTTTTGTTCCAAAAAGAGAGGCAATACCTGCGGCAACAATACCTCTTGGGCCTACCCAACTAATAAACAACTTCTCATTTGTATTGAGGTCAGAGTTTATGGTGCTTAAAAACACCCCAAGTGGTCTTACAACAAAAATGACTATCGCAAATAATATTGCTGTTTTCCAATTGTAAATTAGCAACAGATCTTCAATACTAATATTTGCTGAAAGTAAAATAAACAGGATAGAAATAAGCAATACACTCAATGACTCTTTAAAATACAACAGCTCTTTAAGGTTGGGTAAATCACTATTTCCTAGGTACATTCCCATAACCACAACAGCTAATAATCCAGACTCATGTGCAAACAAATCGCTCAACACAAAAATGAGCAACACCATAGACAAGGATGCAACATTTAAAAGGTAATGCGGAATTACTTTTCTTTTTACCGCATGATACATCGCAAAGCCTCCTGCAAGACCAAAAGCAAAACCAATTACAATAATTTTCCCAAACTCTAACAGCGCATGTTTGGTATAACTTCCCCCCGAACCGTGGCTATCTGTAACTGCTTGCTCAAGTCCTTCAACGGGAACATTTACACTAATAAATCCAAAAACCAAAACTGCCACCAAGGCTCCAATGGGGTCAATTAATATTCCTTCCCATTTTAGTACGGCAGAGATGTCTTTTCGCAAAGGAATATTTCTTAAAATTGGCGTAATTACTGTAGGCCCTGTAACAATGATTAATCCAGAAAATAGAAATGCTATTTGCCAATCTAGACCAAAAAAATAATGTGCTGCGAGACCTGCACCAAAAAAAGTAACAATAGACCCTAAACTAATTAATTTTCCAATAACGCCTCCTACTTTTTTTATTTCTCCCATTTTTAGGGTTAGGCCACCCTCAAAAAGTATAATTCCTATGGCTAGAGAAACAAAATAAAATAAACTTTCGCCTGGAAAAAACCCTTTTTGACTATTCCATATAGGTTGTATCCACTGGGTTCCATCTTCAGAATAAAAGGTAGATAAAGGTCCAACCGCCAACCCAATTAAAATAAGTGGTAAAATGGCTGGAATTTTAAATTTCCAAGCAATCCATTGTGCAAAAATTCCTAAAATGATGATTCCGGCGAGTTCTAACATAGGTGCGTATTTCCCTGCAAATTAGAAAGAACCTACGAGCTGTTAAAACTTTTAACGCATTTTATACTTTTTGCTGCACTTCTGTTAGGTTAATGTCATTCTCATTTCTTAATAAAAACATAAGGCACTTCAGCAATCCCACGTCTTTTTGTATTTTGCACCCTTATGATGTTACACCCTATAGAAGCCGGAAATTTTAAACTAGATGGCGGAGCCATGTTTGGCGTAGTTCCTAAAACTTTATGGACACGAACCAATCCTGCAGACAACAATAACATGATTGATATTGCCGCACGGTGTTTGCTGTTAGAAAATGGGAATAGACTTACCCTAATAGACACAGGAATGGGTGATAAACAAAGTGAAAAATTCTTTGGATATTACCATCAATGGGGAGATCATTCTTTAGACAAATCTCTAAAAAAAGCAGGTTTTCACAGAGATGATATTACCGATGTTTTTATGACACACCTTCATTTTGATCACTGTGGAGGAAGTGTACAATGGAACAAAGATAGAACTGGATACGAACCCGCTTTCAAAAATGCAAACTTCTGGAGCAATCAAAACCATTGGAACTGGGCCACCAAACCCAACCGAAGAGAAAAGGCTTCCTTTTTAACTGAGAATATCTTACCCATGCAAGAAAGTGGGCAACTTCGTTTTGTAGATGGACCCACAAGTAGTTTCTCTAACATCAATGCAGTACAGGATTTTTCAGAAAAAACCCCTTTAGATTTTGGAATCTTTTTTGCCGACGGTCACACCGAAAAGCAAATGCTTCCTGTGTTGCATCACCAAGAAAAAACCATCGTTTTTATGGCAGACTTGCTACCTACCGCTGGTCATCTTCCTTTGCCTTTTGTTATGGGGTATGATACCAGACCCCTACTAACCTTGCCCGAAAAAGAAAAGTTTTTAAATGCCGCCGCAGACCATAATTATTATTTATTTTTGGAACACGACGCTCACAATCAAATTATTACCGTTAAACATACAGAAAAAGGTGTACGACTTAATGAAGTATTTACCTTTCAAGAATTATTTAATTAAAAAACCCTATGAAAATTATCAGACACACATTTTTTATTAGTGCAGCCGCAGCCATTTTGGTTGGATGCGGATCTACTTCTGCCCCAATTATTTCTACTCCTATAGAGAATATAGATTCCATGCCTTTAAAAGTAACTCCTTTAACCGAAGGGCAATTAAAATCATGGAGCGCTAAGGATTTAGAACAAGATACCATTCCTGGAATGGGAGTCGATAGAACCTACAGAGAAATTATCAAAGACAAAAAAGGAGCTACGGTTATCGTTGCTGTAGTCGATAGTGGAATTGACATAGAACATGAAGATCTTAAAAATGTACTTTGGACCAACACAAAAGAAATTCCAGGGAACAACAAAGACGATGATAAAAATGGCTATGTAGATGATATTCATGGATGGAACTTTTTAGGAGATATCGTTCAAGAAAATATGGAGTATGTTCGTATTGTTCGCAAACTTGGTCCTAAATACGAAGGGAAAACCGAAAGTGCTATTAGTGCAGCAGACCGTGAAGAATTTGCGCTATACCAAAAAGCAAATGCAGAATTTAGCAAAGAATTACAGCAAACTACAGCAAGTGTTACGCAATACAAAGGCATTTTAGAACAGTTAAAGCCAGCACACGCTGCGATGTCTAAAAAATTAGGCAAAGAAGACTATAGCAAAGCAGATTTAGCAGGTATCGAAAATCCAACAGATGCAGAAAAACAACAAATTGGAATGCTAACGCAAATGCTTAACTACGATGATGACATTCCTAGTTTTATCAAGCAAGTGCAAGGTGGAGTAGATTATTTCCAAGGAAGATTAGATTCTCATTTCAATACAAGCACCGATTTTAGAGCCGCTCTTGGAGACAATCCAGATGATAACTCTAATCCGTATTATGGAAACAATGACGTAGATGGTCCAGACCCAAAGAAAGAAGATGCTAAGCACGGAACACACGTAGCTGGAATTATTGCAGCACAGCGAAAAAACAAAACTGGAATGAATGGAGTTGCTCAAAACGTGCAAATCATGGCAGTACGTGCCGTTCCAGATGGTGATGAGTATGATAAAGACATTGCAAATGCTATTCGT
This sequence comes from Patiriisocius sp. 208BN25-11, assembly GCF_058147145.1. NCBI lineage: Bacteria > Pseudomonadati > Bacteroidota > Flavobacteriia > Flavobacteriales > Flavobacteriaceae > Patiriisocius > Patiriisocius sp. 208BN25-11. The sequence goes on from NZ_JBYVJY010000003.1 coordinate 108,912, forward strand.
TATGCGGTAGACAATGGAGCTAAAGTAATTAACACTAGTTTTGGAAAATACTATTCTACACATCCAGAATGGGTTTGGGATGCAATAAAATATGCAAGTCAGAAAGATGTGCTTATTGTAAATGCAGCAGGAAACGAAGGGATCGACCTTGACGGAACCCAAGTGTATCCAAACGATCAAGTAGGTGTTGGTGCAGAGGTTGGAGACACTTTCTTAACGGTTGGAGCCTTAAACTATAAGTACGGAAGTGACTTAGTTGCAAACTTCTCAAACTACGGAAAAGTAAACGTAGATGTATTTGGTCCTGGTGTAAAAATTTGGGCAACAACACCTTTAAATACCTATGAGTATTTACAAGGTACCTCTATGGCAGCGCCAAATGTAGCAGGTGTTGCAGCCATGATTCGTTCGTACTATCCTAAACTTTCTGCAAAGCAGGTAAAACAAGTATTAATGGATAGTGGACTAGCTGTTAAAACTCCTGTGGTACTAGGTGGAGATCCTTCAAACCAAAAGAACTTTGGTGAGGTTTCCTCTTCTGGAAGAATGGTAAATATGTACAATGCCTTTATTATGGCATCAAAAATGTAATACCAAAAATACAAAACCCTATTTTCGGCTGCCTTTTCTGCGGAAATGTGTAGCCGAAATTTTATAAGAACATAGCTTTATATTTATGAAAACACTTTTAAAATTCTCGCTTTTGCTTTGTTTCTTCGGAAATGTGATGGCACAAAACAATACGTCGTATTGGCAACAACACGTAGACTATACCATGGAAATTGATGTAGATGCAGACAACAACCAATACGAAGGAGAACAAACATTGGTCTATACCAACAACTCTCCAGATGTACTAAACAAAGTATTTTATCATTTATACTTTAATGCCTTTCAACCAGGCAGCGAAATGGATGTGCGTTCATTAACTATTGAAGATCCAGACCGAAGAGTAGGTGATAGAATTTCTAAACTTACCCCAGATCAAATTGGATACATCAAGCCAACAAAATTAACCCAAGATGGTAAAAAGTTAAACTACGAAGTAGTAGGAACCATTCTAGAAGTTACCTTAAACACGCCAATTCAACCAGGTGCTAAAAGCACTTTTGAAATGGAGTGGGATGCACAAATTCCACTACAAGTGCGTCGTAGTGGTCGTGATAACGCCGAAGGGGTTCGTTTTTCAATGACACAATGGTACCCAAAAATGGCCGAATACGATTTCCAAGGCTGGCATGCAGATCCATATATTGGTCGTGAATTTCACAGCCCATGGGGAGATTTTGATGTAACAATTAATATCGATAAAGACTACACTGTTGCTGGAACTGGATACAGCGCTTCAAACATTATGGGAGACAACGACTATAAAGAAGTAAAGAAAGCAAGAAAAGGAAAAAAATCTTGGCATTTTACAGCTCCAAATGTACACGACTTTACTTGGGCTGCAGATACAGACTATGTGCATGAACAATACCAAGGCGCTAACGGAGTGACCTTAAATTTCTATTACAAAAACAACAAGGAAATTTCAGAAAACTGGAAAAACCTACAGCCAAAAACAGCAGAAATGCTCACCTATTTTAACGAAAATATTGGCGAGTACCCTTACAAGCAATACTCTGTAATTCAAGGTGGAGATGGTGGTATGGAGTACGCAATGTGTACGCTTATTACTGGAAACCGAAAGTTTGGCAGCCTTATGGGAGTGACAGCACACGAACTTGCACATACTTGGTTTCAGTTTTTATTAGCCACCAACGAAGGAAAACACGAATGGATGGATGAAGGATTTACTTCTTACATTAGTGATGAAGCCATGAACTACATCAACCAAGAAGGCGCTGCAAATCCGCATAATGGATCATACAGAGGATACATCTTCTTAGCCAATAGTGGTAAAGAGGAGCCACAAACCACACATGCAGACAGGTATGATAGCAATCGCGCTTATGGAATTACGGCTTACAGTAAAGGGGCTGTGTTTTTAGCGCAATTAGGATATGTTATCGGAAAACAAAACCTCAACGAAACCCTAAAACAATACTTTAAAGACTGGGCCTTTAAACATCCAACACCAAACGACTTTATTCGCGTGGCAGAAAAGGTATCTGGATTAGAACTAGATTGGTACTTGATGGACTGGACACAAACTACAAAAACCATTGATTATGGTATTAAAAATGTCACATCTGATGGAACAACAACTGGCATTGAACTAGAGCGTATCGGTGCTATGGGGATGCCTATAGACCTAGACGTAACCTATACAGATGGCACCAAAGAACAGTTTTACATTCCGTTGCAAATGATGCGTGGTGAAAAACCAATGAACTTAAAAGGGCTCAAAAGAACCATATCGAGTGACTGGGCTTGGGCATATCCAACCTATACCTTAAAAATTAGCAATGGTAAAAAAATTGCCACAATTGAGATTGATGCATCGCAAACTATGGCAGATGTAAACAGAGACAACAATACTTATGAAGTAAAGTAAGCGTCTTTTTTCTTCGGAAATTTTATACATCAAACCCTGGTTAGTAATATACTAACTAGGGTTTTTTATGTGACGCCAAGTAAATAGTGGCCAAATACTGTATTCGAACCCATACTCCGCCAAAAAACTTGCTCCATACAACAAGACTGTATTCATTTGTGGAAATCATTTTAAAATCCATGTTATGAACTTAAATTCAATCCTAAAAATTGCGCTGCTGCTCTTCTATTGTAGCACAGCATTTTCACAGAAAAGTGCACAAACGCTTTCTTTTAAAAAGGGAGAAGTAGTAGATATTCTCTTACTTTCTACAGCGCCAGATCCTGCTGTTGCTTTTGAGCGCTATAAAAAAACTGCCTTTCCAGTTGCCTTTAAATACTCTTACAGCCCACAGCCAGGTTTCTCTATTGAGCATCGTTATTTGGGAGGCACGAGTCCTTCTCAGTTTATTTTCGGAAAATGGGAAAGCCTTGAAAAAAGAGAGGGTTTCTTAAACAATATCACAACAGAAGTGCCCGATTTTCACCAACAGCGAAACACCTTATTTACCCACTTTAACCTTATTTATTTCAAAATGCCCGAAGACACTTCTTTTACAATTGATCCAGAAAACCTAAACGTGGTCACTTCATTTTGGACAGGCAACAAAAAAGAGTCGCTTGCCCTAATAAAAGAATGGAAACAAGAGGTGAAAAAGCAAGGAGGAAAGATTACTGTTATGCTTGAAAACGGTACCTCGCCCGCTGGATATCTATACCGCCCCGACAGTATTATCATTACACAGTGGAACAGCAAAAAAGACCTAGCAGCTTTTGTTGCTTCACACCCTCTAGCCTATTATGAAACGTTAGAAAACGTAGAACAATTTGTAATTAACTAACTTGCTTACAAACACACCATAGATGCAAACACTCCTAGATCAATTAGTTTATTTTGGTTTTTTTCAAAGCCTTTTGCTGCTTGCTTTGTATGCTTTTTCACCCAGCAAAAGAAAACTCATTAATGGGTATCTCGCTGTGTTTGTACTGTTAATCACGGTAGGTTTATTAGGGAAAGTGATTTATAACCTAGGCTTCTTTGACCAAAACTTTAGATTGATTGCACTCTCTGAGTTTTCTGCGCTTTTATTTGGGCCTACGGTCTATTTATTTTCCCGTACTATCTTAGAGCGCAAAAAATTTACCAAGCAAGATGTATTACATTATGTGCCTGGTATTGCCTATGGCCTTTTTATCCTTTTCTATTTTATGATCCCTAGCGATGCCATACTTATTGCTCGTGGTGAAACGGGTGAAGTAAACAGAGCCATATACACCTGTCACGCTGTGGGACTTATTGTAAATATAAGTTACTATATCATGGCAATATTGGTTGTGAGGCGCTTTAACAAAACGCTCAAAAACGAAATATCATACAGTTTAAATTATCACTTTTTACTCCAATTTCTTTGGGTTGTAGGACTGTGTTTACTGGTTTGGGTTACCCTCTATATAATTAGTATTATTGGGCTTAATAAAATAGAACGCACTGCAAGACCTTATATCTGGATTTTATTATCCTTGGTGATTTTATTTATTACCTATTATAGCATTGTAGTTCCGGAGGCGCTTAATGTAGTGCCAAAATCACTGCATAAAAAATATGCTCAGTCTAAACTATCTCACACAGACCTTGAAAAGCTAAAAGCTAACCTAGAGCAAATAATGATTGAGAAAAAACCCTATCTAAACAATAAATTATTAAAAGCCGAGCTTGCAGAAATTGTCGGTATTAGCAATCCTGAACTCGCCAGATTACTCAATGAAAATATAGGCATGAACTTCTTTGAATATGTAAACTATTACCGCATTAAAGAGTTTATCGCCCTAGCACAAACAGACAAAGCAAAACAATATACCTTGTTTGGGCTCGCGCAGCAAGCAGGGTTTCATTCTAAAACAACTTTTAACACCTCTTTTAAAAAATTGATGGGGTCTTCTCCATCTGCTTATTTCAAACAAAACACATCCTTATGAAAAAATTGATCATCCTTATCGTATGCGCTATAACACTTCCTAGTGTGGCACAATTAGAAACTCCAGCATTAAGTCCGTCGGCAACTTTAAAGCAGACCATCGGACTTACAGATGTTGAGGTACAATACTCAAGACCTAGGGCAAAAGGCCGTGAAATATTTAGCAAAAATGGACTTTTGCCTTACGGGCAAACCTGGAGAGTAGGTGCTAATACTGCTACTAAAATTACCTTTTCAGATTCGGTTACCATCGCTACAAAAAAACTTGCTAAAGGAAGTTATACCCTACTTGCAGTTCCTGCTGCCACCTCATGGGAACTACAATGGTACTCCTATGATAGTGAAGATTGGACCACCTACCAAGAACAGACTCCTTTAACTACAATGATGGTTCCTGTTAAAAGTGTTCCTTTTACCGAAACTTTTGAGATTCGATGTACAGACATTACCATGGAAACTGCAAATTTAACTTTAAGTTGGGAGCGTACGCAGGTTCAAATTCCGATACAAGTGGGCACTATTGCACAAACGCTAAAAGCTATTGATGGTATTATGGCGGGACCTAGTTTGAACGATTATTTTCAAGCAGCTGTGTTCCTCCACGAAAACAACACCGAACTCCCACGAGCTTTAGAATACATACAAAAAGTTACGGCAGAGTACCGATTGTTTTTTGTGGTGACTCGGGAAGCACAAATATTAAAAGATTTAAACAAAAACAAAGAAGCGTTGGAGGTGGCCAAAGCGGCACTTAGCCTTTCAGAAAAAGCAGAAAACAACGACTTTATAAAAATAAATCAAGATATCATTAATGCCTTGAAGTAGGGTTTCTTGTATTTCTTCGGAAATTTTAAAAGGCAAAGACCTGTTTTGTTTCTACAACATGCAGGTCTTTTTTTGTTACTACTTTTACGTATGAGAATAAGGTTGTTTAAAATTGTACTTGCAATATCCACACTACTGCTAGTTCTAGGTGTTTTATTTCAAAAAAAATCTTACGTATTCAACGTTTATGACACCTACTATGTAATAGGTTATTTAGACCTATCCATAATTTTAATATTTGGAATTGGAGTTTTGTTTTTTATCTATTTCTTGATTACAAAGTAAGACTTCACAAAGCTTTTATATCTTTACCCGCAAAACGAATTCTTCATTAAAAAGCAAATTTCTTGGCGCTAACATTTCCGAAGCACGAAAAATTAAAATCCCGAAAAACCATCAAGCAGCTTTTTGAGGAAGGAAAAGCTGTGACCAAATATCCTGTGAAATTGTTGTATCTCCCTGCAACCAATCAAGACCATACCCAAGCAGGATTTGCCGTTCCCAAACGGAACTTTAAACGTGCCGTGACCAGAAACCAAATCAAACGCTTAATGCGTGAAGGGTACCGCTTACAGAAAGAAGCTTTGTTAGATGAAAATGACAAGAAATTCAGTCTGCTTTTTATCTACATTGGCAAAGAGTCATTGCCCTACAAAAGCATTGAAAAAGCTATAAAAGGAGCCTTATACAAACTTTCTGTTAACAAAAACTAACTACATTGGCATTTTACAGATTTATGCGTATTTTGCTTGTACAAACTCATCGAACTACATCACTTAGTTTTGAAACACCCGAAAGCAATTCGCGTCTCTAACACATTAGACATCCATAGCATATTTCGGCACACACTATAAAATACATTTCTTATGAAAAAGAAACTTCTAATACCCATCATTGCCATCCTCCTTTTTGGAACGGTAGGTTTTACCTCTGCTGTTAAAAGCGATTTTTTTGAAATCGCCAAACAACTCGAAATTTTTACCACCCTCTATAAAGAACTCAACATGAATTATGTGGATGAGGTGACACCGGCAACCCTTATGGACAATGCTATTAAAGGCGTGCTAGAAGATCTAGATCCGTACACAGTGTATTGGAACGAGCAGGCGGTAGAAGATGCGCGTATTAAAAACAGTGGTGTGTATACAGGTATTGGTGCGAGTTTGCGTTATAAAGACAAGGTGCTTACCGTAACAGAGCCTTTTAAAGACTACCCTGCAGACAAGGCGGGCTTGCAGGCGGGAGATATCATTACCGAAGTAGGTGGTACTAAAATTGAAGGCTATGAAGGCGATCCGCGTGACTTGCTAAAAGGAAATGCAGGCTCTAGTGTAGCAGTGAGCTACAAACGTCAAGGAAAAACACAAAAAACAAGTATCGAACGTGGTGCTGTGGAAGTAGATGCTGTACCTTATTACAAATTAATTAACGGCGATATAGGTTACATTGTACTGCGTAAATTCAATAAAAAAACAACCACACAGACCAAAAGTGCCTTGGAAGATTTAAAACTACAAGGAGCTAAAAAACTCATCTTAGACCTTCGTGGCAATCCAGGAGGTTTGCTCAATGAAGCGATTAATATTGTGAACTTATTTGTGCCAAAAGGCGAAGTAATTACCACCACACAGTCGGTAATTGAAAAATACAACAAGACCTACAAAACCAAAAAAGAGCCTGTAGATACCGAAATTCCTTTGACCATATTGGTGAATGGAAGAAGTGCTTCGGCAAGCGAAATTGTTTCGGGTGGTTTGCAAGATCTAGATCGTGCTGTAATTGTAGGTGCGCGTAGTTTTGGAAAAGGGCTCGTACAACGCCCTAAAAAGCTCACCTACGGCACACAGCTTAAAGTCACTATTTCACGTTATTACACTCCTAGCGGACGTTGTATCCAAGCCTTAGACTACTGGAACCGTGACGAAAACGGCGACCCAGTGCGTCTCGACCCAAAAGAATATAATAAGTTTAAAACCAAAGGCGGTAGAACGGTGTATGATGGTGGTGGTATTTTACCCGATATCGAGTTGGAGACGGCTAAGTTTAGTCCGATCACCACAGCCCTATTAAAAGACAATGCTATTTTCGATTATGCCACTAAATACCGTTATAGCAATGACTTGACGAGTTGGGAAAATTTTAATTTTACGGAAGCTGATTTCCAAGATTTTCTGAAATTTTTGAAGGACAATAATTTTGAGTTTGAAACCCAAACCGAGAAAGAATTTGAGGAAGCGCTTCGTAAAGCCGAAGACGATAAGCTAAAAGACCAGATAGAAAGCAGCTATCAATCGTTAATGGCTGCCATCGATCGCGCCAAGGATCAAAAAGTAGTCGACAAAAAAGCAGAGATTGTTTCTTTATTGAAAGACGAAATTTTAAAACAATACTTCTACAGAGACGGATTATACGATTACCAAGTTGTGAACAACCCAGAAATCAAAGCCGCCATTGAAGTGTTGAATGATGAGAAGCGTTACAAGAAGATATTGAAATAATAAAGCCTCAAATCATTGTCTGGTTGAGCGCAGTCGAAACCTAAACTTAACATAATAACATCCCCTCCCAACCTCCCCTTCAAAGGGGAGGAGCATTACAGCTATTAAATGTAATAGAATAAGATTCTCCCCTTGAGGGTTATTGAAGTAAAATATATTTTACTGAAAATACCGAGCATAGCTCAAGAGGGGTGTAAAGAACAATATCTCTTTATTTCCCTATCTTTAAAAAAAGTAAAACATTAACACTCATGCAAGAATTCTTAAACTTCTTTGAAACCATGCCCATCTGGATGAAGGCGGGTTGGGTATTTGTAACGTTTGCATTTTTTTGGTTACTAGAAGGTTATTACAGCTTCTTTAAATTAGGCTATAACAAATGGAAACACGCCAAAGCCAATATGGTGCTGCTCACATTTGTGATGGTGATTAATGCGGTATTTGGTATTGCAACCGTTGGTGTTTTTGGTTGGTTGGAGACCACACAATTCGGACTCCTACACCTTTTTGAAGCACCAATATGGCTAGAGTTGCTTTTGGCTGTTTTGGTATTGGATTTTATCGCCCAATATGGCGTACATTTTTTACTACATAAAGTCCCTGCCTTTTGGAGACTGCACTTAGTGCACCATAGCGACAAGCATGTAGATGCCAGTACAGGAACACGGCACCATCCGCTAGATTTTATCTTGCGTGAGAGCTTTGCTTTGTTGGCAGTAGTGATTATGGGTATGCCCATTGCTTTTTACTTTTTCTATCGCATTTTAAGTGTTGCCTTTACTTATTTTACCCACGCCAATCTTAGATTACCGGGCGGTCTTGACAAAGCCCTGAGTTATGTTATTGTAACGCCTAATATGCATAAGTTTCATCATCATTTCGAGCTGCCTTGGACCGACAGTAACTACGGCAATATGTTTTCTGTCTGGGATCATTTATTTGGCACCTTTGTCTATGGAGACATGCAGCAGATACAATACGGCATAGACATCGCAGACCACACCGACGATGAAAATATACTCACCCAACTAGGCATGCCTTTTAACAAGCAGGTACAATCTAAAAAATAGAAACGGCATGAAACCACATGTCTTTTTACTGTTAGTACTAACCCTTTCCAGCTGCTACAACCGTTTCTCCTGCGGCCCAGCCCAAAACAAAAATCTAGGCATTATTGCCTTGAGTGAGACCTTTCAATCCTGGAACTTGGAGCAGCAAACCGACACCCTTGTTTTTGTTAGCAGCACAGATACCCTAACCCTAGTTAAAAAAGAGTACAACAGCCCCAAACACAGACAAGCCAAGTCATATAATATCTGCCAAAGCATCAATATTAAGCCTTACACTGCATATGCTTATTACGAATATCCAAATCGCGCAAGCTACTTTCAAGGAGACGATATCTTGCTGCACCTAGACCCAGAGATCACCCTCGACAATGAAAATCGCGAAGAAGCCCTCTACCTCAACCTAGCGCATGGCAATAGTTCTTTAAAAGCAGCCATTCCTGTGGCACAAGGCGCCACGGAAGGACCTTTTTTTGATGCTATTACTCAATTTGTATTGAAGGATGCTATCACTCTTCAAGGGATTGGGTTTAGAAATGTTTGGCTGTGTAATAACTCAGATAGCCAGATCTATTACAATGCTTCTTTGGGTATTGTAGCTATTGGCATCAACGACCAGCTTTTCTTACGAAAACAATAGGCAACAGGGTGTTTTCCCCCTAGTGAATTGGTTTTTATTTGGTTAGGTTTGGGGGATACCATTAACACCTGTTTTTATGACGTGTTGGCATTCATTAAAAATAGCGCATGAATATTAAATTCACAGGCAAATACAAATCAATCACGGATTTCACTTGGATGAATATTCCAATGTTTTCTGTTATTACGGGACCTAATGGGACTGGAAAAACACAGTTATTGGAATTAATCTATAACACAGTAATTAATAAAAGAGGAACATCTGAGAGAGTCCAATTCGAGGATGAATATATCAAACAAGATGAAATAACGTTTCTAAAAGGTGAATGGCAACTAAACAATACTGGTGATATAAACCTTTCTAGTATTCAACAACAGATTGGCAACAAATACAGTAATTTTATTCAGAATCAAGTTAGGAATGATAACGAACAACAAATAAAACTTTTTTACGCTTTTCAAGAAATACAACGAAAATCAGGTAAGGCGAATAGAAAGGAAATAACGCGTGAAGAGTTTATAGAATTATATCCTGAGATACTAATAGAACAAGAGCCTCAGCTTAGCCAAAAGATTGCGGAGGTATTTTATAACTATCGTTTATCCGAAATTGAGCTTCAGGCTAAACAGAAAACAGAAGAAGAAATTATTAATAAAATCGGAGAAAAGCCTTGGTTGGTTTTAAAGGATATTCTTAAAGAATCCAAATTACCATTTTCATTTAACAACCCTTCGGAACTTGGATTTAGGGACAGTTTCCAGCTAAAAGCAATAAACGAAGTAAGTGGAGACCCTGTAAATTTTAATGACCTTTCTTCTGGTGAAAAGGTACTTATCTCTTTAGTATTTTATCTTTATAATTCCCAAGAAAAAAATATTTTCCCTAAAATTTTATTAATGGATGAGCCAGATGCTCACCTCCATCCTACAATGTCTCAGCAATTTATTAATGTTGTAAAAAACGTACTAGTTGATAAGTTTGGAGTTAGAGTGATAATGACGACTCATTCGCCTTCAACCGTAATTTTGACTCCTAGCGACTCATTATTTGAAATGTCTCGTGAAAATCCCAGAATTAAACCATCTGACTCAAAGAATCATACTGTATCATTATTAACGGCTGGTTTAGTTTATGTCGGTGAAGGAACTAGATACATGCTAGTCGAAGATAAAGATGATGCTACTTTCTATTCATACTTATTTGATAATTTAACAAAAGACGATGTAATAGATGGAAGCATTCCATTAGTTTTTATACCAGCATCAACTAAGGATAAATCAGGGGGAAAAGATGTTGTTCAAAATTGGGTGAATAAACTTCAAGACTCAGGGTTAGAACATATAATACAGGGTGTAATTGACAAAGACAGCGGAAATGAAACTTCTGATGGTATTCACCTAATAAGCAGATATAGTATTGAAAATTATCTAATTGACCCAATTATCCTTTATGCCGCTTTAATGGATAAAGAAAAACATATTGAACTTTTAGATATCGGTTTAACCGTGGGTGAAGAGTATAAGTTAAAATCTATGTCTAATGTCGAGCTTCAAAAAATATGTAATATAATCTTCAATAAATCGCTTCCCTTACTCAAAAAACACTTTAATGATTTCGATGAAGCAGAAGAAACTAAGACTGTTGCAGTAGAATTTACAAATGGTATAGAACTGCAATATCCTTTATGGCTGATAAATCGAAGAGGAAAGACTTTATTGAATCAAGTTTTCAATGAACTATTCACCAGTCGAGTGATTAATTTCACAACACTTTTCAAAGCTTTAAAAAAGGTAAACTTCATACCCGTTGACATTAGAGGACTGTTTAAAAATCTTAGAACTATTGATTCTGACACTGAAACAGTAGTTCTGAATGAAGAAAAATAACGAAATGCAAACAAGGTGTATAGTCCATACCCTAAGGGATACGCACCATACACAGAACGTTAGCCACAATTAGAATCCAATGTTCACATTCAAAGAAATTGACCAAAGAATTGAAAATTATGAAGAGGAATTGGAGTGGGGATTCAATACTTTGAAAAATTATGATAATCCCGAATTTAAAGATGTATTTAAATCTCTCGGATATGAAAAGATTAAAATTGAGTTCTACTGCTTTGTGACTTCGAGTTATATTGACTTATTATGCACATATCGAAATTTTAAAAGATCTAAAACTGACTGGGAAAAAAGCTATAATATCAAATTTGCTTATCTAATAGCATACGAGACAATAAACACATATTATAAATACAAAGGTCAGGTTTTTAAACTAATCAAAGAAGAGGACAAAGACAGATACGAGGACTTTTTTAAAATGTTGAACCGAGAATTAGCCGATTTTAAAAAAACCTACGATTATGACAATATTATCCCAAAAATTAGAAATAAATTTTCAGCTCATTATGACAAAAGTTTTGTAGAATATTATTCAAACTTTGAACTAATTGATAATAAAAAGTCTAAGGAGATTATTAGAGGTTTTTTATACTTTATAAATCCTTTACACTATTTTACATTTAGTTGGCTGAAAGGAGAAATAGACGAATTTTTATTTATAAACAGTTGGATGACATAAATAACTTTGGCCAACAAATAAAATCAACACTAAAGTTTTAATGCAACTTTATGTTACAAATCAGCGATTTAAATTCAAATTTCTCAAAAGTAAAACTAGGTCATATTTCAAATGATTTTAGAATTGTGAAAACTATCTATTGAATTGTTTTATATTTAAAATCAAAATATAGTATAAACACAGATAGTTACTTAATGGAAGTTACACCAAAGAAAGGTTTTAAGGGATTAATTGAAAATTGGCAAAGTGATTTAATCGCAGCGGTGAGTGTCTCACTCATTGCCTTACCTCTTTCATTGGGTATTGCTTTGGCAGCGGGTGCACCTGCGATGTCGGGTATTATTTCGGCAATTGTTGGTGGCGTTGTAACAACGCTCTATCGTGGTGGTCATATATCAGTCAACGGACCTGCCAAAGGAGTTATTGCTGTCATACTTTTGGGAATTGTATTAATGGATGATGGTTCTGGGCAAGCCTTTAATTACGTATTGGCAGCCGTGGTTGTTTCGGGTGCAATTCAAGTAGTATTGGGATTATTAAAATTAGGTCGATTAGCAGATATATTCCATTCTTCTGTAATTCACGGTATTCTAGCAGCCATCGGAATTATCATCTTTGCTAAACAAATCCATGTTGCTTTGGGCACGCATTCAGATAGTACGAGTATTGTTCAAAACCTTATTGATGTGGTTCAATTTCTACCTCAAGCGAATCCTTTTGTGGTAATTATTGCTTTAGTAGGTTTACTTTTATTATTGTTTCATTCCAAAATTAGCAACCGATTTTTCCATATTCTGCCTACGCCAATGTGGGTTATTGCCCTTTCCATTCCGTTTGTTTATGCTTTCAATTTCTTTGACCTGCATTCGCTTTCCTTTTTTGGGAAGGCATATGAAGTAGGGCCTCATCTACTTTTGGATATCCCCAATAATATTATGGATTCAATAATGCATCCTAATTTTTCCAAAATTAATACCCTTGAATTCTGGACAACCGTGGTATCTATTTTAATCATTACAAGTATTGAATCATTAGCCATTGCGAAAGCGGTTGACAAAATTGACCCATATCATCGAAAGACGGATTTAAATAAAGATTTGACGGGCATTGGATTGAGTACGATGGTAGCTGGCCTAATTGGAGGTCTTCCAATTATTGCTGTGATTATTAGAAGTACGGTCAATATTCATAATGGTGCGAAGACAAAGTGGTCCAACATGTATCAAGGACTTTTATTGTTAGTTTTTATTCTGGTTTTGAGCCCAATAATGAGGCAAGTACCGCTATGTGCTTTTGCAATTTTACTTGTTTATACTGGGTTTAAATTAGCTTCGCCTGCCGTTTTTAAACAAATTTATAATCAAGGAATTGAGCAATTAATATTTTTTGTTGGCACAATGGTTTTAACACTTTACACTAATTTATTAATTGGATTACTTGGTGGGTTATTATTGGCAATGGTGAGTCATATGCTTTTGGTAAAGGTATCTATACCTCAGTTTTTTAAAATGGTCTATCGTTCGGGTTCAAATTTGGTTAAGAAACCAGATGGCAGTTACGATATAAACGTTAAAGGGATTGCAAACTTTTTAGGAATCTTAAAAATCGATAAAATGGTGGCCCAAATTCCTTCTGGAGCAGATGTTAATATTGATTTATCAGAAACACGTTTAGTAGGCATTACCTATATGGATTATATAGTAGACTACCTAAAGATACAAAACAACACCGGCGGCAAGGTCATAATTAAAGGGCTGGATTCCCATGTTTCGTCCTCTACCTATAATAGAGCTTTAAAAATTGCCTTAAATAATCAAGTAGTAAAATTATCTCCAAGACAAATTCGATTACAAAATTTAGCTAACGAAAAAGATTATCAATACACGAGTCAAGTAGATTGGAATACAACATATTTAAAGAAATTTCACTTTTTTGAAATTAGACCTATCGAACGCAAATCAAATTGTTTAAAAGGAAAGTTTAAAGATTCAGATATCTCTTGGGAAATTGCTGATGTAACTTTCAGTGAAGGCGGGGCTTTTACGGCTGAAACGTTTAATACGACCCTAATGGTCTTAAAATTGAATAAAAAAATACCCATTTTTACCATGGAAAAAGAAGGGGTATTAGAAAAATTATTTGACCGAGTAATGGCATATACAGGATATAAAGATATTGATTTTAAGATGTATCCAAATTTTTCCAAAAAATTTCTAATTATGGGAAATAAAGAGTCTGAGATTCGGTCATTTTTTACAGATGATTTCATTCGTTTTTTCGAAAACCACCAGATTTATCATTTAGAAAGTAATGGGGAAGCACTGGTCATTTTTGATAAAATTAAATTGGCTAGAACAGATGAAACCGTAGCATTTATAGATTATGCTGAAGAATTAGCTACGCTATTGGATTTAAGAGATTAGTACATAGAAATGGATTACAAAATAAAAAACAGCACTTAACAAACAGAAAAAATCATTGTTGAATTTATAGACACTATTGAATAAGTCAATCTTTATAAAATAACAACCAATAAATGCCCACAACCCTCCTAGCCCTCCTTCTAAGCCTCATTTTCGTAGCCCTGGGTGCCATCCATGTTTATTGGCTCTTTGGTGGTAGGTGGGGGCTAGAAAACGTGATACCAACCAGACCTGGTGAAACTAACTCACTAAAGATTCCTAAGATCGCTACGCTTGTGGTGGCTTTGGTTCTGTTTGCCTTTGGAGCGCTGTATTTTTTAAAAGCGGGGTTGATGGATAATGCGATGCCTTCTTGGGTGAACAATGTGGTGTTTTATATCATTCCGGGGATCTTTTTACTGAGAGCGGTAGGCGATTTTAACTACGTTGGTTTTTTTAAGCGTGTGAAATACACCTCTTTTGCTAAAGCAGACACGAAGTGGTTTTCACCACTATGCCTAGGTATGGCAATCTCAGGGTTCTTGGTGCAGCTAATGTAATTACTTTTTCTCCCTCCAAACGGAATGCCTGCACTTAAAACTCCATAAAAAACAACCGCTTCAAGTTCCTTTCTATGCTTTTTAGCAGCAATACGTAGTGCTTTTATGTAACTTTAGTGCATAAACC
This sequence comes from Patiriisocius sp. 208BN25-11, assembly GCF_058147145.1. Classification (NCBI taxonomy): domain Bacteria; kingdom Pseudomonadati; phylum Bacteroidota; class Flavobacteriia; order Flavobacteriales; family Flavobacteriaceae; genus Patiriisocius; species Patiriisocius sp. 208BN25-11. Next base: position 124,125 of record NZ_JBYVJY010000003.1, read on the forward strand.
AACTAACATCTCATGAAAAACTTCAAAAACTCTTGTCGCTTTTTTTTTACCCTAGCACTTTGTGTCTTTGTGCCACAGATACAGGCGCAACAACTGGAAACCTCCTCTATGTCGCAAAAAATAGATGCCATTTTTAGCACCTATAACAACAACGAAACTCCTGGAGCTTCTGTAGCTGTGGTGCAAGACGGAAACATCGTCTTTAAAAAAGGCTATGGTAGCGCCAACCTAGAATATGGTATTGCTAATACACCGGCAACGGTTTTTCATATCGCCTCGGTGTCAAAACAATTCACGGTATATTCGATTTTATTATTAGAACAAGAAGGGAAACTCTCTTTTGATGATGACATAAGAAAACACATTCCTGAAGTGCCAGATTTTGGCACCACCATTACCCTTAGACATTTAGCAGCACATACCAGTGGTCTTCGCGACCAATGGAGTTTGCTCAATATGGCCGGATGGCGATGGGACGATGTAATTACCAAAGAACACATTCTAAAAATGGTCGCCAACCAAAAAGAACTCAATTTTAAACCTGGCGAAGAGTTTAATTATTGCAATACAGGCTTTACCTTATTGGCAGAAGTCGTAGCAAGAATCTCTGGAAAAACCTTTGCCGAATTTACAGAAGAGCGCATTTTTAAACCCTTAAAAATGAAAAACACCTTGTTTTATGACGACCATGAAAAAATAGTAAAAAACAGAGCCTATTCGTACTACCATAATGGAGAGACGTTTAAAAAAAGTAACCTTAATTTTGCCAATGTCGGCGCTACCAGTTTGTTTACAACCGTAGAAGATTTGGCGCTTTGGGCCATAAATTTAAATACTCCTATTACAACTAATAAAAGCATCATTTCAAAAATGAATACCTTGGCTACCCTAAATAACGGAGACACCTTTGGCGGGGCCTATGGACAATTTAAAGACACCTATAAAGGCCTAAATCAAATTCAACATGGAGGAGCAGATGCTGGCTATAGGAGTTATATTGGGCGTTTCCCTCATCAAAATTTTGCTGTGATGGTCTTTAGTAATAATGCCAACGCTAACCCAGTAGCATTATCAATGCAAGTTGCCGATCTATTCCTAAAAGATGCTATTAAGGAAGAAAAAACGACCCCGCAAGAAACTAAAAAAGAAGTACCCTTTATAACTCTAAAGAAAAAAGAATTGCAAGCATTTAGCGGTCATTATTGGAACAAAGTAGATGGCTATGCCAGAAGGATCTATGAAAAAAATGACACTCTTATGTATTTTAGAGGCGAAGGAAACGAAAGTAAGTTGGCGCCTATTTCTAAAAATAAATTTAAAATGTTGGACGTAGGTGTCGATTTAATTGTTTGGTTTGAAAAAGAAGCTGGTAAAAAAATAATGAAGGTAACTGTCAATGGTGATGGACCTAGTATTTCAGAAGAATTTACACCACCTAACTACAACAACAAAACGCTCGAAGAATTTACGGGAAATTATTATAGTCCAGAACTTCAAACAACCTATACCCTTGTTATAAAAAATAATGCCTTAACAGCAAAACACCCTCGCGCAAGTGACTTTGAAATAAATGCTGCAAAAAATGATGTGTTTCTCTCTAACGGAAATACGATTCAATTTAAGAGGAGTCCTACCAATGAAATTTCTGGTCTAACAATTTCTTCGGGAAGGGTCCAAAATCTTTGGTTTAAAAAAATAAATTAAAATTTATACCTTTTATGATACTTACATTAATCTTTTACCATCGCAATATGCGGAATCCCATCTTCTAAATAGCCCTCCCCTATTTGACTAAAACCATGACTTTCGTAAAATTTCTTAAGGTGTTCTTGGGCAGATAACTTAATAGCGCTAGTTTGATAATGAGTTTCTATGGCTTCCAAAGACGCTTTCATAATTACATGCCCATAGCCATATTTACGCTCATCTTTGGGCACCACTACCCTACCAATAGCCGCTTCATCAAAATAAATGCCTGGGGCGAAACATCTTGTATAGGCCGCAACGCGGCCATTTTTTGTGCCAATCACGTGGAGCCCTTTTTTATCTTTCCCATCCAGGTCTTGATAGACACAATCTTGCTCTACAACAAAGACTTCGCTGCGTAGTTGCAAAATATCGTAGAGCAACTCAATGTCTAATTCCTCAAATGTTTTTACTTGTATTTCCATATCTCATTTTTTACTACAAACTGCCACTGAACACTGCATACTAATCCTGCACGATAATATCCTTCGGGTCGTCTTTGTTGTATTCGGGTTGCAAGGTGACGTGGTTTATTTCAAATTCATCATACAATAGTTGTTCTATAGTGTCTATAATGCTGTCAAATTCTGAAATTTTAATATCCTCCTCAAAAGCAATGTGTCCTTCCAAGTGCGTCTCATTTTCATTGAGCTGCCACACGTGCATGTGGTGTACATTTTTTACTCCCTTTAATCCTGAAATAGCATCGCTTATTTTTTGAAGGTTTAAATGGTCTGGGGTAAATAGCATTAAAACATGAAACGAAGATTTCAGTAGAGAAAAACCCATCACTAATAAGTAGATAGAAATAAGTACCGTTAAAACGCTGTCTACCCAAAACCAACCAAAATACTTCATAAGCAATCCACCCACCAATACCGCCACACTAGCCGACATGTCTGTAAACAAATGCAAATAGGCAGAGCGCATGTTCATGTTTTCTTTGGAGTCTTTGTGTAATAATAACACACTAAATCCATTGGCAACAATCCCTAAAAGTGCCAACCAAATAACCAAGCTGCTTTCAATAGATTGCGGATTCAAAAAACGTAATACGGCTTCATAGACCAAATACACCGCGACTAAAATTAACGAAAGTGCATTGACAAAGGCGGCAAGAATCTCGGCCCTTTTGTAGCCGAAGGTGCGTTGTAGCGACGCCTCTTTTTTGGCATATAAATCGGCAATATAACTTACAATAAGTGATAAAACGTCACTAAAATTATGCAAAGCATCACTCAACAATGACAAACTTCCCGAAAGCAATCCGCCAATCACCTGTGCTACCGTGATGATAATATTGAGGACAATAGACAACAACAACTTGCACCCTTTTAGATTCGGGTGCTCGTGAATGTGGTTATGTGTGTGATCTTGAGACATGTATTAATTTAAAATTTGATACTGTCTGTTCGAGCGCTCCCTAAGCTTCGGGAGAGAACTACAATTTTGGTATATAAAAAATAGGTTTCGACTGCGCTCAACCAGACATCTTTCATGAGTTTTTATATACTACTTAACAGGTTTTAATCTTATCAACCCTTCCTTGATGGCGTCCACCTTCAAATTCGGTATCTAAAAAGGTGTTCACCATTTTTAAGGCTTGCGGAATGGCAGTAAAACGAGCCGGAATACATAAAATATTAGCATCGTTATGCAAACGAATGAGCTCCACAATTTCATTGGTCCAACATAAGCCTGCTCTTACATTAGGATATTTATTTGCCGTCATCGCAACTCCATTGGCAGATCCGCAAATTAAAATACCTTTGTCAACGGTACCCTCATTAACAGCATTCGCAACAGGGTTTGCAAAGTCTGGATAATCGACGCTATCTAAAGAATCTGTGCCATGATTTTCTACGCTAATTCCGCGTTCTTCAAGGAGTTTTACAATAGCAAATTTGTAATCCGGTCCGGCGTGATCGTTTCCTATGGCAATTTTCATGGTGTTTTTTTTATGGTTATACAAATATACTAGTATGTTATTTCTTCTTTTAATAAATAGAGATTGTGTTATTAACCATCTTTTAGAAATGTGAATAACGTTGACAACTTGTTAATAGCTGTTGATAGAAAAATAACAGAAAAAGTTGTGTAGTACTTTCAAAAAATTCATATCCATTTTTAATTGAGTATTCCAAAATATAAGTGGGTTAGTTTTAGGTTAGTTTTCAAGTAGGAATTTGTGTTTACCAACAAGAAAATAAAAATTAGTTTTCAAAAATAAGCTGTCAACAAGGCTTATTCACAATTGTTAATGTAACTACATAAATCGTTATGATTCAGGAAGAATATATACTAATAAACTGTTGATAAACCCAGCACAAATTTCAATAAGTAATAAAATAGATACTTCCTACAAAAAGTTATACCTGTTATGAACACCCTATTATATACATCATTTTTATTTTTATTTTTTAAAAAGAAAAAGTATACTATTAATAGTTGTTGAAAAGTCTGATAACTTAAAAAAATAGAAAAATTAGGTATAGGAAAAAGGTATATTATCACTAATATTTCCGAAGAAGAAAGAAATACTACACTCCCATCTCAGCGGAAGAAGTACCGAAGTTTCGGGAGGGGATGAGGGATATTATACCACCTTTAAATGACTATCATCTTCTAAAGAATTAATAATAGCTGTGGCTTTATCAATATCTTCTGTATGTACTTTTAAACGAATACCTCCAAAAGCATTGCTGTGAAATGGTAAGACACTAATCATGGTTTCATTTTGAAACACATAGCGCAATCCAGCCTGTTCAAACAAATGTTGTAAGACCGTATATTCGCTCGGAAAGGTGAAAATTGCAATGGTTTTAAAATCCTCCATAGAATCTTTTTAAGGTTTTTTAGTTGATTACCCTTTAGGGATAGGGAAAATCAAAAAAAATTACTGTAATTAATACTAAAGATACAAATCATTTTAGTTGATAACACAAAGAAAATATGGAATTAAAATTAAAAGTGTAGCTTTGCAATAGTCTTAATAGATTGATTTAAAAAGAATTCATCTTATTTAAATCTTCTTCACATGAATTTTTGTTCGTTCCGAACCCAATAAATCAATACATTTAAGAAATATAAATTAATACGTTTCTCATACAAAATGAGAACAAGAACACTAAATGAAAAAAAAGAAAAGAAGGAAATCTTCTAATAAAATTGAAAATCTTACCCAAAGCATTCTTGCTATCCTCAGAAAAGACCATAGCAAACCCCATAATTACAAACAAATAGCTGCAAAATTAGGTGTCGATGACCCTAGCAGTCGCAATCAAATTATCAAAAAATTAAAAGAACTTCAAGTAAAGCAAACCATTCAAGAAATTGATCGAGGGAAGTATATTATTACCCCTTCTCAAAATTATTACACTGGGCGTGTAGATATGGCTGGACGTGGTCAAGGCTACATTATTGTAGAAGACTTAGAAGATGATATTTATGTAAAAAGCAAAAATCTTAACAAAGCCTTACATGGCGATACAGTTGAAGTATATGTTTTTAAACGCAGAAGAGGTGGTAAAACCGAAGGGGAAATCACCAGAATTATTGAACGTAAAAAAACCGAATTTGTAGGGACTATAGACATCCAAGATCGTTTTGCTTTTGTAGAAGTAACCGATCACAAAATGACTACCGATATATTTGTTCCTAAAGGAAAAATTAACGGCGCCCAACAAGGAGAAATGGTATTAGTATCGCTAGACGATTGGCCAGAAAAAGCCGATTCTCCTTTTGGATCTGTCATTAAAAGATTAGGGCAACCTGGAGAACATCATACCGAAATTCACGCCATTCTAGCGCAATACGGATTGCCTTATGAGTTCCCAGAAGCGGTAGAAGCTTATGCAAACCAATTAGATACTTCTATTCAAGAAAGTGAGATTAAAAAACGCCGCGATATGCGTGCAGATCTTACGTTTACGATAGATCCAAAAGATGCCAAAGATTTTGATGATGCTTTATCGTTTACCATCTTAGAAAATGGAAACTACGAAATAGGAATCCACATTGCAGATGTATCACACTATCTCAAAGAAGGAACCGTATTAGACGACGAAGCTTATGAGCGTGCAACTTCTGTGTATTTGGTAGATAGAGTGGTACCTATGCTTCCTGAAATTTTAAGTAACGGCGCCTGTTCTTTACGTCCGCATGAAGAGAAATATACTTTTTCTGCAGTCTTTGAAATGGATGCAAATGCCAAAGTACTACATCAATGGTTTGGTAGAACAGTGACCTATAGTGATGCGCGTTTTGCTTATGAAGAAGCCCAAGAGATTATAGAATCTAATCCTAATGTCCGTTCGAGCGCAGTCGAGAACTCAATTAATTGTAGCATTCCTGCTGAAATTTCCTTAACCGGAACAGCATATCAAGTGGATCAACCTATTGCAGAAGCCATTCTTGAAATGGATAGGCTCGCAAAAATCTTACGAAAAGATAGAATGAAACAAGGGGCGATTTCATTTGATAAGGTAGAAGTTCGTTTTAAATTAGATGAAACCAATAATCCAGAAGGGGTCTATTTTAAAGAAAGTAAAGACGCCAATAAATTGATTGAAGAGTTTATGTTGCTTGCCAACAGAAGTGTGGCAACCTATATTGGGAAACAAAACCCTAAAAAGACCTTTGTGTATCGTGTACACGACGAACCAGATGATGAAAAAATTGCTGCTTTAGAAAACATTATCAAGCAATTTGGATACAAGCTTGATACAAGAGATAAGCAAACCACTGCGCAGTCTATGAACAAATTACTGAAAGATGTGCATGGAAAAAAAGAGCAAAACATGATCGATACCATTGCCATTCGTACCATGAGTAAGGCGGTGTATACTACCAATAATATTGGGCATTATGGACTGGCATTCGATTATTACTCGCACTTTACGTCTCCTATTCGTAGGTATCCAGATGTGATGGTACATCGTTTATTGCAACATTATCTTGATGGCAATGGATCTGCAAAAGAAGAAACTTTTGAAGAGAAATGTCAGCACAGTAGTGAACGTGAAAACCTTGCTGCAAGTGCAGAGCGTGATAGTATCAAGTACATGCAAATTAAATTCATGAAAGATCATGAAGATGAAGATTTCTTAGGAGTGATTAGTGGAGTTACCGAATGGGGAATCTATGTAGAAATCATCTCTAACAAATGCGAAGGTATGGTGCGTATCCAAGACATGCGCGATGATCACTATGAGTTTATAAAAGAAGACTATGCTGTGGTTGGTAGAAAAACAAACAACACTTTTACCTTAGGTGATGAGGTGTATGTAAAAGTAAAAAATGCCGATTTAGTGAGAAAGCATTTAGATTTTACCATGTTAGGTAGTAAAGCAGACATGGAATAATTTTTGTTTCTGAAATATTAACATTCAATATATTTGCTTTTTACATTTAAAATTAGCGCTTATGAAATCCCTACACACCCTTTTATGTATTGTTTTTACATCTATTCTTTTTGCTCAAAGTAGTATTACAAAGGATATTTCAGCATTTAATGAAATTAAAGTATTCGATCTTATTGAAGCAGAGTTGATCCCATCAGATAAGAACCAAGTGGTTATTTCTGGTTTTAATATTGAGGATGTGAAAATTGTTGAAGATGAAGATATGTTGCGCATTCGAATGAATACCGATACACGATTTAATGGCAATGACACCGAAGTAAAAGTGTATTATACCCAGGTTGCAATTATTGATGCAAATGAGGGTTCTTTTATTTCAAGTAGTAGTCCGATTGAACAAGAAAACATCACCATTAAAACCCAAGAAGGTGGTAAAGTAAACCTTGTATTAGCAACTAAATCTGCTACCTTTAAAGCGGTAACAGGTGGAGTTATAACCGTTTCAGGAACATCTGATTTTCAAGAGATTTTAATTAACTCTGGCGGCGAATTTAACGGAGAAGCGCTTCAAACCCAAGAAACAAAAGTAAAAGTGACAGCTGGAGGATCTGCAGATGTATATGCATCCCAAAAAATAGACGCTAGAGTACGTGCAGGAGGATATATTTACATTTATGGAGATCCTAAAGATGTCACTAAAAAGAAATTTGCAGGCGGAAAGATTGTGTTTAAGGATTAATGCTTCGACAAGCTCAGCATGACAATCCTATTTATACGTCATCCTGTCCCGAAGCTTCGGGAGTCGAAGGGCTATGGAGTTATCTAGTTTTTACCCTTTACAGATTCCCACTCAATATCAGCTTGTTTTTTTAATGCCTCTGCTCCTTCTTCTTGCCATTTCTCTAAAGTATTAACACCCCAAGAATTATAGAATAAGTAAAGTTTTCCATCTCTAATTTCAAAGGTTTCAGGGTCTACTCCTACTTTTTTTCCTTTTTGAGCTACGGCATACGCACAATATCCTCCGTATTGAGGTATGTATTTCTCTGGAGTTGCTAGAAAAGCATCTAAGTTAGCCTGATTTGCAAACTTGTATTTTACATTGTCGTGTGTAGTACTAAATTTTTTATCACCCTCAAGAGCTTCGTTGTTGAAATAGGCTACCACATCATAGCCTTCGGCAACAAATCCTTTTTTTAAGTTATAATCAAATTGCTGAGCTCCAGCAGTGAGTGTAAAGAATGCAATTAAAATAAAAAGTAGTTTTTTCATGATATTTTGATTTATAAACTTAGTACGATATAAAGATAAAACATTACAAAGGTAGTGATAACAAAAAATAGACCACTTCTTTTATAGGGTACTCATTAAAACCTTTTGTAACTTTACAGTTCTATGTTTGATGGTCTAGCATATGCGGCACTTTACGGTTTTATTCTTGCTTTTGCAGTAGGACCAGTTTTTTTTACCCTTATTGAAACGAGTATTACCAAAGGTTTTAAGGCTGGGGTATTCTTTGATTTAGGGGCTATGGTTGCCGATATTGTCTTTATCATTATTGCCTATTTTAGTACCACAAAAATATTAGAACGCGTAAAAGATGATCCAGGGCTCCTTATTTTTGGAGGCGCTATTTTGATAGCCTACGGTATTATCTCTTATATCCGTACCATTAAAAACTTCATTAAAATTGTACGAGAGCATTATGCAGTAAACGTTAAAAAGAACCTAGGAGGCTTATTTTTAAAAGGATTCTTACTCAATTTTGTGAATTTTGGTGTTCTTTCTGGTTGGGTATTAACTATTGTTGCTGCAAATGCCTTAACTAGCTCAGAAAATGGCGTATTTCTATTTTTAGCCACTGTTCTAGGGGTTTTCTTTTCTATTGATTTATTAAAAATTGCTGCAGCTAAAAAACTAAAAAGCAAAATGACCCCTCGTTTTATTTTTAAAACAAAAAAATGGGTGAGTATCTTAATTGTACTTTTTGGTGTTTTTATGTTGTTAGAAGGTGTGTTCCCTTCCCAAGTTAAGAAAGGATTAGACAGAATTCCTGGGCAGAACAATACAGAGAAAGTGCAATAAAATCACTATGGCATTTTATTCTTCGAACAAACAGGTTATTTTAAATTCATTATTTCCTTTCTTGATTTCACGTTTAGTTTGGTTAAAATGCTACTTACATGAGATTTAACCGTACTTATTCCAATATTGAATTCTTCTGAAATTTCCTTGTTCGTAGCTCCTTCTTTTAATAAGCTTAGTACTTTTCTTTCTTGTACGGTAAGTTTCTCAATTCGGTTCTTTTTAAATATGTTGAATGTTCCAATTAGGTATCCAATAATTGTTAAAATAATTCCCGAAAGTAGAATAAAAAGCCAATTGTAATTAGACACTTTTAAGGGTAACTTCTTCCTAAAATCTTTACTATAATTATCATCTAGATGAGACCATTTTTTTAAGTACGTCTTGTAAAAACTTTCGTTTGAAAGGTAGTTGGATTCATAATTATTTTTATGAAGTGCATACAATGAAACCAACGCATTTGAAGATGAATCAGCAATTTGAAATAATGTTTCGGTTAGTCTCTCTTCTATAAATTTTCTTTTTGAACGACCACTTACAGCAGCAATACTATCTTTTTGAAACACCAAATTAGTGATTTTTTGAAACTCAAAATTTTCATTCCGAGTTTCAAAAATCACATTTTTAAAAGGGGGAGTTAATGATGTACCTTTGAATGTTATGTTAGAATCTCTACTTGCAATAAAGACTAGGTAGTTTTCATTTAACCCACCAATAATTAATGAGTTTTTAGAATCTTCCTTTTTTGAAATATGCAAACGATATAGTCTTTGCTCATTAGGCAAGAAGTCTAAATCAAATTCAAAATAACCAAGACTATCTATTTTTGCTTCTGCGATAATCATTTCGCTAGACATGGAATAGATATCATTAAACGTTGGAATATATGATAAATAAATATCTGTAGACCATGATGTATCTATTTGTATTTCGCCTTTTAATGTACCCTTTCCAGAGCCTTGTCCATATACCGTAATGGTATGTAAACAAAGTAAAACGAATAGCTTCCAGAGTAGTATAGATGGATTTTGCTTCATTTGTTTATAACCAAGATACTGTGTTAATTGTGATGATACCTTTAGCATTTATTGGTATAATTTTCACTTTCCAATCGCCACTTTCTGGTTCTAATACATCTTTGTTTATTGTTCCATTTGCATGTTCAGATATGTTACCTTTAAGTTGAGTGCCAACAGAAAAAGTACCTTGTTTTTTTTCATTCGCATCGTAAATCTCTACTGTTACCTTTCCTGAAGATACAGAACTGTCAATCTTTAGTTTAAACTGTTTGGTGTTTTCGGCAATAGGAATGATAATCTCTTCACTTTCTTTACAATCTTCAAGCTGAATATTTCTTTGAAATTTAAACTCTGTAGTTTGTTTACTTTCAATTTTATTGTTTTGTGCTTGAGTAAATGTTGTTACAGATACCAATAAAGTAACTACTACTAAAAGGATTCGATTTGTTTGATTTTTCATAATTTTTAAATTTAATGATTATTATTTTGATACAAACCTAGTACGATACCTAGCATTAAAAGAATATTGATGGATTGAAAAAGGGATGATGAAAGGATGAAAAAAGGGTTTTATGCCTTTTTCATCCTTTTCTAGAACGATAGTACGTTTAAAAGTGTATTCTAATTAGGATGTTACATACTTCGGAAATATTAGTAACCCATTAATATTTCCGAATAAAAAAACCTCCAGTAAAATACTGAAGGTTTCTAGAGGCATCTAGCGGATTCGAACCGCTGTACAAGGTTTTGCAGACCTCTGCCTAGCCACTCGGCCAAGATGCCATCATTCCTGCGAAGGCAGGAATCTATTTCTGTAGTAGGAATAATTTAATACAGAACGCAAATATATAAGATTCGAGTTGAAGTCTACAACTAAAAACCAAAATTATCTATGCCGAAGTCATTGTCACACTCACCGCTTCTACATCTCCACCAATAGGAGGATTTAGTTTTGAGATGGTTACGGTAACATAGGTTACTTCGGTATGGGTTGCTAAAATGCGTTCAATAATTCTGTAGCCAACATTTTCTAGCAATTTTGCACGAATGGCCATTTCTTCTTTTACAATGGCGTTTAAACTTACATAATCAACTGTATCTTCTAATGCATCGGTTTGTGCAGCATGTAATAAATTAGCATCAACACGAAGGTTTACTAGGTAATCACTTCCTATTTTTTCTTCTTCGGTCAAACAACCATGGTTGGCAAAAACGCGAATATTTTTTACATGTATAGAACTCATAATAGCTACTTTTTGTAAAGATAAACCGAAGTGCTTAGATGATGTAATAGATTTTGTTTTTTTAAACCTTTTTCTTCAGTATAATAACCATTTCACGTTAAGAATTTTTGAAGCCTTGGAGGAAATTTAGTGAAATGTTTGTGGTTTTTCGATGTAAGAGAAAAAATACCTCAGAAAAAGTGTCTTTTCTTTTGGTTCGTTTTCTTTGGACAAGCAAAGAAAATGAACAGACGTTGTTTAAAACCAGTCAGTTATATGGTTAGTTGATTTTTTGTAATTACTTTACAATCTATTTTTAGGTCGAGCATTGGTTACTTACCTTTGTGCTTTGTTTAAACCAACGCGTATCGCATGTCTGAAGAAAAAGAATCCCTCAATTTTATTGAGCATATCATAGAAGATGATTTAAAAACAACCCACAAGAAAGAGGATTTGTATTTTAGATTTCCGCCAGAACCTAATGGCTATTTACACATTGGGCACGCCTCTTCTATTTGTTTAAATTTTGGATTGGGGCTGAAATATAACGCACCCGTAAACTTGCGTTTTGATGATACCAACCCAGCCAAAGAAGAACAGCGCTTTGTTGATGCTATAAAAAAAGATGTTTCATGGTTAGGTTTTGAATGGGCGAAAGAATGCTACGCCAGTGATTATTTTCAGCAATTATACGATTGGGCGATTCAATTAATTAAAGATGGAAAAGCTTATGTAGATTCTCAGTCTAGTGAAGACATTGCGACACAGAAAGGAACTCCAACAACACCAGGTGTTCCGGGACCCTATAGAGATCGCTCAGTTGAAGAAAATCTTGCGCTTTTTGAACAAATGAAAACAGGAGAAGCGCCTGAAGGAGCGCACGTATTACGTGCAAAAATTGATCTAGAATCAACAAACATGCTCATGCGTGATCCTATTATCTATAGAACATTGCACAAACACCATCATAGAACAGGAACCGATTGGAAAATCTTCCCGATGTACGATTGGACCCACGGTGAAAGTGATTATATAGAACAAATTTCACACTCTTTTTGTACCCTAGAGTTCTTACCACACCGAGAGCTATACGATTGGTTTTTAGATCAAGTCGTAGACCCTAAAAAATTACGCCCAAAACAACGTGAGTTTGCGCGTAGAAATTTAAGTCATACGGTGGTGAGTAAACGTAAACTGGCTAGATTGGTAGAAGATGGTGTGGTACAAAGCTGGGATGATCCAAGAATGCCAACTATCTCAGGATTGAGAAGAAGAGGATATACAGCAGCATCTATCAGAAACTTCGCCGATGGTATTGGCGTTGGAAAGCGCGACAACTTAATCGACGTGTCAAGACTAGAATTTAGTATTCGTGAAGACCTCAATAAAAAGGCCAATCGTGTGATGGCTGTGTTAGATCCTGTAAAGGTGATAATTACCAACTATCCTGAAGGTGAAACAGAGTGGCTAGAGGCAGAAAACAATCCAGAAGACCCAGATGCGGGTTCTAGACAAGTTCCGTTCTCTAGAGAGCTTTATATTGAGCGAGAAGATTTTAGAGAAGAAGCCAATAAAAAGTTCTTCCGTCTGAAACTAGGGAAAGAAGTACGTCTTAAAAATGCCTACATTATCAAAGCAGAAAGCTGTGAGAAAGATGCCGATGGAAACATCACCGAGATTCATTGTACCTATGATCCGAAAAGTAAAAGTGGAAGCGGGACAGAGGAGAGCTTACGAAAAGTAAAAGGAACCCTGCACTGGGTGGCTATAAAAGAAGCCATACCAGTTGAGGTACGTTTATACGATCGATTGTTTACCGATGCTTCACCAGATACCCACAAAGACAAGGACTTTATGGAATTTGTAAACCCAGATTCTCTAAAGGTTATTACTGGCTATGCAGAACCTAGTTTAAAAGAACTTCAAATAGAAGATACGGTACAGTTTCAGCGTCTAGGCTATTTTACGGTAGATCCAGATACCACGATAGATAACTTGGTGTTTAACCGTACTGCAACCTTGCGTGATTCTTGGGCTAAAATTGCAGAGTAGCGAGGTATTAATCCTTAAATTTCACTAATAAAATAGCAACAGTAGGGTCTTTTAAAATTTCCGAAGCTCGAAATCCGTGTGCTCTAATACCATCTATCATCCACAGGTATTTGGTTGTATCTGGAAAATGAGTTTTCATGAAATCATAGTCCTTATAAGAGGAAGATATTGCAATCGTTGGTTGCTCTATTAACACATTTTGTATGTTTTTAATATGTGATGCTTCTTTTGTAACTGTTTTTTCTTCGGAAATGGTATAGGGTAGGTAATAGCTCGCTAGAAAACCATCCTTTGTAAATAGCGGAAGCCCTTCAGGATAGCGACTTTCTACAATAATTTGATGCGCTTGTATCGATGTGTTTTTTAAGGCAATGTTTACGAGCGCTAAAATTTCCGAAGCATTTTGAGCATTCAAATTTTTAATATCCAACCAAATACCAAAAGCCGTGTTTTTTGGTAACTGCTTTGCGTATTCACGAAAAGAAAGACCCGATAAGGATGCGGGAGGATGACTTATATCCAACACACCTTGTATGCTGTCATATACCAAATCAAGTTCGATACCGTCAAAGTGCTTGCTTGCTTTTTGAAGTCTTTCTATGGAGTTAATTTTATGCGCCCAAATCTTGTCGTACTTCCCCCAAAACTCAATTCGATATGGGTTTTGTTTGTAGACAAAAGCAGTGATGATACAGACTACTATGACACCTATAAGATGTTTACTCTTTATCATAGTCTTTGTTTTTCTTTACAATACGAGGACGTTGAACGTACAAGGAATCTAGAATACTCCTACTTCTATCTATATCTTGAGATTCAATGTTCGCAAATGACGCAAAGGTGTGTATAAAATCTTCAAGGTTGTAACGTCTATTCGTATAAGTAGAAAATAGGTTTGAGCTACTGTTTTCTTGTTTGTATTTTTTGGAAAGCCAGAGTATAAAAGGCACTTCGTACATAGGTTTGGTGCCATGATATTCGTTATGGGTTGCTTGATCTAAAACATCATAGACATCATCTCCATGATCTGAAAAATAGCACACCAAACTGTTTTCGTTCACGTTTTTAACATGCTGTATGATGGAGGCTACAATACTGTCGTTATACCGCACAGCATTGTCATATTCGTTGGTTCTTAGTATGGCTAATTCGTGGGTGAAAGGCCTATTCAATGGAGCATCTTTAAAATAATTGAAAGCGGGCGGATACCTTTTAGGGTAGTCTATATGAGTTCCAATAAGGTGAATAAAAATCATCTTTTTTTCTTCAGGCTCTTGCAGTACTTTTTCTAAAACAGGAAGCACTTTTTCGTCATAATTTATTTCATTATAATCGTTTGATGTGGTGTAATATCTTTTGTGCGCAGCTCCTCCTATTAAGGTTGGAATACTTTCATGAAATCCCACAGGCCTTTGGTTAGAAATCCAATAGCTCGTAAAACCAGCTTTATTTGCTAGTTGTACAATGGAGGCGTTTTCTTTTTTATTGGGAGTTTTATGTGTGGAGAAACTCAATATTTTGTCTAAAGATAAAATGGTGTGCACATTGGGGGCAATCACACTGTCAAAAACTAGTAGATCTTCTTTTATTTGGGACAACATTGGATTAGTGGGTCTAGGATATCCATACAACTCAAGATGTCTTCTACTAGTAGATTCTCCAATAATGACCACATAGGTTTGCGGTCCTTCTTTAGCACTTATATCTTCAAAAAAATGAGTTTCTTGCTGTGCTAATTGTCCTTTTAAAACAGCTTTGGTTTCCTCGTATTCTTCATAAGCCTGCACACTCATTAATGGAATATTTTCATCAATAAATTTCCATTGTATTAAAAAAAGTGCACAGATAATACCTAAGATTGTAATTATATTAAATGTTTTTGAGATAGGCGTAACTACCATTTTGTTACGATACCTGTAGACTAAAAAGAAGGAACATAGTAACAATAGCAATATTCCAATAAGAGTAGGGCTTGTGTAATGTGAAATGTATTCTGAAACTTCTTCTGTATTCGTTTCAAAAATAACGTAAAGTGAAGAGGCATTTAATTGTGCGTCGTATTGATTGTAAAATCCGAGTTTTACAAAACAGAGCAGCGAAAGAATACCATAACTAAGGAGCAGAAACCCTTTTCTTGGGGTATTTGCTTTGATGAGGCTTAGCAGCCCCATAAACACAAAAGTTAACAAGCCAAAGGCAATTACTTCTTTTAGATACAGTTTTAGGTAGGGGATATTCCAATATCCCAAAATAAAAAGTATTATAAAGGGAATTAGCAAAAATGCAGTTGCTTGCAAAAATGTTTTTACAGGTTTCAATAGCATGCTAAAAAGCGTTTATAAGCACAAAATCTATCATAAAACAAACCTAACCAAAAAACCCGAAACAAATACGTTTCGGGTTTCTTTAGTGATCATGTTATTAATTAAAACTGCACCTCGTCATCATCAAATCCAGATGCTGGTGGAGGTTTTGGCCTCGATTTTTTCTTGGCTCCAATGCCTTTCGCTGCATTGGTCTTTTTCATTTCTTCACCAATTTGATTACTCGCTACAAAACTTGCAATCATATCATTGAGCATGTTGCTTCCTGCCTGAGGTGAGTTAGGCAATAAAATTAAGTTGGTATTGGTTTCTTCACCGATAGATTGTAGTGTGTCGTAATGTTGTGTTACCACAATCAATGCAGATGCTTCTTGAGAGTTTATCCCCACATTGTTTAATACATCTACAGATTCTTCTAGACCACGCGCAATTTCACGTCTTTGGTCTGCAATACCTTGTCCTTGTAAGCGCTTACTTTCTGCTTCTGCGCGTGCCTTCGCAACAATTTTGATACGCTCTGCTTCTGCTTCGTATTCTGCTGCTACTTTTTCACGTTCTGCCGCGTTAATTCGGTTCATGGCAGCTTTTACTTGTACATCTGGATCGATGTCAGTAACTAAGGTTTTAATGATGTCGTACCCATAATTAATCATGGCCTCATTAAGTTCTGTTTTTACAGCAATAGCAATATCATCTTTACGTTCAAAAACATCATCCAATTTCATTTTTGGAACTTCAGCACGTACCACATCAAATACATAAGAAGTAATTTGATCATGCGGATTCTCTAACTTATAAAAAGCATCATATACTTTCTCTTTTATCACTTGAAATTGTACCGAAATTTTAAGACGCACAAATACATCATCTTTTGTTTTGGTTTCTACCATAACATCTAGCTGCTGCACTTTTAAATTAATACGTCCAGCAATTCTATCAACTACAGGAATTTTAAAATGAAGACCAGAACTCCGAACAGCTTGATACTTACCAAACCGTTCTATAATGGCAGATGTTTGTTGTTTTACGATGAAAATCGACGCCAACAAAATGAAGAAACCAATTATTAAAAAAGGAATTAATAAAACAAATCCACCCATACGATACTATTTTAAAGATTAAAGAGTTGAATATACAAAAATAAAGCTACTTTAGCCCGCTAAATTAAAAGCATATGATGCCTCTTAAACAAATCTTCTTTGTTACACTATTTTTAATCACAGCAACACTATTTGCACAACGTAGCGCCTACGGAACAGGAAACTATAATCGTTTAGGAATTCAAGGAGGTTATTCTTTGTTTGACATCAACACATCAGACCTAATCACAGAGGCTAGAGGTAGTTTCACTGCTGGTTTTACCACAAGAGGCTCGTTTAGAAATAACTTCGATTTAATCTATGGAATTAATTTTGTAAGCAACAAAGTAGCGATTAAAATCACAGATCCTTCAGGAACTCAAAATACACCAAACATAGATTTTGTAAACTTTAGCATTATTGGCGCTCAGGTAAAATTTTTAGCGAGTTATAATATTGTTAAACATCATTTCTCCATAGAAGCAGGACCTATATTAAACATCAATGGAAAGATGAAACTAGATAACGATAGTTTTGAAAATGCTATTATAGATGGATACACTACGATTACAGCAAATGATCTACAAAATATTAGCATTATCAATGGAGCTGCGCAAATAGGAGTTACAGCTGGTTTAGAAAGCTTTAGATTGAATATAAACTACCAATATGGTTTTACCAATATTCTAGGAGGTTTAAATGACGAAAATTTAGAAAACCAAGATTTTAAAGGAAATACCAGCAATATTACCATCGCTGGTATTGTTTATTTTTAAGAAGGATTTATTTCATAAACGCAATTGCGTTTTCAATCCTTGCAATGGTTTCTTTTTGACCCAATACCGCAGCAATTTCAAATACATCTGGACCTTGCATGGCTCCCACCAAAGCAAGACGCAAGGGCATCATTACTTTTCCAAAGCCCATTTCTTGTGATGTAATCCATCCTTTTACCGCTTCGGAAATGTTAGCGGCCTCAAACGTGGTTTGTTGGTGTAAAATTTCAGAAACACTGCTAAGAATACTTGGCGTATCTTCTTTGAAGGCTTTTTTCGTTGCTTTTTCATCATAACCTCTAGGTTGTACAAAAAAGAAAGCGCTCTGCTCCCATAAATCCTCTGTAAACACTGCACGCTGTTTTACTAAAGAAATTATTTTTGTCAGGTTGAGCGCAGTTGAAACCTTCTTTTCCTGAAGCAATTTTTTAAATTCATCCACTAAAACAACGGCGTCCAACTCCTGAAAATACTGTTGTTGGAACCATTTTGTTTTGTCTGGATCAAACTTAGCGCCCGCTTTATTTACTCTATCTAAATCAAAGGCGGCAACTAAATCCTCTAAGCTAAATAATTCTTGTTCTGTACCCGGATTCCAACCTAAAAAGGCTAGCATGTTTACAACGGCTTCTGGTAAGTATCCATCTTCTCTATAGCCAGAAAAAAGGTCGCCATCTGCGGTTTTCCATTGCAATGGAAATACAGGAAAGCCCATTTTATCGCCATCACGTTTGCTTAGTTTTCCTTTACCAACTGGTTTCATAATGAGCGGTAAGTGTGCAAATTGTGGCGCTTCCCAGCCTAAACTTCTATACAATAAAACGTGTAGTGCCAAAGAAGGCAACCATTCTTCTCCTCTAATAACATGCGTAATACCCATTAAATGGTCGTCTACAATATTAGCAAGGTGATAGGTGGGCATGCCATCGCTTTTAAATAACACCTTGTCATCTAATACATTCGTGTCAACTTGCATGGTGCCTCTAATGATGTCTTCTAGCACTAAAGTTTCATCTTGAGGTGTTTTAAAACGAATGACAAAAGCTTCTCCGGCATCTATTTTTGCTTTTGTTTCAGCTTCTGAGAGGGCTAATGAATTGTCTAATTTTAATCTATTATGCCAATTGTAAATAAAGGTTTTCCCTTTGGCTTCGTGATCTTTTCTATGGGTATCTAAAGACGCTGTGCTGTCAAAAGCATAATAAGCGTGGCCGTTTTGTATAAGTTGATCTGCATACTCTTTATACATTGCTTTGCGCTCGCTTTGTCTATAGGGACCAACATTACCCGGTTTTGCTGGGCTCTCATCAAAAGGAATTCCTAACCATTCCATGGCTTCTACAATATACGCTTCTGCACCTGGCACATAACGTGTTTGGTCTGTATCTTCGATACGTAATACAAAGTCACCACCGTGTTTTTTTGCAAACAAGTAATTAAATA
Organism: Patiriisocius sp. 208BN25-11; assembly: GCF_058147145.1. Classification (NCBI taxonomy): domain Bacteria; kingdom Pseudomonadati; phylum Bacteroidota; class Flavobacteriia; order Flavobacteriales; family Flavobacteriaceae; genus Patiriisocius; species Patiriisocius sp. 208BN25-11. The sequence continues at coordinate 143,232 of NZ_JBYVJY010000003.1, forward strand.
AAGCAGTTCTTACACCACCAATGTGAAGGGGTCCAGTTGGACTAGGAGCGAAACGTACACGTACTTTTTGAGCCATATTCATTTCCTGCGCAGGCAGGAATCTTTTTAATTAGAAATCTTATTTTGAGCTGCAAAAATACTATTTAAACGAAAGACATCATTTAAATTTTTATCCTTTTTAAACAACCCCTTTTCGCTTTTTTCTAATCGCTAACAATGCTAGGGTCGCATGGTAACAGGAATTAATTTATTCATGGTTGTAAACCAGAGCGGCGGAAGTAAGGCCAATACCATAGAGGTGGTATACCCAAAAGGCATTTGCGGACTCACATCATGATACTCTAACAGCTGGTACTTTTTGTGAGCTTTGTAGTGATGGTCGCTGTGTCTGGTTAATTCATAAAGTAAAATTCTGCCTAGCACATGGTTCGAATTCCAAGAATGGATTTCGGTTACACGCTCATACCGCCCTGATGCTGTTTTGTTTCTTTTTAACCCATAATGCTCGATATAATTAATGGTCTCGAGCAAAATAATACCCGTTAGCCCAATACAAACCGCTAGTAAGGTGGCCAATCCTCCAAATAAAACATACACAGCAAGAAGGTAGCTTATTTGAAAAACGGTGTACCAAAGCATATCGTTTTTGACACTCAAAAAAGACATCGAAGCTCTTTTTAATAAATCCTTTTGGATGCGCCATGCCTTGGTATATTGTCTTGTAATAGAAGTAAACCAAAAAGAGTATACATTTTGGTTGTATTTAGCAGTAGCAGGATCTTCGGGAGTAGCCGCATGTAAATGATGACCAAAATTATGCTCTATAAAAAAGTGCATGTACAGTGCTGGGAGTAACAATAGTTTTCCCAATGTTTTTTCGAATTGTAATTTTCTATGTCCTAACTCATGGGCTACATTAATACCGTTTGAGCCTACTACAATCCCCACAGAAATAGTGAGTCCAATCAGTTCCATCGTGCTGTAGCTTTCAAACCCAAGGCTCCATAAAAAATAACCAACCAAACCATAGACAATAGGAAGGTTGAGGTATAGTAACACATTAAAAAACTTGTTTTTGTTTTTACTAAGTACTTCTTCTTCGCTTAAATTTTGAGTAGCAACAGGCATCAAGGTCTCTAAAAAAGGGACGATTATAAAAGCAAAAACAGGCGTCAAGAACACCCAATAAGCTTGAAACCATAGCCCTATTAAGGCAGTAAGCGGGGTAGTGTAAGCAAAGACATATTTTAAATCTTTCATAAATTCTGAAATTTCCTGTGTTTGGTGTATTTTTTGCTGTAATTTTAAATGTTTTCTCATTATTCAGAAAAACATATGAGTTCATTTAATCTTATCCAGCAAAAGCTGGAACAATTTATAAAAAAATACTATACCAACGAGTTAATTAAAGGAACCATTTTGTTCTTTGCTATTGGCTTGTTGTATTTCCTATTAACCTTGTTAGTTGAGTATTTTTTGTGGCTCAGCCCAATAGGACGTACCATCTTATTTTGGGCCTTTGTCGCTGTTGAGCTAGGGTTATTTGTCCGGTTTATTGCCTTTCCTTTACTCAAATTATTCAGCCTTCAAAAAGGAATCAGTAATGAAGAAGCTGCCCAAATTATTGGAAACCACTTCCCGCAAGTAAACGACAAGCTCTTAAATGTCATTCAGTTAAACCAAAATCAACGAGAATCAGAATTATTAGCCGCCAGCATCGATCAGAAAGCAAGTGAAATGCAACCGGTAGTATTTAAGAAGGCTGTAAACTTTCAGAAAAATGTAAAATACTTAAAATATGCAGCCATTCCATTGGTGATTTTTGGCTTGGTAAGTTTATTAGGAGAGGAAGATACTTTTAGCAGCAGTTATGAACGTGTAGTAAATTACGATACTGCCTATGAACCTCCAGCACCCTTTAGTTTTTATGTGATAAACGATGGACTCACTGCTGTCGAAAATAAACCTTTTACAGTGCACGTGCGCACAGAAGGAGAAGCCGTTCCTGAGAATGCGAGTATTGTGTACCAAGATCAGACGTATTTCTTACAACAAACCGCTCCTGGCATATTTGAATATACTTTTTTACAACCCAATGCACCTATAGACTTTACATTAAAAGCCAATGATGTAACTTCTAAAAAATACACACTAGATGTTTTAAAAACACCGTCTTTGTTGGGCTTTGAGTTGTTTTTAAACTATCCTGGGTATACTGGCAGAAAAGACGAAACCTTAAAAAGCACAGGAAATGCAACTGTTCCAGAAGGGACACAAGTGCAATGGCGTGTGAATACAAAGAACACAAGTGCTGTGAGCTTAAAAACCAAAGACACGGTCTATAATTTTTCAGCAAAAAAGCAAGAATATACGTTTAATAAAGGGATCTATTCTAAACTAGATTATGCCATTACCACTTCTAATGAAAACTTGCAAGACTACGAGAACCTCTCGTTTACTTTGGGAGTGATTAAAGATGAATATCCAGAAATTTCGGTGCAGTCTAAGCAAGATAGCTTGGACAGTCAGTTAACGTATTTCCTTGGACAGGCGAGTGATGATTACGGACTTTCAAAACTACAATTGGTATACTATCCCGACGGTCAAGAGGCTGCGAAGCGTGCTGAAATTTTAAATATCAATAAAAGCAATGTTGCACAATTTGTATACACGTTCCCAGGAGATATAGAACTTACCGAAGGCGTTGCTTACGAATACTATTTTGAAGTATTTGATAATGACGCTGTAAACAACTACAAATCATCAAAGTCTGGCCTCTATACGTTCAGGAAACTTACCCAAGACGAATTAGAAAATGAACAACTTCAAAACCAAGAAAATGCCATAAAAGGGATGGACAAAGCTTTGGAAGAAATGAAGAAGCAGGATAAGCGGCTAGAGGAGTTGGAGAAGATCCAGAAAGAAAAAGAAGAACTTAATTGGAATGACAAGAAAAAGCTGGAAGATGTACTAAAGCGTCAAAAGCAGCAAGAGCAAATGATGCAGAAATTTTCAAAAGAACTACAAGAAAACCTAGAAAATTTCCAACCAGAAAATGAAGAAAAAGATCCTTTTAAAGAGCAATTGGAAAAGCGCTTAGAAGACAATCAAGAAAAGCTTAAGGAGAATGAGAAGCTTTTAGAAGAACTTGAAAAACTGCAAGATAAAATTAGCAAAGAAGAGCTCACTGAAAAAATAGAACAGGTTTCTAAGCAAAACAAAAACCAAGAAAAAAATCTAGAACAATTAGTTGAGTTGACCAAGCGCTATTACGTAAATAAGAAAAGTGAAAAGCTAGCAGAAGAATTGTTTAAGCTTGGAGAAGAACAAGAAAAACTTGCCGACAAACCAGACGACCAAAACACCAAAGAGGAGCAAGAAAAAATTAACGAGAAGTTTGAGCAGTACAAAAAAGAGCAAGAAGAGCTTCAAAAAGAAAACCAAGAACTTAAAGACCCTATGGAAATGCCTCAAGATAAAGTTGGGGAGAAGGTGGTCGATAAAGAACAGCAAGAAGCTACCGATAAATTAGACAAGCAAAATAAAGCAGGTGCCAAAAAGAACCAAAAAAAGGCGGGTCAGAAAATGAAAGAAATGGGCAAGCAAATGCAAATGGCAATGGCTGGCGGACAACAACAACAAATTGATGAAGATGTTGCAATGCTTCGTCAAATTCTAGATAATTTGGTCGTGTTTTCTTTCCGACAAGAAGATTTAATGGAAGATTTTAAAAAGACAGAATATGGCAACCCTGTTTTTGGAAAACGATTAAATACACAAAACGATTTAAAGCAAAACTTTCAACACATCGATGATAGTTTGTTTGCTTTGTCTTTGCGCCAACCTTCTATTAGTGAAAAAATTAATGAGTCTATCACAGAGGTACAATACAACATAGATAAGTCTATGGAACGCCTTGCCGACAACCAATTGCGCCAAGGAATTAGTAGTCAGCAATACACGGTGACGGGCACCAACGAACTCGCCAATATGCTTGCCAACATGCTAACTAGCATGCAACAACAACAGCAAATGGGGCAAGGAAGTGGAAGCGGTAATCAAGGTATACCGCAGCCTGGTCAAGGACAAGGACAGGGTCAAGGGTTTCAGTTGCCAGACATTATTGAGAAGCAAAAAAGCCTAGGTGAGAAAATGGAAGAGGGCATGGGCAAAGAAGGTGAAAAAGGAAAAGAAGGAGACCAGGGTAAAGAAGGCCAAGGTGAGGGTCAAGGTGAGGGTCAAGGTGAAGGAGAAGGATCTGGTGGTGAAAATGGTGAAGGTGAGGGTGATGGTAAAAGCGGTAAAGAAGGAAAAGATGGTGAAGGGAAAGGCGTACAAGAAAGCGAGAACAATGATGGCGAACTTTTCGAAATTTACAAACAACAACAACAATTACGTCAACAACTAGAAGATAAATTAAGTAAAGAAGGACTCGACGGTCAAGGAGGTAAATTGCTAAAAGATATGGAAGGTATCGAGCAGCAATTATTAGACAAAGGATTTAATCAACGCACCCTAGAAAAGATGCTTAATTTGCAATACGAGTTATTGAAATTGGAAGAGGCAGATTTTAAACAAGGACAAGATAGCAAGAGAGAATCTATTACCAACAGGAAAAAATACAATAACACCTTACGCATGTCTCCAGAGGATATTAAAAGATATTTTAATACTACTGAAATTTTAAATCGTGAAGCACTTCCTTTGCGTCAAGAATACAAAGAGAAAGTCCAATCGTATTTTAAGAAAACCAATGATTGAGTTTTATTCAGAAACTAATTTTACTTTAGAAAAAGAAACCGAAATTCGCACTTGGATTTCTGAAATAATCACAAAAGAAAATTGCGAAGAAGGAGAGCTCACCTATGTGTTTTGTGACGACAACTATTTGCATAAACTCAATGTTCAGTTTTTAGATCACGATACGCTAACAGACATTATTAGTTTTGATAATTCGATGGGCAAACAAATTCATGGGGAAATTTATATTTCCGTAGAACGTGTTGCCGAAAATGCCACTACTTATGAAGTTTCATTTCAAGAAGAATTACACCGCGTAATGATTCATGGTGTCTTACATTTTTGTGGATACAAAGACAAGACTGAGGTAGAGCAAGAAATGATGACACTAAAAGAAAATGAGTCTTTAGCAAGAAGATCTTTTGCCTAGAGTGTTGAAAATCAACAAATTACATCTTTAACTGTTTGATTATAAGATAATTAACTATCTTTGCAGCCGCTTTAGAGGCATTGAATTGTTCCACGTGGAACAATCACCTAAATTCAAGGAAAATGTTTGAAAAAGAATACGATGTTATTGTAGTAGGAGGAGGTCATGCTGGATCTGAAGCAGCTGCGGCAGCCGCTAATATGGGTTCCAAAACGCTACTCATTACCATGAACCTACAGAACATTGGACAGATGTCCTGCAACCCTGCTATGGGCGGAATTGCAAAAGGACAAATAGTTAGAGAGATTGATGCGCTTGGAGGGTATAGCGGAATTGTAAGTGATAATACCGCTATACAATTTAAAATGCTCAACAAATCTAAGGGACCTGCAATGTGGAGTCCGAGAGTGCAGAGCGACAGAATGCGTTTTGCTGAAGCGTGGCGATTGATGTTAGAAGGAACCAAAAACTTAGATTTTTATCAAGAAATGGTCTCCGGAATTATTGTAGAAGGAGAGAAGATAGTAGGAGTAAAAACCTCTTTAGGTATAGAAGTTCGTGGTAAATCTGTGGTGCTTACTAATGGTACTTTTTTAAATGGGTTAATCCATATTGGAGAGAAACAATTTGGAGGAGGTCGCGCAGGAGAAAGAGCCGCTCATGGAATTACAAAAGAGCTAGTTGAGTTAGGTTTTGAATCTGGTAGAATGAAAACAGGTACACCTCCTAGAGTGGATGGAAGATCTTTAGATTTTTCTAAAATGATCGTCCAGCCTGGTGATGCAAGTCCCGAGAAATTCTCCTATTTAAAAAGCACAAAACCATTAACACAACAACGCGATTGTCACATGAGCCATACCAGTTTGGAGGTACATGATTTGTTGCGTGAAGGCTTTGATCGTTCGCCAATGTTTAATGGATCTATACAAAGTATTGGGCCACGTTATTGTCCGTCGATCGAAGATAAGATCAATCGTTTTGCAGATAAGAATAGTCACCAGTTGTTTGTTGAGCCTGAGGGTTGGGATACGGTAGAATATTATATCAATGGGTTCTCTACGTCACTTCCAGAAGATGTTCAATTCAAAGCATTGCGCCAAGTAAAAGGTTTTGAAAACGTAAAGTTTTTTAGACCTGGGTATGCCATCGAATATGATTACTTTCCGCCTACACAATTAAAACACACCCTAGAAACTAAGATTGTTGATGGCTTGTTTTTTGCCGGACAAATTAATGGAACAACCGGATATGAGGAGGCTGCTTCACAGGGATTAATGGCAGGAATTAATGCGCATTTAAAAGTGCAAGAACAAGACCCATTTATTATCAAAAGAAACGAAGCATATATTGGAGTTTTAATAGACGACTTAATTACAAAAGGTACTGAAGAACCCTACAGAATGTTTACATCACGTGCAGAATATAGAACCTTATTGCGTCAAGACAATGCAGATTTTAGGCTCACACCAATGTCTCATAAAATTGGTTTGGCCAAAGATGAGCGTTTAAAATTGATGGAAGAAAAGAAAGAAAAGAGTGATGCCTTTATACACTTCTTTAAAGAAACAAGTGTTACACCAGAAGTGATAAATCCAATTTTAGCAGCTAAAAAATCGGCTGTTGTGAAACAAAGTGATAAACTTTTTAAACCATTTTCTAGGCCCAATATTACCATGGAAGATATGCAAGAAATTGATTTTGTGGCTGACTATATTGATGCAAACAATCTAGATCATGAGGTGTTACAGCAAACCGAAATCCAGGTAAAATATGCAGGATATATTGCTAAGGAAAAGAACAACGCCGATAAGTTAAATAGACTAGAAGGAATTAAGATCCCTGAAGGATTTGATTATTCTAAACTAAAATCCTTATCGTATGAGGCTAGAGAAAAACTAACTGCTATAAAACCCGTAACGGTTTCGCAAGCATCTCGTATTAGTGGAGTGTCTCCAAACGATATTTCTGTCATGCTTGTTTATATGGGGCGTTAGGTCGCTGTTTCACGTGGAACATACTTTTTAACTTGCTAAACTACTTTCTTTGAGCACCGCCAACAACATATACATAAAAACGAAAGACCATTTTAAATCTGGAGAAGCCTTTACGTTGGTGATGGATTCTTCACGTGATTTTTTAATCACCACACCACAACCTTCATTAGATTCTTTGGCAAGTTATTACGAAAGCGAAGACTATATTTCTCACTCTGATAAGAAAAACGGGCTGGTGCCTTTTTTATATAATTCTGTAAAAAAATGGTCTTTAAAAAGCAAGATAAATCTTGTTACTAAACTTTCAGAAAAGAAAGGAAGCCTACTCGATATTGGAGCTGGAACAGGAGCTTTTTGTGAAATTGCAAAAGCCAACGGTTGGGAGATTTTTGGTGTAGAACCAAACGAAAAAGCAAGAGCATTTGCCAAGCAAAAAAGCATCCACCTTCTAGAAAGTATAAATGATTTTAAAGGACAACAATTTGATGTCATTACTCTTTGGCATGTGCTAGAACATCTTCCAGATTTAGAACAAACTATTTCAAAAATTGAAGTGCTTTTAAAACCAAATGGAACGTTAGTAATTGCGGTTCCAAATTATAAATCGTATGACGCAACCCACTATAAACAATTTTGGGCCGCCTATGATGTGCCAAGACACCTTTGGCATTTTTCACAAAAAAGCATGCAGTTGTTGTTTTCAAAAAAGCTACACTTAGTTAAAACCAAACCCATGATTTTTGATTCCTTTTATGTGAGCCTACTTTCTGAAAAATATAAAACAGGAAATACCTTTTCTATCAAAGCACTTTTTATTGGATTTTGGTCAAATGTAAAAGCAATTCGCTCGAAAGAGTATTCTTCTCTTATCTATTGCTTCAAAAACAGCTAATTTCTATTTTAGAACAACTCTCTTTTGTGGTTTCTGCCGAGACACGTGTTTGGGTGAGAGATTTTTAAAAAGCGCTTAAAACGCTTTATTTAAGGTCGGTTTTGATAGATAAATCAAATCAACTAAAATTTCAGCTATAGAAAAACCTTATTATTAAGACTTGGCGTGAATAAGGCGGGTGAGCTTTATGGAGAGATCTGTAAAAATAATTTTAGCATTTCCATTTCGCTCAATATGATACGAAGCATCTTCAATCGTTTCAGAAATTTCAAAAATATTATTTTGATGAATAAACGGAGCAAACTTTTCTATTGAGAATTGTGTATTGGGTGCATCAAAAAATAATAATGCATCTGCTTTGTAATTTTTAAGCAAAGCTTGTCGAAAGGTTTCTTGACAATATCCCAAAAACTTTTTCTGCGTTTCTCTTCCTTCTTTTGCTATTTCTTCACTCCAAGAAATAAGTTCGTTAATAGCGGTCTTGTTTCCTTTGGCTCTAAAAGCAGTTCGAACCCAAGAAACAAACCATTTTTCAAACACAGCATCGTCCTCACCTTCGTTTAGTAAAGTTAAAGCTTTACGGTAATCTCCATTTGCTAAACTACTGATTTTCAACGCTTTGTTTTTTTCAACACCCTTATTATCAACCAATTGCATAGCAATCACATCTTCTGGAAGTAGGGGAAATTGTAGTTTTTGACACCTAGAACGTATCGTACCTAAAATGTGTTCTTCCTTTTCGGTAAGTAATAAAAGGACCGTGCTCTTTGGAGGCTCTTCTATAAGTTTTAATATTTTATTGGCGCAGGCAGTATTCATTCTGTCGGCCATCCAAACAATCATAATTTTGTGACCGCCTTCATAGGCTTTTAAAGACAAGCTTTTAAGCATTTCTTTGGCCTCATCTACATTAATATTCCCTTGTTTTTTCTCAATACCTAAATGCGTTAACCAATCATATAAAGAACCATAAGAATTCTCTGCAACAAAGCTCCTCCAATCATCTAAAAATAACGTAGAAACGGGATGTTTTTTTATCCTGTCGTTGGTATTCACCGGGAAAACAAAATGTAAATCTGGATGTGCAAGGCTTGCAACTTTTCGCAGACAGTTTTCGAATGCTGGGCTATCTTTTTCGTGATTGCTAGCTAGAATGGCTTGGGCATAGGCAAGGGCCATTGGCAATACACCGCTTCCTGTATTTCCAACAAAAAGTTGCGCATGCGGAATCCTTCCATTTTCAATGCTTTTTAGCAAATGACTCTTAAGATGGCTTTGGCCTAGTATGTTCGAAAAAAGCATCTGCAAATGTAGCCAAATATTGTAAATTCTAGTCCTTGAAAAATGCTAGGTATACTTGTTGGCAAAAACGTATATTTGTGCCTTACATTCGTACCTATGAAAACAATACACGATCTAAATTTCAATAATAAAAAAGCCCTCATTCGAGTTGATTTTAATGTGCCATTAGACAATGATTTTAATGTTACAGATGCTACTAGAATAGAGGCCGCAAAGCCTACCATCATAAAAATATTAGAAGATGGAGGGAGCTGTATTTTAATGTCGCATTTAGGGAGACCCAAAAATAAAGAGGCCGAATTTTCGCTACAGCACATTGTAGAAACCGCGAGCTCCATTTTAAGAGTCCATGTATTATTTGTGAACGATTGTGTTGGTGAAACGGTAGCAGAAAAAGTTGCTAATTTAAATCCAGGCGAAATTTTATTGCTCGAAAACCTGCGTTATTACAAAGAAGAAACTGCAGGAGATCCAGCCTTTGCAAAACAATTAGCAGCACTAGGAGATGTATATGTAAATGATGCTTTCGGAACGGCGCATAGAGCCCATGCTTCTACAGCGATTATTGCACAGTATTTCCCTGAAAACAAATGTTTTGGAGCTTTATTGGCTTCAGAAATTACCAACCTCGAAAAGGTCTTGGGCGCAAGCGAAAAACCAGTAACGGCTGTCATTGGAGGTGCTAAAGTGTCTTCAAAAATTACAGTAATTGAAAACATCTTAGATAAAATAGATCACCTCATTATTGGAGGAGGAATGGCCTTTACTTTTGTGAAAGCCCAAGGAGGAAATATTGGAAGCTCTTTAGTAGAAGAAGACAAACAAGAACTTGCTCTCGAGATTCTTGAACTAGCAAAACAAAAAGGGGTAGAAATTCATTTGCCAGTAGACGCCGTGGTTGCCGATAGTTTTTCTGAATTTGCAAGCACAGAAATTAGTCCAATTGGTGAAATCACTGAAGGGTGGATGGGATTAGATGCCGGACCAAAATCAAACCTAAATTTTGCAAGCGTTATTGCTACATCTAAAACAATTTTATGGAATGGACCCGTAGGTGTTTTTGAATTAGAACCATTTGCAAATGGAACGATTGCTCTAGGAAACGCAATTGCCGAAGCCACACAAAATGGTGCCTTTTCTTTAGTAGGCGGAGGTGATTCTGTAGCTGCTGTAAAACAATTTAAATTGGGCAATAAAGTAAGTTATGTATCTACTGGAGGTGGTGCCATGCTTGAAATGCTCGAAGGAAAAACATTGCCAGGAATTCAGGCCATTTTAGCCTAAGAATACTTTTACTACCTTCGGAAATGTTACAACGGCACCTGCTTTTAGGTGAACGAACCCATTAAGAACGCGTTAAAATTTCAGAAATGAGTGCACAACTAGGGCAATTCCTTATTTTTGGATAAAACTTTAGCAGCGTAATGACGTTGTTATGTCTATGAAACATCTTTGTTATTATATCGTTTTTGCATTTTGTGCGATAGGATTTGCTCAGGATACTATTGTGGCTCCTATACAAGTGATTCCTCAAACAGTTATGCAAGACACGATTCCTGTTAATAGCATCAAACCAGATTCGCTGAAAAAGGTAACTATTCAGGTGGTGGACACCATACAAGTACAAGGCATTTCTCAAGACCTTCCTACTACGGTTGTGGCTACACAAGTAAAGGATACTACTATTATTAAACTTGAAGACATAGCTCTAGCAAGACGTTACGATAGTCTTTGGTTGCAAGAATTATACAGCAACATGATGTTTGAAGAAATATACGGCAGCATCACAACCATGACCTATGAACCTGTTGCTTATGAGGAATTGCCAACAGAAGTTTTAAAACAACGCTTGGCAGAAATCAATAGCCGAACGCCTTTTAATGTAGAATACAACGCGTCTTTAGAAAGTGTGATTAAAAATTACCTTAAAAATCGTCGCGCCACCATGGGAAAACTTATGGCACTGAGTGATTATTATTTCCCCATGTTTGAAGAGGCTTTAGATAAATACAACATCCCATTAGAGCTGAAGTATTTAGCTATTGTAGAGTCGGCATTAAGACCTACTGCAGAGTCGAGGGTAGGCGCCACTGGACTTTGGCAATTTATGTTTACTACAGGAAAAATGTTTGGATTAGATGTAAATAGTTATGTAGATGATAGGAGTGATCCTTTAAAAGCCACCGAAGCTGCTTGCAAATATTTAGAGGCATTGTACAAAAGGCTAGGCGATTGGGATTTGGCTTTGGCGGCGTATAACTCGGGCCCTGGAAATGTATCAAAAGCTATTAGAAGATCTGGAGGTCGCACCAATTATTGGAACATACGCCAACATCTTCCGCGTGAAACAGCTGGCTACGTTCCAGCATTTTTGGCGACCATGTATATTTTTGAATATGCAGATGAGCACGGTTTTAAAAGCAATGGCCCTAGAATACCATACATCGCAACAGACACGATTCATGTAAAAAAACAACTGGCATTAGAGCATGTTGCCACCGTCGCGAATATGAATATAGCAGAACTAGAATTTTTGAATCCGCAATACAAACTTGGGATCATTCCTGTGGTAAAAGACGAGGTGTATACCTTGCGTTTACCTGTTGACATGATTGGGAAGTTTGTAACTAATGAAGACGCTATTTATGTCTACGCAGCTACCGAGTTTAATAAAAGAGAAAAACCCTTACCAGAGCTAAACGATCAGGGAAGTAAGACATATTACCGCGTAAAAAGCGGAGACTATTTAGGGAAAATAGCCAAAAAATTTGGCGTAAGAGTAAGTCAAATAAAACGCTGGAACGGACTGCGAAATAACAATTTAAAAATTGGACAGCGGCTTACCATTCACCCTAGAAGAACCAGTAGTGCTCCAAAAAAAGAACGAGTTCGTAATGTAACCAAAGACCCTAATGCTAAGACTTATATTGTTAAAAGTGGTGATTCCTTATGGAGCATTGCGCAACAATTTCCTGGGGTAACTGTTGCCGATATTAAGAAGTGGAATGATCTTAGTGGTACCAAACTAAAGCTTGGTATGGAGCTTAAAATTTTATAATACTATAATCTGAATTGTATGAAGTCCTTTTTTATCACACTTGTTTCTCTATTGTTTTTTATATCCTGTGGAGATGGCTCAAAAACAGAAAAAAAATACAAACAGCCTTCTGTTGGGAATATCAATACCCTACAAATTATCACACCTAATAGCTTTTGGAAAGAAAGTGTTGGTGAAGCCATTAGAAGTGAGTATGCTGCCCCAACACCAGGCCTACCACAAGATGAGCCCTTATTTTCGATGAACCAAATGCCGCCAGATGCCTTTAGTGGATTCACAAAAACGTATCGTTTATTCCTGCATGCTACAATAGGAGACAAAGACACCATTGCGCTTAGAAAAAACCCATACGCAAAACCGCAAATAGGAGCATTTATCACAGCAACTTCAGAAGAAAAACTAGCAGCGCTTATTAAAGAAAGTGCACCAGAAATATTAAAAGCTTTTAAAATTTCAGAAATAAAAGAAAGACAACGTCGCACCAAAAAATCGAAACTCAGATTAGATTCGTTACCAACGGCTTTAGGCGTTTCGTTAGAGATTCCATCGGCTTACCACATTGCCAAGTCGGCACCCGATTTTTATTGGATTAGAAAAGAGCTGGAATCTGGAAACACAAACATTATCATTTACGAAGTTCCCCTAAGCACCATTCCAAACGATAGCACAACCATAAGTGCCATTATTAAAATGCGTGATTCTGTTGGAATCAAACAATTACCTGTAGAAGATGATGGCATGTTTATTACCGAAGAAGCCTATGCGCCTTATTTATTTACAACGACCATAGATGACAAGTTTGCCTATGAGACTAAAAGTACTTGGGAAGTTAAAAATAGATGGATGGCGGGTCCTTTTGTAAACTATGCTATACGAGATGAAAAAAACAATCGCTATCTTATTCTGGAGGGATTCACCTATGCCCCTTCTGTGGCAAAAAGAGACTTACAATTTGAGCTGGAGTCTATTTTAAAATCAGCTAAATTAAAGTAAGCAAACTCTTGTTAAAACTCGTATAGTTTCAGATAAATATTTTTTTAGACAAAACTAAAAACAATGTATCTCAGCGACTTATATTTTCTTTGTAAGCGCTTGCCTACATTTTAAATCGCATCTTATTTTAAGATTATTTTGTGTGTGTAGCGATCAAATTGCTCGTATTTTTACAGTTTTTAAGAACGAAATCACATGCAAAAAATATACTATTTAGCCACCTGCGATACCTGTAAAAGAATTATCGAAGAGTTAGATTTGCCCGCTTCTTTTGAACGACAAGAGATTAAAACAGAGGAGATCACTGTAAAGCAAATAGAAGCGCTTAGAGGACTTTCTGGCAGCTATGAGGCACTCTTTAGTAAGCGCGCAAAACTATACAAAGAGAGAGGCTTAAAAGATGAAATTCTTACAGAAGAAGACTTCAAAAGCTTTATTCTAGAACACTATACCTTTTTAAAACGCCCTGTGATTATAAACAACGCCCAAATCTTTATTGGTAATAGCAAAAAAGTAGTTGCAGAAGCTAAAGCATCGTTGTCTTAATTTATGAATCCAAGAATCCTTGCCATCATAGCGGCTTTTGCGGCTAGTTTTATCTACGGTGTAAACCATACCATTGCAAAAGGGTTGATGCCCAATATTATAGAACCCTATGGGTTTATACTTCTTAGAGTAAGTGGTGCGGCGCTTATTTTTTGGATCATTGGTTTCTTTTACCAAAATGAAAAAATAGACCGAAAAGATTGGTTTCGTATGCTCGCCTGTGCCTTTTTTGGAATGGTATTGAATATGACGATGTTTTTTAAAGGCCTTAGTTTATCGACACCTATCAACAGTAGTGTTGTCATCACCATTGCGCCTGTGTTATTATTGATCCTTTCAGCTATATTTTTAAAAGAACGGATCACGCTAGTTAAAGCATTAGGAATTGGACTTGGTCTAGCGGGTGCTTTAGCATTGATATTATTTGGTGTAAAAACACAAGCCAATGCACCCAATATCCCATTAGGAAATATGTTGTTTTTAATCAATGCTGCTTCCTATTCGGTGTATCTCATTATTGTGAAACCCCTCACGGCAAAGTATAGCTCTATTACCCTCATGAAGTTTTTCTTCTTGTATGCGGTAGTCATGAACCTTCCTATTGGATTTCAGGAATTTGCACGAGTAGACTGGCTAGATCTTGATATGGTAACTATTTGGCAACTTGTTTTTGTAGTGGTAGGTACCACGGTGCTTACCTACTTGTTTAACATTTATGCCTTAAAACAGTTAAGCCCCTCGGTGATAGGCGTGTTTATGTATTTACAACCGCTCATAGCAACTATTTTTGCTGTTATTATGGGGTCAGACACTGTCACTACTTTGCGAGTTATTGCCGCATCACTCATCTTTTTAGGGGTGTATTTGGCAACGCGAAAGAAAAAACCACAGTAAGTGGACTAAGGTTGTTTTAATGTTTTTCTTCGGAAAGTTTAAAAACTAAAGCTGTGTTAGGTAGTTTTCCTAATTGACATTCACTTACTTGTGGTAAAACTTCTGAATTATATGTATCTTAGGGGTCCTAATTTTTTAATATAAAACAACCTCACGATGAACACAGAAGAAATCGCAAACAATTTAGTAGCTTGGTGTAACGCTGGTGAAGAAGCAAAATGTTATGAGCAATTATACAGCCCAGACATTGTAAGTATCGAAATGGAAGGAAGTGACAACCAAATAGCACGTGGCATGGAAGAAATTGCCAAGAAAGGCGAATGGTGGAAAGAAAACTTTGAAGTCCACAGCGCCAAAACAAGTGCTCCAACCGTTGCAGACAATTGGTTCTCGGTACGCCACGAAATGGACATCACTCACAAACCAAGCGGCCAACGCTCTACTATGAGTGAGCTAGGAGTCTATGAAGTTAAAAACGGGAAGATTGTTAAAGAACAATTTTTCTATAATAACGAGCAGTAAAAACGCTCTTTTGTTAGCTGGAGCCTGTCGAAGCCCTTTTCAATATTTATTTTGAGTTGGATGTTCTATCCATTAAAAAATGTGCTTCAACAGGCTCAGCATGAAATTTTTAGTTCAAATCAACCGGCACCTCACCATGTCTTCTGGTGTGCTCTTTGTTGATGGTATAAAAATCGTTTGTTCTATCTAGTTTGTTCAAACTCTTGAATAGCTCATCTGGCAAGCCTCTTAATTTTCTTGTGGCAAGATCAATCCAACCACCCATCATTTCACAACGGGCAATGTTTCTCCCTTTGTGGTCATAGAAATTGTGTTGAAATGAGAAATACATGCCGTCTTCACTTATTCCTTTTAGTTGCAAACTTACTTGGATGGGCTTTCCAGGAAAGACCTCTTTAAAATAAAACATGTGCTCATAAAAAACCACCGGACCAATATTGTTGGCTACCATGTTGGCTTGTCCAAACCCGTTTTCTAGCATAAAGCTCAGTCGGGTATGGCTCATATAATTAATATAAGCACTATTTGCTAAATGCCTGTTGGCATCGATATCGTTCCAACGGACTTCAAATTCTTTTAAATACATGGTTTCTTTTTTTACAAAATTACGGTTTTAGGAAGCATCTATAAAGGCTAATACACGTTTGTATACATCGTCTCCTTTTAAATCATGTTTTAGACCTGTTGTGATGTAAGAGTGTATGTTTGGATTTGCTTCTAAAGCTTTTTTAATAGGCGCAAAAGGAGTAATGGCATCTTTTTCATCATGAATCACCAATACAGGTTGGCTAACTTTATCTAAGAAATGGTTTAGTTTCACGTCTTCATGCGGAATTTTTAATACCGTATTTACTTTTACACTTAAGTTTTTCATGGATTTTTTTGACAACCCAAGCAGTGATTGAAAATACACAAAAACAGCATCCATACCAGAAGCCGCTCCCATTACAATAAACTTCTTAATAGGTTTTTGAGCATCCATTAAGTACGAATAACTCATCGCTGTATTACTTAACGAATGTCCAATAACAGTATCTACTTCACCAATATGAGCAATAGCCGCTTCAATGGCTTGTCTAAAGATCTCGATATTTAATAATTTTCCTTTCGACATGCCGTGTCCTGGCGCATCTAAGGCGTACACTGTGTATTGCTCTTTTTCAAGCATATTGTAATAGGGTAACCAACGTTGGCTATTGCTCTCCCAACCGTGCAAGAACAGAATTTTTTTAGGTCCGTTGCCCCATTGGTGTAAGATGAATTCTGTTTTATCTACGTTGAGCGTATGCTGCGTTGCTTTTTCAAAAAAGGCTTTTCCTTTTTCCGAAATGCCAGCGCGACGCACTGTGCATAACAAATTAAAGGCATAATTGGTGCTCCATTTGGGCGCCACGAGTGCCGTTGTATTGATAAAGGCGCCAATAGATTTTATAATAAACTGTTTCATATGTTAGGATACCAATTGGTATCTTATGGTTTAATTTTTTTTATTATTCTGAAATATTATTCACCAAAGACCTCAAGTGCTCAATAGTAGCCGCAATAGCCTCTTTGTTTTGTTCTAATTTGCTCATCATGATACCCCCTTCTAGGGTGGCAATAAAAATGGTGCTGTAAAAAGTTGGGTCAGTAGTCGCTATCACCTGCTTATTTTTAATACCATTACTAATAATTTTATGTAAAGATGCTTTTAACTGCGTAAGCATGGTGTGCACCTGTTTGCGGAGGATGGTATTGGTATCGTCGGTTTCAACCGCAGCATTTAAGAGCGGGCAACCTCCTTTGTATAGCGGGGTTTCCATATAGGTTTCAAAAAAAGTAAAGGTAGCTTCCATCTTTAATTGGAAGGTTGCAGCTTGCTGTATTTTACCTCCCAATTCGGTAAACATACGCTTGCTTAGGCTTTGTAAGGCTTGTCGTTCTAAGTCATCTTTATTCTCAAAATGTCTGTAGATGGCACCTTTAGTTAGCCCAGTGGCCTTGGTAATATCGCTAATAGAAGTAGCCTTGTATCCCTGTGTGTTAAAGAGATTGGCGCTTTCTTTTAAGATAATTTCTTTGGTGATTTCGGCATTTCGCATGCACAAAGATACCGATTGGTATCTAATTATCAAAATTCCTTTTTTATTTGAGATGCTCGATACACCCATGTCTTAAAAGTTTAGTAGTTTTAATCCCTTCAAAAACCCCTCGTTAGGACCCTTATTTATGCCCATAATTTCATCACCGTATCAAGCCAAAGGATTGTTTAAAAATGGTCATTTTGCTACTATTTATTCGGCGAAACTGCGTCCTATTCCTAGGCTAGCACAATTTCGAAAACGTCTCGAATTATCCGATGGAGATTTTATAGATGTAGATTGGAGTTATCATATTTCCGACCGCGTGTCGCCTTCAGCTTTAGCGGTGGCACAACAAAAACAAGCAACACGTGTAGCTATTTTATTACACGGTCTAGAAGGAGATGCGCAGCGTGTTTACATGAAAGGGCATGCCAAACAATTGGTAGAAAACGGTTGGGATGTGGCAGCCATGAACCACCGTGGTTGTAGCGGCGAAGAAAATCGCTTGTATTTATCCTATAATAGCGGCCGCACCAATGATCTTGCCGAATTAATCAAGCACATAGATACCCAGCATTCTTATCAGGAAATTGTATTGGTGGGTTTTAGTTTGGGTGGGAACTTATTGCTAAAATACTTAGGAGAACACCCTACAATTTCAAACAAAATTACGGCGGGTGTTGCGGTTTCTGCGCCGGTTCATTTGCAATCTTCTTTAGAATGTTTGATGCGAAAGGAAAACCTACCGTATACACTTACCTTTTTAAAAGATTTGCGTGCAAAATACAAGCGTAAAATGAAGTTGTTCCCAGATTTTATGACGCAAGAAAAATTGGACAGCATCAAAACATTATTAGATTTTGATAATGTGTATACAGCACCTGCTCATGGATTTAAAGATGCAGCAGATTATTATGAAAAAAGCAGCGCACTTCAATTTTTACCTAATATAACGACACCAGTATTGTTGTTAAACGCTGCAAATGATAGCTTCTTAGCAACACCTTGCTTTCCGTTTGATGTTGCTAAAAATCATAAAAACATGTATCTTGAAGTACCAAAAACGGGAGGCCACGTTGGCTTTCATATCACAAATTCAAACTACTATTCTGAAAAACGAGTAGTCGATTTTTTAACTTCGGGAAGATGACAAGCTTAGAAATTCCAGACCAACATCAATTGTACTTCGCACTTGGCTATTGCGGGTTTATGTTAGCGCTTGGTTTGTTACTACAAAAATTTCCGCCCAAAAAAATCAATCATTTATACGGGTATAGAACCAATCGGTCTATGAAAAACCAGACGGTTTGGGACGCTGCAAATAGGTACGCTTCAAATTTATTTGTGCGCATTTGCTTGTATAGTTTTTTATTACCAGTTGCGTCTTATTTTCTTTTTCCGCAATACAATGTACTTATTACTATTATTGGCAACACTTTGCTTTTGTTATACCTAATATACGGTACCGAGTCTTATTTAAAGAAAAGTTTTGACGCCGCAGGCAATCCGCGTTCTTAATCTACAATCCATAGCATGGATGATTTGTGTACCTTTGCATTTCATTTTTTATAACAATACCACCAACGCATGATTCAATCCATGACAGGCTACGGCAAGCACGTAATACAACTGCCGACCAAAAAAATTACCGTAGAAATCAAGTCGCTCAACAGCAAAAGCCTAGATTTAAATACACGCGTGCCTTCGGCGTATAGAGAAAAAGAATTAAGCATTCGTAAGTTATTAGCTTCGGGATTGACGCGCGGAAAAGTAGATTTTAACCTATTTGTAGAATCTACTGGAGAGGAAACATCCACTAAATTGAATGAAACCGTTGTAAAGCAATACATGCAGCAATTGTCTCAGGTGGTGGATGGAGATGCTACAGAGTTGTTAAAAATGGCTATTAAAATGCCTGATGCCTTAAAGACAGAGCGCGAAGAAATTAATGAAGATGAGTTTGCTGAAATTTTAAAAGCGGTAAAAACTGCATTAGTAGAAATAAACACCTACAGAACCGATGAAGGTGAGGTATTGAAAGCCGATTTCTTACAACGTATTAAAACCATAGGTGAACGTTTGGAAGAAGTGCTAACCATTGACAACCAGCGCATTGCCAATGTAAAAGAACGCTTACGCAATGCCGTAAACGACTTAAAAGAAAAAGTAGACGAAAACCGATTTGAACAAGAGTTGATCTACTACCTAGAAAAATACGACATTACTGAAGAAAAAGTGCGTTTAGAGAATCACCTAAACTACTTTAAAGAGGCCATTCATAGTGCCGACAGTAATGGAAAAAAACTAGGTTTTATTACCCAAGAAATTGGTCGCGAAATCAATACCATTGGCAGTAAAAGTAATTTTGCCCCCATGCAACAATTGGTGGTTCAAATGAAGGATGAGCTTGAAAAAATTAAAGAACAAGCATTAAACGTATTGTAATATGGCTACAGGAGGAAAATTGATAGTATTTTCTGCTCCTTCTGGAAGTGGAAAAACAACCATTGTTCGACATCTACTAGAACAAGAAACGCTTAATTTAGAATTTTCTGTTTCGGCAACTTCTAGAGATCCCCGCGGAGAAGAGCAGCATGGTAAGGATTATTATTTTTTGAGTCTAGCAGATTTCAAAAAACACATGAAAGCAGACGATTTTCTGGAATGGGAAGAGGTCTACAGAGATAATTTTTACGGCACCTTAAATAGCGAGATCGAACGCATTTGGGCCATGGGTAAGAATGTTATTTTTGATATTGATGTAGTAGGAGGTCTGCGAATTAAGCGGAAATTCCCTGAGCGCACTTTAGCTGTGTTTGTAAAACCACCTAGTGTAGAAGAGCTAAAAATTCGATTAAAAAAGCGCAAAACCGAAAGCGAAGAAAAAATAAACATGCGTATTGCCAAAGCATCAGTTGAGATGGCAACGGCTCCTAGGTTTGATCATATTATTTTAAATGACAATTTAGAACATGCTTTAGTAGAAGCAGAACAATTGGTAGCAGATCATATTGCAAAACCTTTGGTAAATGCAGCAACATTAGACAACCCCCATAGTATTTCAGAAGAAGAATAAACCCTGTCAGGCTGAGCTTGTCGAAGTCTCGTAACTATGAAAAATAAAAAAATAGGACTCTATTTTGGTACGTTTAACCCCATTCATGTAGGACATCTTACCATTGCAAATTACATGGTAGAATACAGTGATTTGGATGAGGTTTGGATGGTCGTTACACCGCACAATCCGCACAAGAAAAAGAGTACCTTGTTAGATAACCACCATCGTTTAATGATGGTGAATGTCGCGCTAGAGGACTACCCAAACATAAAATCGAGTACCATTGAGTTCGATTTGCCACAACCAAATTATACAGTACATACCTTAGCAGTGTTGGAAGAGAAATATCCGGACAAGGATTTTTGCCTCATTATGGGAGAAGACAATCTAAAAAGCTTCCATAAGTGGAAAAATTACGAGGTTATTTTAGAGCGCTATCAATTGTTTGTGTATCCTAGAATTAGTTCGGGAAGCATAGAAACCCAATTTGACGGTCACCCAAAAATCACCAAAGTGCCTGCACCCATTATGGAACTTTCATCGACCTTTATTAGAAAAGGAATCAAGGAAGGAAAAAACGTGCGCCCCATGTTACCCCAACATGTATGGGAGTATTTGGATGAGATGCATTTTTATAAGAAATAGCATTTTTTGTATCCCGATTGTTTGTCTGTTCGAGCGCAGTCGAGAACTAATATTCTATAGTTTTTAAAAAGCCCTTCGACTCCTGAAGCTTCGGGATGAGAACTTTCCTTTTAGATATTTCAAATAGGTTTCGACTGCGCTCAACCAGACAATTTACCCAATCGCCTGCTCCAAATCTGCAATTAAATCGCCAATATCTTCGATGCCCACAGAGAGTCTAATAAGTGCATCGACAATCCCTGTTTTTTCACGGTCTTCTTTAGGAATGCTTGCGTGTGTCATAGAAGCAGGATGTCCGGCTAAACTTTCTACACCTCCTAAACTTTCAGCAAGGCTAAAAATCTTGAGATTTTCTACGATGTTGATCGCATCATCATAATTATTCCCTTTGGTGACAAAAGAAATCATGCCTCCAAAATCGCGCATTTGTGCTTTGGCTACCGCATGATTTGGGTGGTCTTCAAAACCAGGCCAATACACTCTTTCAATTTTTGGATGGGACGCTAAGTAGTTTGCAATGGCTTTCCCGTTTTCACAATGACGCTGTACACGTAAATGAAGCGTTTTAATGCCTCGTAAGACTAAGAAACTATCGTTGGGTCCACAAATAGCACCGCTGGCATTCTGGATAAAGTAGAGTCGTTTTGCAAGTGCTTCTTCTTTAACGACTAGCGCTCCCATTACAACATCACTATGACCTCCTAAATATTTGGTTGCAGAGTGCATGACAATGTCGGCTCCTAAATCTAAAGGTTGCTGCAAATAAGGAGTTGCAAAGGTGTTGTCTACTCCCAATAATACCTTGTGTTTTTTTGCAATGGCTGCCGCAGCTTTAATGTCTATGATGTTCATCATAGGATTGGTAGGCGTTTCTATCCAGATGAGTTTTGTGTTTTCTGAAATATAATTCTCAATATTGGCAGCGTTTTCCATGCTGATAAAATGAAACTTGACGCCAAAACCTTTAAAGATATTGGTGAACAGGCGATAACTACCCCCATATAAATCATTAGTAGAGATTACTTCATCTCCGGGTTGTAGCAATTTCATGACGGCATCGATGGCGGCTAATCCGCTTCCAAAAGCGAGGCCGTAGTTTCCATTTTCGATGCTTGCAAGGTTGCGTTCTAAGGCAGCTCTTGTGGGGTTTCCAGTACGTGAGTATTGAAAGCCTTTATGGGCTCCAGGCGAGCTTTGTTTGTACGTAGTTGTCTGGTAAATAGGAGGCATGACCGATCCAAATGCTGGGTCTGTGTTTTCTTGTCCGCCGTGAATGGTTTTGGTGTTGAATTTCATAGCTATTCTTTCTGTTTTAAAAATAGGGCTTTCCTTTCGGTTTAGAAAAACTGTCGTAGTTTTGTGCTATGAGGAACTCTTATTACTACTTTTTTTTATTGGTATTTGTGTTGATGGGTTGTACCAACGAACTTTCACAACCTGCACAAGCAGTTTTTACGCAAGCAGATTTACCTAATTGTGCCACGGCGGAGTGTCCAGAAATTCATGTAGATTATATTAAATATCCTTCCAACAAAGAACGAGAAGAGAGCTTAAATGCAGCCATTAAAAAGTTTATTATCATGTCTTTAGACTTAGACGATCCAGATCAAGAATCTACGGCAACAACCATAGAAGCTGCTGCTACTGGTTTTATTGAAGATTACTGGAGAGATCACGCAGAGTTTCCAGATTTAGCGGCTGCTTATTTTGCTGAAATTTCCGTAGCCGAAAGTCATAGAAGTGCATCGCTACTGAGTTTAGAAATGACGCAATATAAATATGTAGGAGGTGCTCATGGATATGGAACCGTAGCCTATGGAAATTTTGATATGGATACAGGAAAGCGCATCCCTAGACCCCGTCTTTTTAAAGATATGGAAGGATTTACAAGCTTGGCTGAACAAACGTTTAGAAAGGCACATCATATTTCCGAAGAAGAAAACATTAACGCAGATCGTTTTTGGTTTGAAAATGATACTTTTTATGTGCCTGAGAGTGTTGGCTTTGTAAACGACAGTATTGTGCTACACTACAATCCATACGAAATTGCGAGTTATGCAGACGGTCCTATTGAGGTGCGTATCGCGCTTGAAGTAGCTAAAGAATTTTTGAACTAAACACAAAAAAACCATCTTATGGCGACAAGATGGTTTTTGAGTCCTATTGTTTGGGCTATGAAATCCAAACATTCCAATTAAATTGATGCCATTTACCTGTGAGGTTTCCTGGTATCTACCTAAAACTTAAAACTTAATCCAGTATAGACGCCAACGTAAAAAGGTTGGAAATCTACAGCACTATCTGTGTATGGATTGAGCTGGTACTTAAACATAGGTTCAATATTAAACTTAAACTTCTTTGATAGTTTATAGTGCATTCCAAGCCCTACATTCGTGGCAAAACTTAGGCCAGATAAATTATTGGCTGCGCCCAGTGTTTCATTAAAATTTCCTGCCGTTACCGACACTTCATTATTCCCTAGAAATAAGGTGCTCACTCCTCCAATAACATCGATACCAAATTTTTTATTTACAAGCGCATAACTTAATTCTAGTGGCACTTCGTAATAACTTATATTTTGATTGATAAAGGCTTCGTTACCTGCAGATTTTGGTGTGATTTCTCCAAAAATACCATCGCCAGCTTGCATTGCAAAAGTACCACGGTCTTGTGCCACAACAACACTTCCAGACCTATCATAGTCGATACTTTGTAAAGCAGCAGATATTGGACCATCACCCAACTCTAATCCACCTGTACTATAGCTAAGGTTTACATTATTTACACCAGAGCGAATTTTTAATTTGTCATTTAGCGCATAACTAACACCAATACCATAGCTTATGTTTACATCACTACTTTGTGTATTGTCTGCAAAGCTAGGATCTATAGAAGAACCCTCACTTAATGAACTGTAATATACAGGGGCGATATTAGGAGCAATTTCCCAACGATTTTGTGGAGTATCTGTTTTTGCAACCGCTTCTTTAGCTTCTAGTTCTTTTTGGGCCTCGATGGCGTCAAAAATAGATTGTTTTTCTTGTGTTGGTTTTTCTTCTGTCGTTTTTGCAACTGCTGTTTCTTCTTTGTTTGTAGGAACAAAAATATCCTCATTTAGTTGTGGGTTTGTTGTTGTCTTTGTTTCAGTATTGTTTTCTTCTTTAGCAGCAACGACTTCTTTTACTGTGGTAATTTCGTTAGGGTTTTTAAAAGCGGGATTTGTTTTTTCAACCACCGATGTTTTGTTAGGAGTATTAACTGCTATGGTTTCTTGTGTTGAGGTGTTTTTGGTGTTGTTACTTTTTGAAACAGAAGCCACAGCCGTTTGTGTGGTGTTGTTAGCTTTTGAGCCCTTGTTTTTTATAGTACTTGCAGTTGTATTTTGAGTAGCAGGGTCTATTTTTTCTTTGTCCTCAAGAGTAGTGTTTTCTAACATTTCCGTAGAAGTACTTTCGGCTACTTGAGAGGCATTTTCATTGCTGTGCAACTCGATGTCTTTTTTAATTTCAGGAGTTGTGTCCAGGTCTTTTTCAATCACTGGAGTTTCTTCAACAATGCCGTTGTTAGTAGTATTGAATAGGGTAGTTCCCAAGGTAAATAACAAAGCTAAAGCCGCAGCAATGCCACCCACTTTCCACCATAATGGAATAATCACACGATCTTTTTTCTTTTCCTGCAGCTGCGCTTGGATGTTTTCCCAAACATGCGGAGGAGGAGTCACTTCATGGTTGCTGAAGCGCTCTTTAAAAAGTTGATCTATGTTCTTTTTTTGTTCCATAGGTGCTATGCTATATAGCGAGTTGTGTTATTTTATTGGCGCTCTTTTGTGTACGCGTCGATTTTAGTTTTTAATATCCCTCTTGCTCTTGCTAGGTTAGATTTAGAGGTACCGTCACTAATACCTAACAGTTCTCCAATCTCTTTGTGCGAATAGCCATCCATAACGTACATTGTAAATACCAATCTATAGCGATCTGGTAATTCTTGAATGATACTTAATAAATAATCGAGGGGTAATCCAGTGTCGATGATGTCATCATCTGCAGTGTCCTCAATTTGTGCTTCATCTACGATAGAAAACACTTTTTGCTTTCTATATTTTTGAAGCACTGTATTTACAGTAATTCGCTTTATCCAACCTTCAAAAGAACCTTTGTCTTTAAACTGCTCGGCTTTATTAAAAATGGTAATAAAAGCATCTTGCAAATTATCCTCAGCTTCGGCTTGGTTGGGAGAGTAGCGCAAACAAATAGAAAATAAAACACCACTGTAGCGTTTGTATAGTTCTCCTTGTGCTCTAGCATCCTTCCTTTTACAGCCTTGTATGAGTTCGTCTAAAGTCAAATGTAGATACCTTGGTTAGTTAGCAATTGTTGTAAACAATACGTACAAATTATTGGTAGCTACACCAATTAGATGCTTGGTTTTGAATAGGGTTGCGTTGTGGTTGTTTTTTTAATTTTTATCTATACTAAATGCGTTTCTATAACGTTGCAAAACACATTTTCATATGGCTGTTTATCGTTTTAAATTTGAAATAAGTGAGAGGAGGTACACTTGAATTTAAAACAAGCATGAAAAGATACTAAAAAAGTATGCAGTAGCCCTAAGCAGTTTTTAAAAAGACTGTTTTTAGAAGTATAGCAATAAAAAACTTCGGAAACTTTATAGGGTGTATAAAATTTCCGAAGTACTATAAATATGTTATTTAAACAATCTTCTATCAGCGGCCACATGTTGCTGAAGCTTTAGCGGAGAAGCAAGCGGTCTATTTTCTCTTTAAGCTTCTGCTAATGCTTTAATACAGTCTTTTATTTTAACTTCTAACTCTTCCATCAATTCTGGATTGTCTAGTAATAATGTTTTTACAGCATCTCTACCTTGTCCGAGCTTGGTGTCATCATAACTAAACCATGACCCTGCTTTTTTGATGATTTCAAAGTCTACACCTAGATCGATAATCTCACCTACTTTTGAGATTCCTTTTCCGTACATGATATCAAACTCAACCGTCTTAAAAGGAGGCGCTACTTTATTTTTTACCACTTTCACACGGGTTTTGTTACCCATTACAGCACTATTGGTGTCTTTAATTTGTGTAGAACGACGAATGTCTAAACGTACTGAAGCATAAAACTTCAAGGCATTACCACCTGTTGTTGTTTCTGGATTTCCAAACATTACCCCAATTTTTTCACGCAATTGGTTGATAAAAATCACGGTACAATTGGTTTTAGAAATAGATCCTGTAAGCTTACGAAGTGCTTGTGACATTAAACGCGCATGTAATCCCATTTTGCTATCTCCCATTTCCCCTTCAATTTCACTTTTAGGCGTTAAGGCAGCCACCGAGTCAATAACAATAATATCAATAGCACCCGAACGAATTAGGTTGTCTGCAATTTCTAAGGCTTGTTCTCCATTATCGGGTTGCGAAATGATGAGGTTTTCTACGTCTACTCCTAAGCTTTCTGCATAGTATCTGTCAAAAGCATGTTCTGCATCAATAAAGGCAGCAATACCTCCCTTTTTTTGTGCTTCGGCAATGGCGTGAATGGTTAAGGTTGTTTTACCAGAAGATTCTGGTCCGTATATTTCAATCACCCTTCCTCTAGGATAGCCCCCAACACCTAAGGCAACATCGAGCCCTAGAGATCCTGTTGGAATAGTATCTACTTCTACAATGGCCCTATCACCCATTTTCATGACCGTTCCTTTTCCGTAGGTTTTGTCAAGTTTGTCTAAGGTAAGTTTGAGTGCTTTTAATTTTGCTTCTTTCTCTTTAGTATCTGCCATGATGCGGTTTTTAGGGTATAAAATTTTGGTGTTAAAAATAAGGGTTCAAAAAGAGTAGCAACATTAAATTAGCGGCTGACTTTTCAAAGTTTATGAACAACTTGTTTTTGTAATGAACTTGGACAAAGATACAGTATTTTGGAAATATTCCAAATTTTGGAAGAATTCCTTGCTGCGAATTCATGAAAAAGCACCACTTTTTTGGGTGGTGCTTTGTTTTATATCGTTTAATTCTATTATTCTTTTATAAACTTGAGTGTTTTTTTTTTGCCATTGGCGCTAGTGACATGTATTAAATAGATTCCTGACGTTAGTGATTCAATATTTATTTTTTGTGATGGAGTGTTCATTCTGGTTTCTATTATTTTATTACCAAGTATGGTATACATAGCTAAAGTTGCACTATCAACATTTAGAAGTGATATAGTAAGTATGTTATTAGTAGGATTTGGATGCAAATCAATAGATAATAACTCCTTTTCTGGTATTGTTAGTAATTGATTCGCATATAACGCGTTGTCACCATTTAAATTTGTAAATTCTAAATATCGAATACCATTATTGTTGGTTATTTCATATACAAAAGGGTTAGAAAAGATGCCATTATTGAAAAAATAATTGTAATAAATACCGTCAAAAACTTGGTCGTTCCCACTACTGCTACAATCACCTCCAAGAGCGACTAAGTTTATTATATCAAAACTGGTTTCAGGGTTATTGAAAGAGATTGAACATCCATAATAATCACAATAACCTGTGTCAAATTGATCTGGACTCATGGAAAAAGTAGACTCTTCTACTGTATTTGATTCACGCGGCGGTATTATTCCTACTGTATCAATTGTTAATTTTTGTAAATACCAAGTATCCTCAAAAAGTTGTGGGTCTTGGGCATTGACTCCTAAACTTATAAATAAAAATGAAAGTAAGACTATTTTTTTCATACTATGATGTTTACTATAGGGTTCAATTTTTATGAAAGGCTATTCTTTTTTGGTTTTAAATATAGTAGCTGATACTTAAAGGTAGTTAAATGGTTTAACATTTCCGAAGAAATCCTTGCTGCGAATTCATGAAAAAGCACCACTTTTTGGGTGGTGCTTTGTTTAGTATAGAAACCTAAGACTATTCTTTTATAAGTTTTAACACTTGTTTTTGACCATCATTCGTAATTACGTTTACAAAATACACACCAGATTTGAGTGTTTCAATACTCAATTGACTTGTAGCGGCTGTAGTTGTTTTTTCCAAGATTTTAGTGCCTAGAATATTGTAAATTGTTATGGAGGCATGTTCTATATTTGCTAATGATACCTTTAATACATCGCTTGCTGGGTTTGGGTATATAGAAACAGAAAATAAATCCTGATCTGTTGTATTTAGCAATTGATTAGCGTAAAGCGCTTTATTGCCATTAGTGTTTGTTATTTCTAAAAACTGTATGCCGTTGCTGTTAGTTATCTCATAGGAATATGGATTGAATTGTATAAACTCATGCAAATAATCGTAGTATATACTGTGGAACGTACTATCGTCTGGATCATTACAACCAATACCTAATTCTACTATTGTTATAATGTCGAAACTATTATTTGTTGTATCAAACATTAACTCACAACCTAGGCCATCACAATAACCAGTCATAAAACCAGAGGCTAGCTCATCAAAAACATGTTCTGTTATTTTTGGCATGTTGTTGGGCGGTATTATATCTACTGTATCAATGGTTAATTTTTGTAAATACCAAGTATCCTCAAAAAGTTGTGGGTCTTGGGCATTGACTCCTAAACTCATAAAAAAAAATGAAAGTAAGACTATTTTTTTCATACCATGATGTTTACGAATGGGTTCAATTTTTATGAAAGGCTATTCTTTTTTGGTTTTAAATAAAGTAGCTGACACTTAAAGGTAGTTAAATGGTTTAATATTTCCGAAGAAATCTTACCAAAGCCCATAAAATCTAGTATTTTTGCATCAGAATTTTCTTTTTAACCCTTAACATTCGTATAGCATGCAACTGTACAATACACTAAGCGCAAAAGAGAGAGCTGCCTTATTGGAAGAAGCGGGAGAAGACCGTTTAACGCTTTCTTTTTATCAATATGCCAAGATTGGCAATCCAGAACTTTTTAGAAACCACCTTTTTGTAGCTTGGGATGACCTCGAGGTATTGGGACGTATCTACGTTGCCCATGAAGGGATTAATGCACAACTATCGGTGCCTGCTAAAAAATTCACTGACTTTAAAAGTTTTTTAGATGGGATTTACTTTCTTGAAGATTGTAGACTCAACATTGCTGTAGAACAAGACTTAAAATCGTTTTTAAAACTTAAGGTAAAAGTGCGTCACAAAATTGTGGCCGACGGACTTAATGATGAAACCTTTGATGTGACTAACAAAGGTGTGCATGTAGATGCTTCTAAATTTAATAAGTTAATTGAAGATCCAGATACGGTTTTGGTAGACATGCGTAATCACTATGAAAGTGAGATTGGTCATTTTAAAAATGCCATTACGCCAGATGTAGATACGTTTAGAGACTCTTTAGATATTATTGAAGAAGACTTAAAAGATCACAAAGAGGACAAAAAACTAGTGATGTATTGTACGGGCGGAATTCGTTGTGAAAAAGCCAGCGCCTACTATAAACACAAAGGATTTAAAAATGTATTTCAACTAGAAGGAGGTATTATTGAATACACCCGACAGGTGAAAGATCAAGGTTTAGAAAATAAATTCTTAGGTAAAAATTTTGTGTTTGATCACAGAAGAAGCGAGCGTATTAGCGAAGATGTTATCGCTAATTGTCACCAATGTGGAAATCCGTGTGATACGCATATCAACTGCGCCAATGAAGGATGTCACTTGTTATTCATTCAATGCGACAGCTGTGCCGAAAAAATGGAGCATACGTGTAGTAAAGAATGTCATGACATTATTCAATTGCCTTATGAAGAACAAAAAGCACTTCGCAAAGGGAAACATGCCAGCAACAAAATTTTCAAAAAAGGAAGGTCAGAGAAACTGCAGTTTAAGAAGTAGAGAAGATCCCTCACCCCTTCCCGAAGCTTCGGGACCTCTCCCGCTGAGAGGGGAGTTGTTAGGTTTTCAATTTTAACCCATTTCTTTTGCTTAAATATTAATACCTTTACAGAGTAAACAATAGTGTTTCATTTATTCGAGAGATTTTTGACATTTTACCAAGTAAAAATGTCTGGTTGAGCGCAGTCGAACCCTACCGATGGAATAACGAAGTTTGAAGTATAGCACTGCGCACCTTATAGAATCTCCATTTATATATATAAAAATATGGGCTGTACTAGCTGTGCCTCTGGCGCCGACGGACAACCAAAAGGCTGCAAGAATAATGGCACTTGCGGAACCGATGGTTGCAACAAATTAACGGTGTTTGATTGGCTTTCAAATATGTCGCTTCCTGCAAATATGACTCCTTATACCGGAGTGGAAGTTCGTTTTAAAAATGGACGCAAGCATTTTTATCAAGATAGCGAAAATCTTTCTTTAAGTATTGGTGACACCGTTGCTACACAAGCAGAATCGGGCCACGATATTGGTATGGTGACCCTCACAGGTGAGTTGGTACGCGTGCAAATGAAAAAGAAAAAAGAAAATCCAGACGCTACCAAACTTCCAAAAATATACCGAAAAGCCACCCAAAAAGACATCGATATTTGGCAAAAAGTACGTGATAAAGAAGCCGATGTACAGAAAAAATCGCGCGAGATCGCCATTCGATTGGGGCTAAAAATGAAAATTAGTGATGTAGAGTTTCAAGGCGATGCATCTAAAGTGATTTTTTACTACACTGCAGAAGAACGCGTCGATTTTAGAGAGCTTATCAAAGAATTTGCCCGCACCTTTAATTCTCGTATCGAGATGAAACAAGTTGGGTTTAGACAAGAAGCTGCCCGCCTTGGTGGTATTGGTTCTTGTGGTAGAGAATTATGTTGCTCTACATGGCTTACCGATTTTAGGTCTGTAAATACCTCTGCGGCTCGCTACCAACAATTGTCTTTGAATCCTCAAAAACTGGCAGGTCAGTGTGGAAAATTGAAGTGTTGTTTAAATTATGAGTTAGACACGTATTTAGACGCCTTGTCTAATTTCCCAAAAAGTGATGTAAAACTTAAAACAGACAAAGGGACTGCGGTTTGTCAAAAAACAGATATTTTTAAAGGGCTGTTGTGGTTTGCCTACGAAAAAGAAGCCATGAATTGGCATGAATTAACCCTAGAACGCGTTAATGAAATTATTGCGGTCAATAAAAAAGGAAACACCGTTGCCAATCTTGAAGACTATAAAGTGGAGACCAAGATTGAGGATACCGAATTGTTTAGCAATGTTGTTGGACAAGACAGCCTCACACGATTTGACAAACCAAAAGGTGGCGGACAAAGAAGAAACAAAAAGAGACGTAATAAACGTAAACCGGTTGCAGCTGGAGCAGGTCAAAACAAGCCAAAGCAAGGTGGACAGAGAAACAAAAAGCAATCGGGTCCTAAGAATACAGCGGGTGGCAATAAACCCAACTCAAGAAATAGAAACAAAAACCGTAATAACCGATCCAAACCAAATAATCCAAAAAAGTAATGCATCGCTATTTTTTTGTACTCCTCACAACCCTGCTTTTTGTAGCCTGTGGCGATAGTCCTATTGCTGGAGACACGGCAACCATAAAAGGAGCTCGTTGGCAGGTAAATGAGCCTGTTTCTTTTGAGCTTCCGGTCTTGGATAGCATACAGCCATATAATACATTTATAACGGTACGAAATAACAATGACTACCCGTTTAGCAATCTGTTTTTAATTGTTTCATTACAATATCCGCATGGTAAAACCGTGGTGGATACGCTAGAATATAAAATGGCAAGACCTGACGGAACATGGTTGGGCACTGGTATAGGAAGCATTAAAGAAAGTAAGTTGTATTACAAAGAAACGTTTAATTTTAAAGAAGAGGGAACCTACACACTTCATATTACCCACGCGGTTCGCAATAATGGCGAGGCCCAAGGCGTTAGCAGTCTTGAAGGCATCACAGATGTGGGGTACAGTATCGAAGAAGTGAACTAGGTTTCTCGAAATACAATGGTAGCACCTTTAGGGGAGTAGTACTTCGGAAATGTTAGTGGATCACTAATATTTCAGAAAAACAAACAGATACTAACTGCCTAGAAACGAATACTATTTTTAACACCCAGGGTGTAACGATTTGTTTGATCTTGCAAACGTATTTCAAACAAAACACCAAAAAGTAGCATATTATGGCTCAAAAGAAAACCACCACAAAAAAGAAGACCAAACGAAAGTTTAGTGTCGTGAAACTATTTTGGCTTTTATTAGGTAGCGGCATTGTAACTGTGACCTTACTGTTTTTATTAGCCTCTTTTGGAGTCTTTGGAAGCCTTCCAGATGAAACTAGCCTCGAAAATCCAGAAAAAAACTTAGCAACAGAAATAATCTCTACCGATGGTAAGGTGATTGGTAAATTTTACAAAGAAAACAGAACTCCTGTTCAGTATGAAGAATTACCACAACATCTTGTAAATGCCTTATTAGCAACCGAAGACATTCGTTTTTACGAGCATAGTGGAATCGATATTAGAGGAACCTTGCGTGCTGCTGTTTTTCTTGGAAGCAAAGGTGGAGCGAGTACCATTTCGCAGCAATTAGCCAAGCAATTGTTTACAGACCAAGCATCAAAGAACAAATTTCAACGTGGTATTCAAAAAGTAAAAGAATGGATTATTGCAACCCGTCTAGAGCGTCGTTATACCAAAGACGAAATTATTACCATGTATTTTAATGAGTATGATTTCCTAAATCAAGCCATTGGGATAGAATCGGCAAGTAATATCTACTTTGACAAACCACCTAGAGATTTATCTATTTCAGAATCTGCCATGTTGGTAGGGATGTTTAAAAATTCATCGCTTTACAACCCACTAAGAAACCCTGAAGGAGTAAAAAACAGGAGAAATGTAGTGCTTTCTCAAATGGAGAAATACGATTTTATCACCGAAGAAGTAAAAGATAGTTTGCAAGCACTGCCTTTAGATTTTAAATACACCCCGCAAGGACATGTAGAAGGATTGGCAACCTATTTTAGAGAATACGCTCGTGCTTTTATGGGAGATTGGACCAAGAACAACCCAAAGAGTGATGGGACCAATTTTAATATTTATAGAGATGGGCTTAAAGTGTATACGACCATCGATTCAAGAATGCAGGGATACGCAGAGAATGCGATGCAAAAACACATGGCAAACTTGCAAGAAGAGTTTGATAAGCAAAACAAGAAAAATAAAATTGCACCCTTTAGAGATGTTACTACAGAGGAAATTGAGAAAATTATCAATAACTCTATCCGTAGAAGTGAGCGTTGGAGAGCCATGAGCGAAGAAGGGAAGAGCGAAAAAGAAATCCTAAAAAGCTTTGACGAAAAACGTAAGATGCGCATTTTTTCATGGAAAGGCGATATTGATACGCTCATGACACCAAGAGATTCTATTCGCTATTACAAGAATTACTTACAAGGATCAATGATGTCTATGGACCCTCAAACCGGAGAGGTGAGAGCCTATGTAGGAGGTATAGACTATAAGCATTTCAAGTACGATATGGTAACGACCGGAAAACGACAAATAGGTTCTACCTTTAAGCCTTTTGTATATGCCACCGCAATAGACCAGATGCACATGTCTCCATGTGATACCTTACCTAATACGCCTTATTGCATCCCTGCTGGAAAGCGAGGAAATACCAAAGATTGGTGCCCAAAAAATGCCAGTGGAAAGTATGGCGGAATGTTGTCTTTAACCAATGCCTTGGCAAATTCTGTAAACACTGTTACGGCTAGATTGATAGATCGTGTTGGACCAGAACCAGTGATTACCTTAGCAGATAAAATGGGCATAGACACCAAAGACATTGTTCCAGTGCCATCACTTGCTTTAGGAACACCAGACTTGTCTTTATATGAAATGGTTGGAGCCTACAGTACCTTTGCTAATGAAGGGGTCTATGTAAAACCTACTTTAATTACCAGAATTGAAGACAAAAATGGAACTATTTTATACCAACATACCCCAGAAACCAAAGACGTGATGAGCAGCGAAACGGCTTATGTAACTGTAAACCTGATGCAAGGTGTTACAAAGTCAGGTTCGGGTTCTAGGTTGCGCCATAGAGGTCGTACTAGTGGTGCTTATAAAAAAGCAGTCACAGGATATCCGTATCAATTTGATAACCCGATTGCTGGTAAAACAGGAACCACACAAAATAACAGTGATGGATGGTTTATGGGCATGGTGCCTAATTTGGTCACAGGAGTTTGGGTGGGTGGTGAAGATCGCTCGGTGCACTTTGCTTCAACAGCCTACGGACAAGGTGCTACCATGGCGCTCCCTGTATGGGCTATGTACATGCAAGATTGCTACAAAAACAAAGATTTAGACATCTCAAAAGGTAAATTTAAAAAACCTTCGAAACTTACCATTGAAACCGATTGCGAAAAATGGAAAGAAGAAGGCAAACCCGAAGACATAGAAGAAGTACCAGACGAGTTTGATTTTTAACACTTCAAACATGAAACAGCAAATGCTCCGGAAGAAATTTCGGAGCTTTTTTCTTGTCCCACCGCTAAAGCTGAAGGCGACGGGAGGTCGGAAATAGTAGTAGATCGTTATAAGGCTTTGAAATCTAAGATGAAATAATTCTCCCCTTGAGGATTATTGAAGTAAAATATATTTTACTGAAAATACCGAGCGTAGCTCAAGAGGGGTGTTTAGCTATATTTTAAATCAACCCTCCCAAACCACCCCCTCTCAGCGGGCGATTTCCTATAATGTGGCAATAACAAATGTATCGTCGTGAATTTTCCTTTTCCCCGCCCTAAAGGGTGAGAAAATTCACTGAATTAAGAAAAAACCACTCTTTAGTCCCAAAAATTAGGGAGGAGAATAGTTTTTGCTAAGATTATTGCCACTAACTGATAATTCCCCCTTTGAAGGGGGCTAGGGGGATGTTTTTCGAAATCGATCCCGATAGCTATCGGGACGAACTTGAAGATGAAAAAGAGAGGATAAACACTTAAACTCCTCAACATATCGACTAAAAAAATTCCAACCTCTAAGCCCCCACTCCCTACTTTTCCCTATTTTTATAGAAAAATAAAAACAAATGATTAACAAAACAGTTGCAAACGTTCAAGAGGCTTGTAAAGGAGTGGCAGATGGTATGACCTTTATGTTAGGAGGTTTTGGCCTGTGTGGCATTCCAGAAAATGCGATTGCAGAACTCGTGCGTCTTGATGTAAAGAATGTGACCTGTATTTCTAATAACGCTGGGGTAGATGATTTTGGATTGGGTTTATTATTGCAAAAGCGTCAAATCAAGAAAATGATTTCTTCGTATGTAGGAGAAAATGCAGAGTTTGAACGCCAGATGTTAAGTGGAGAATTAGAAGTAGAGCTCATACCACAAGGAACCCTAGCACAAAGATGCTTGGCGGCACAAAGTGGAGTTCCTGCTTTTTTTACGCCTGCAGGCTATGGTACCGAAGTAGGAGAAGGCAAAGAATCTAGAGAATTTAATGGTAAGATGCATTTGCTAGAACATGCCTTTGATGCCGATTTTTCTTTTGTAAAAGCTTGGAAGGGCGATACTGCAGGAAACCTAATTTTTAAAGGAACTGCAAGAAATTTCAACCCAAACATGTGCGGCGCAGGAAAAATCACTGTGGCTGAGGTAGAAGAACTAGTACCTGCCGGGGAGTTAGATCCAAATGAGATTCATATTCCTGGTATTTTTGTACAACGCATTTTCCAAGGTGAGAAATACGAAAAGCGCATTGAACAAAGAACGGTGAGACAGAAATGATATGAAGCTTACATTTAATTGAGGAAGCTGTAAAGAGACAAATAATTTTAAACCAAAGTTTACAGATAGGGGCCTTTTGCAAGAAGCAATGGGTGATGAGGTAAAGGTAAATTGTATGAAATGTGGTAAAATTGAAAACAAACACGTTAATAAAATTAAAGCTGTTGTAGACATGAAAATGATCTACTTAGCAATAATAGCAAGTGCCTTGTTAACTTCATTTTTACTTTTTTATGTAGGTTTAATAGCAACAGTAACGTTTACTTTACCAATGTTCGCTTGGTTATATGAATATAAATCTGCTAACCTATTTAACAAATATAGGATAAGAAGAAGATAGATTTTTGTAAGGTCGAATGTAGTCTAGACCTAAATTTGACTGTTAATTTTTTAAATTGTCACATCAGAAAGTATGTTAGATAAAAAACAAATAGCACAACGCATTGCCCAAGAGGTGCAAGACGGATATTATGTAAACCTTGGTATCGGGATTCCGACTTTGGTAGCCAATTTTGTGCGAGACGATATAGAAGTTGAATTCCAGAGTGAGAATGGTATTTTGGGTATGGGGCCTTTCCCTTTTGAAGGCGAAGAAGATGCCGATCTTATCAATGCCGGAAAGCAAACCATTACCGCCCTTAAAGGAGCCTCGTATTTCGACAGCGCTACGAGTTTTTCTATGATTCGTGGGCAACATGTAGATCTTACTATTTTAGGCGCCATGGAGGTAGCTCAAAATGGAGATATCGCCAATTGGAAAATTCCAGGTAAGATGGTAAAAGGAATGGGCGGCGCAATGGACTTAGTGGCTAGTGCAGACAATATCATTGTAGCGATGATGCATACTAACAGAGCTGGACAGTCTAAATTATTAAAACAATGTAGCTTGCCTTTAACGGGTGTGAATTGCGTAAAGAAGATTGTCAGTAACCTCGCCGTTTTAGAAATTGTAAACGGGAAGTTTAAATTACTGGAAAGAGCTCCGGGTGTTAGCATTTCAGAAATACAAGAAGCTACCGAAGGTGATCTTATTATTGAAGGAGATATTCCAGAAATGATCTTCTAATGCGCATAAGGTCTCTTAAAAATACCTATACCGAATACCACTATGTCCCCGATAGGGATTACACTACTATTGACGATCGATTTCTAAGAAACACACTCATAGCCATCGATTATTTATACAAAACAAGTGCGCTTACAATAACCTATGAAGATGATGGTGTTACCAAACGTGTCGATATTATCGATGTTTTGGTAGCCGATACCGCGAATAATATAACCATCATTCATGGAAATAGAAACGCGTATAGTCCGAGCGCTAATACCGTGATGTTTCAAGATACCCATGGGGCTGTATTTAGAAAGAATCATAAAAAGCGCTGGTTTCGAAGAAATAAAGGCACCAATTCGGCAGTAGCCTTGTTTTCTCATGAGCTTATACACTGCTATAACGAATTGTATGAAACCGATGATTACCTAGATCGAAAAAGAGATCACTCGCATCGCGGACAAAAAATTGATTATGATGGGAGAGATCTTTCTTTCCCCAATGCAGAAGAAGCCTTTGTTATTAAAATGACCAACCAAGTTGCAAAACGCCTAGGAGAAGATAAACGCTCTAACTATGGTCGTAACTACTACGCAACACAACACGTACTTTCTACCAAACCTCTAAAAAAGGGATAATTTCTATTATTTAACAGTGTTGAATTTTCTCACGCCGAAATATTCAGTAAAAACAGCATTTAATCGATTAAATACACATAAAGCAGGTCGTAAAATGTTAAAATTTTGTGTATTTCATCGAAAATAAATGTTTTTAATCGTTTAATTCTTTTTCTCTTATGTATGTTTACAATCCCAAAGAAAATGAATAACCTACTATGCAAAAGGTATTACAGAGTACAAAAGAAACCGTTACGTTAGTAAAGAACGTTTTCTTCATTGCAAAGAAAGTTTTTTTATTGAATTGAGTTAAAAAAGATAATTACCCCCGAATCTGACTACGATACAGATAAGGTACAGCCCGTTCATTGTGAGGTTTGAACGGGCTTTTTTATTCCTGCGCAGGCAGGAATCTCACAACAAGCTCACGTCCAAAAAGGATACCTCATGTACAGAAGAAAAAATATAGATGCTTAACGGCTCTAAAAGACAATTTATAGAGGAATCTCACAAACAAGCTCATGATAGCATCTCAGAAATTACAAATAGAATACTTCTTGAACTTTGCCTCTCTGCTTCTTTGCAACTTTGTAGCTTTTAGTTATATCCCCTTAGGAATCGCATCAATAAGTCTTTTGGTGTATTCTTTTACTGGGTTGGCATAAATTTCGTCTGCATCTCCTAATTCTTCAATAGCTCCGGCGTTCATGACTAACAATTGGTCTGCCATGTATTTTACCACAGCAAGATCGTGAGAAATAAAGATGTAGGTAAATTCGAAATCGTCTTTGAGCTCATTTAATAAGTTGAGCACTTGTGCTTGCACCGAAATATCTAGTGCCGATACACTTTCATCACAAATTACCAGTTTGGGCTCCATAGCAATGGTTCGAGCAATTCCGATGCGTTGTCGTTGCCCACCAGAAAGTTCATGCGGATATCGATGAAAATAGCTAGCATCAAGGCCAACACGCTCTAGCAATGAAATTGCCTTGTCCTTTCTTTCTTTTTTTGAATTTCCAATATTGTGCACCTCCATAGGTTCTACGAGGGCTTCACCAATAATTTTTCGTGGGTGCAGCGAAGAATAAGGATCTTGAAAAATAAGTTGGATTTCTTTTCGGAGCACTCTAAGCTCCTTACGTTGAAGACAAGTAATGTCTTTTCCTCGATATAGAATGGTTCCTTTGGTAGCCTTTTCTAGTTGGAGAATTACTTTTCCAAGGGTAGATTTTCCACAACCAGATTCGCCTACCAACCCTAGTGTTTCTCCTTCAAAGACTTCAAAACTCACATTGTTTACGGCTTTTACCTCTTGTTTTTTCCCAAACAGCCCCATCTTGGAGATATATGATTTTTCCACATTTTGAACTTGAAGCAAAGGTGTCTTGGTATATATTTTTTGGTGGTTTTGCGCTCGTTCTTGTGAAGTGATGATTTCTTTAGTAAAACTTTCATCGGCAATGGATGCAATGGTAGGTAGGGTTTTGTAGCGAATCCCTAATGTGGGTCTGGAAGCGAGTAAGGCTTTAGTGTAGTGCTCTTTTGGGTTTTTAAAGATGTCTGTCACCGATCCTTCTTCTACAATATTGCCTTGGTACATTACCAAAACTCTGTCTGCAATTTCAGATACCAAGCCTAGGTCATGAGAGATAAATAACATACTCATTCCTGTTTCTTTTTGGAGGTTCTTGAGTAGTTCTAAAATCTCTTTTTGCACCGTAACATCAAGTGCAGTAGTAGGTTCGTCGGCAATTAAAATTTTTGGCTTACAAGCAATGGCCATAGCAATCATGACACGTTGCATTTGTCCGCCGCTTATTTGGTGCGGATAGCTTGTAAAAATTTCATGAGGTCTCGGGAGTTTTACTTTTTCAAAAAGTTGAATGACTTCTTTTTTTACTTCGGAAATTTTAAAAGCATGGTGAACCGTTAAAATTTCAGCAACCTGAAAACCACAGGTTAGAGAAGGGTTTAAAGCACTCATAGGTTCTTGAAAAATCATGGCGATCTCATTTCCTCTAACGCTAGAAAGTTCTTTAGGTCTTAGAGAAAGTAATGATTTGTCTTCAAATGTAATGCTGCCATCAATATGGGTATTTTTTTTAGGAAGTAAGCCCATAATAGCTTTTGAGGTAACAGATTTGCCACTACCAGATTCTCCTACAATGCCTAGAATTTCATTTTCATATAGTGAAAAATCAATGCCATGAATTACGGGTTTGGCAACATTCTTTTTTCCAAAAGAAATGGTGAAATCTGATATGTCAAGTATTTTTTTCGAGGCCATTTTATTCAAAGGTACTTAAATACCTTGCAAAATCAACAATCACAACACATTAGCCTCACGGTCAGTTATTTGTAGGAAAAATAATGTTAATTTTTCTTAATTTTTAACGATTTTCTGTTGATTTATTGCATTTAATTTTGTTAATTGCTCAGGATTTTAACAAAAACTTTAGTACTAACTCAAAAATCTCCTTTAAATGAAAAGAATTTTTACCCTACTAGCCCTAGTTTTTATGGGGTCTGTAACCATGCAAGCTCAAGAAAGATCTTGTGCTGTTATGGATGACCTAGAACGAAACCTACAATTAGATCCTACCTTGGAACTACGTATGCAGCAAATTGAAAACAATACGCAATTAATGGTTGCTGCTATTGAACAAAATAGATCTGTTAATGGTGACATTATTACAATCCCTGTTGTAGTTAACGTAATTCACAACAATGACGCTTCTAATATTAGTCTTGCACAAATACAGTCGCAATTAGATGTATTAAATGAAGATTTTAGAAGAACCAATGCAGATGCAGACAATGTTTGGTCTCAAGCTGCTGATTCCCAAATAGAGTTTTGTTTGGCAACCATTGATCCAAATGGAAACGCTACAACAGGAATTAGAAGAAGAGCCTCTACCCAAGTACAATGGGTACAAAGTACTAATAACATGAAGAAAGATGCTCAAGGCGGAATTAGTCCTTGGGATACTTCTGAGTATTTAAACATGTGGACAGTACCTCAACTAATTAGAAGTAATGGACAAGGCCTTTTAGGTTTTGCACAGTTTCCTGGTGGACCAGCAGATACAGATGGTGTTGTAATGGGTCATAACTATTTTGGTAGAGTAGGTGCAGTATCTGCTCCTTTCGATTTAGGAAGAACAACGACGCATGAAGTAGGTCACTACTTAAACTTACGTCATATTTGGGGAGATGGTCCATGTGGTGCCGATGATTTTGTAAGTGATACTCCAGAGTCTGATGCTTCAAACGGTGGATGTAACATTGGTCATGTTTCTTGTGGATCTGTAGACATGGTACAAAACTATATGGATTACAGTGATGATTCTTGTATGAATTTATTTTCACAAGGTCAGGTAGACAGAATGCGCGCACAACTATTACCAGGAGGTTCAAGAAGAGTACTTGCTTTATCTAGTAAGTGTGGCGCTGTTCCAACACCAACCTGTAACGATGGTGTTCAGAATGGAGACGAAACAGGTGTAGACTGTGGTGGATCATCATGTGCGCCTTGTCAGACAGCTTGTGCATCAACCATTAGCA
Source organism: Patiriisocius sp. 208BN25-11 (assembly GCF_058147145.1). NCBI lineage: Bacteria > Pseudomonadati > Bacteroidota > Flavobacteriia > Flavobacteriales > Flavobacteriaceae > Patiriisocius > Patiriisocius sp. 208BN25-11. Next base: position 184,301 of record NZ_JBYVJY010000003.1, read on the forward strand.
ATTTCCCTTACGGAGAGAGTTTCGAATCTAACTTAGGTGCTTGGACAAACAACACAGATGACGACATCAATTGGGAGCGTAGAACAGGAACTACTCCATCTGGAAACACAGGACCATCTAGTGGTGCTGCTGGATCTGCATATGTTTATGTAGAAGCTTCTGGAAATGGAACAGGGTATCCTAACAAGCAAGCAATTTTAAGCTCACCTTGTTTTGATTTAAGTGCAGCAACCGTTGCAACTTTTGATTTTAGCTACCACATGTTTGGAGCTGCAGATATGGGAACAATCCTTGTTGAAGCTAGTTCTGATGGAGCTAACTGGACTACAGTATTCTCACAAACAGGAAATCAAGGTGATATTTGGAATGATGAAAGCATTAATTTAGCCTCTTATGCTGGTGGAAACTTACAGTTACGTTTTAACAGAACAACGGGTTCAACGTGGCAAGCAGATATTGCATTAGATAATATTAGTCTTTCAACTTCTACCGGTGGTGGCGGTGGTACTTCTTGTACAAGTGCCGTTACAGCACCTTACGCACAAAGTTTTGAAAGTGCTTTAGGAGATTGGACAAATGCAACTTCAGGAGATGATATAGACTGGGAGCGTAGAACAGGATCTACTCCATCTGGTAGTACAGGTCCTTCTAGTGCTGTAGCAGGAAGTGGATATATTTATGTAGAAGCTTCTGGAAACGGTACTGGGTATCCAAACAAACGTGCCATTATCAATTCACCATGTTTTGATCTAAACGGTGAAACTTCTGCATCTATGACATTTAACTATCATATGTATGGTGCTGCCGATATGGGGTCTATTGCTCTTGAAGCAAGTACAGATGGATCTTCATGGGCAACAGTTTGGAGTGAAACAGGTAATCAAGGAAATAGCTGGCTTGAAGCTACTGTAGACTTAAGTACCTATGCCGGTGGTGATATGAGACTTCGTTTTAACAGACTTACCGGTTCAACGTGGCAAGCAGATATTGCAATTGACAATATTACTATTTCTGCTTCAACAGGTGGAGGAGACCCAACACCTCCAACAGGATACTGTGGTTCTAATGGAAATAACACAAATGATGAGTTCATTCAGCGTGTTCAAATAGGAAGCATTAACAATGCTACAGGTGCTTCTTCTGGAGGATATGGAGACTTTACTAACTTATCTACTAACCTAGGAGCTAGTAATACCATTACTATTACACCAGAGTGGACAGGAACCTTATACAATGAGGGGTATGCAGTATTTGTAGATTGGAACAGAGATGGAGACTTTGGTGATGCAGGTGAAACTGTGTTTACAAGAAATCCTACACAAGCAACACCAGTATCGGGTACATTCTCTGTACCTTCTGGAGCTTCTGCTGGACCAACACGTATGCGTGTATCTATGAAGTACAATGGTGTGCCAACTGCTTGTGAGTCATTCCAATATGGTGAAGTAGAAGATTATACCGTAGTCATTGGAAGTGGAGCAAGAGAAGGTATTTCAGTATCTGAAAATGCACTGTCTATTTATCCAAACCCAGTAAGCGGAAACGTACTAAATGTAGATATGTTAAGTGCTGGAACTTCATATAAAGTATACACAATTACAGGACAAGTTGTAGCTCAAGGAGCGTATACAAATACAGTAGATGTTGCTTCATTGCAAGCAGGAATGTACTTAATTGAGGTGGCTACAGAAACTGAAACTTTTGTAAAACGTTTCATTAAAGAATAAGTAGCGCTTTTATTTCTTCGGAAATATTAGATATCAAAATTAAAGCCCGATTCATTAAGAATCGGGCTTTTTTATATACATAACTGTCGATCAATATGTTGCTGGTTTATTGGTATAAGATGAGCTGTGAAAAGTTACGTATTCAAATGGAGTTTTTACACTTAAAAATAACAACGGAATCCCGCTGTACGAAAAAGATTGTTAATAAAAACATAAAATAGCGTCAAAAACAGAATAGAATATTCGTAATTTTTTTGTTAATTCGCTATCATAAAATTAAAAATAATCACTAATCGCAATAAAAAACATAGTAATTATGAAAAAAACTAATAAATCATTAGTTTTTTGGTTGTTCTCTAAATCTATTTCTAAACCACAATACAGTAGAGATGAAAAAAGAAATGTGAAGCAACCACCGCTTCTAAATACCATATCCAGCACTATAGTATCATTTTATAGTGGAAATATTCATACAGTAAACCTGTCATGAAAAGCAATGTGTAAAAACACTGTTCTTCATGACATTTTTTTTGAAAATCATATTGGTTTTCATCGGTTTAAATAAACCAACATTAATTAACCTCTAACAAAAAGTAAAATGAAACAAAACACTACTCAATTTTATGTAACATTACTTTCGGCGCTATTTCTTATCGTAGGATCGCTGTCTGCTCAAAATCAAGCAGAGCGCCAAGTCATTAGGAGTAATTCTAATATTTCAGCATTAAACACACTAGCAGAAACATTTAGTGAGCGCTATCAAATCGAAAAACAGGAAGCAGTGCAGCTAGCACTTTCTCAAAACATTCCTGTTCGATTCACTTTAGATGATGGAGGTGTTGCAGAATTACAACGCTTTGCCGACGATGGCAGTCCAATTTATTACAGAACTTTTAATGTAGCTGCTGCAAGATCTACAAGAACAAATCATCTTAATATAGGAGGAAGCTTAGGCTTAGACCTCGATGGTCAAGATATGACTGCCAATGTATGGGATGGTGGTCACGCTCGTGTATCACATCAAGAATACGATGGTGCTGGTGGTAGTAATAGAGTTACTATTATTGATGCTGCTTCAGAGGGAGGTACACAACTTAACTTTCACGCCGCTCACGTAACAGGAACCATCACAGCCTCTGGTGTAACTGCAGCTGCAAAAGGAATGGCTCCTCGTTCTAAAGTACGCGGTGCTATGTGGAACAATGATGTTTCTGAAGCAACTACAGAAGCAGCAAATGGAATGCTAGTTTCAAATCACAGTTATGGATATAGAAGTGATTTAGTTCCAGATCAATATTTTGGGGCTTACATTCAAGATTCAAGAGATTGGGATAATGTAATGTACAATGCTCCGTATTATTTAATGGTGGTTGCTGCCGGGAATGATGGGAATCAAAATTCGTATAATGGAAATCCATTAGCGGGAAACTCTTCATATGATAAATTGACTGGACATGCTACTTCAAAAAATAATTTAGTGGTTGCCAATGCACAAGATGCTAATGTTGCTAACAATGGTGATTTAATAAGTGTTTCTATTAACAGCTCTAGTAGTGAAGGACCAACAGACGATTACCGTATCAAACCTGATATTACAGGAAATGGAACAGGCGTGTATTCAACTTACCACAATAGCAACACAGCTTACAATAGTATCACAGGAACGTCTATGGCATCTCCAAATGTTTCCGGTTCCTTGTTGTTATTACAAGAACACTATAACAATTTAAATGGAAACTTTATGCGTTCTGCTACCTTAAAGGGAATTGCCTTACATACAGCAGACGACGCAGGGCCTAACGGACCAGATGCAGTATATGGTTGGGGTTTATTAAATGCAAAACGTGCAGCTGAGGCAATATCGAATAATGGAGGAGCTTCTAAGATAGAAGAGGTGGTGCTAAGTTCTGGACAAACCTACAGCGTTCAAGTAACTTCTGATGGAGTGAATGATTTACTAGCTTCTATTTCTTGGACCGATGTTGCAGGAGCTGTTAACAATGGCACAAACTCTTCAACACCTTCTTTAGTGAACGATTTAGATGTCCGTGTTACAAAAAGTGGTGCGAGTTATAGCCCATGGAGATTGACGGGTGTCACTACCAACGGAAAAGGCGATAATACAAAAGATAATTATGAGCGTGTTGATGTTGCCAATGCCTCAGGAACGTATACAGTAACTGTAACCCATAAAGGATCTTTAAGCAGCGGAAGTCAGGCATTTAGTTTAGTGGTAACCGGTTTAGGTTCTTCTGTAGCAGATACAGAAGCTCCATCTACACCAACTTCTTTAGCAGCTTCTGGAGTTACGAGTAGTTCGGTAGTGCTTAACTGGAATGTAGCAACAGATAATGTTGGCGTAACAGGGTATGATGTCTATCAAGGAAGTACTGTTGTTGCCACTGTTAGTGGAACCAATCATACGGTAACAGGATTATCGGCTTCAACTGCATACTCGTTTAGAGTAAGAGCAAAAGATGCAGCAGGGAACGTTTCTGGATATAGTAATACAGTAAATGTAACTACTGCCGTACAAGGAATTACTTATTGTGATTCTGCAAGTAGTAACACCAATGACGAATACATTTCTAGAGTACAATTAAACACCATTAATAACCCTAGTGGCGCTCAGTTTTATTCAGATTTTACTAGTATTTCTACAACACTTGAACAAGGTACAGGGTATACAATAACAGTAACACCTACTTGGACAGGAACGGTATATGCCGAAGGATATGCGGTTTGGATAGATTATAATAAAGATGGAGACTTTTTAGATGGAGGAGAATTGGTTTGGTCTAAAGCTGCTTCTACCGACACGCCAAATAGCGGAACATTTACAGTACCATCTGGAACTACAATAGGAGCCACTAGAATGCGTGTTTCTATGAAATATAATGGCATTCCAACATCTTGTGAGACTTTTACGTATGGAGAAGTTGAAGATTATACAGTGAATTTAACAGCTGCTTCTGCAGACACACAAGCACCTACGAATCCAACCAATTTAACGGCTTCAAATATTGGAGATACTACCGTTACTTTAAATTGGACAGCTTCAAATGATAATGTTGCAGTTACTGGGTATGATGTATACCAGGGAACAACAGTTCTAGGAACTGTAACAGGAACCTCAGCAAACGTTACTGGTTTAACCGAAGCAACCACCTATTCTTTTAGAGTTCGTGCAAAAGATGCAGCAGGGAATGTTTCTGGATACAGTAATACAAGAACCATTACTACCACAGGAGGTGCCACAGGAGGATGTACAGGAGGTATTTCGGCCTTACCTTATGGTGAAAGCTTTGAGAGCGGATTAGGTGCATGGTCTAACACAAGCTCTGGAGATGATATTGACTGGACAAGTGACTCAGCAGGTACTCCTTCAAGTAATACAGGTCCTAGTGGTGCAGTTAATGGAACATGGTATATGTATGTAGAAGCTTCTGGAAACAACGTAGGATATCCAAATAAGAGAGCCATTCTAAATTCTCCATGTTTTGATTTAAGTGGAGAAACACAAGCTTATGCTATCTTTAATTATCACATGTATGGAGCTGCAGATATGGGTAGTATTACTCTACAAGCAAGTGCTGATAATGGGGCAACTTGGAATACCATTTGGACCAAAACTGGAAACCAAGGAAACAGCTGGGAAGAAGAAAATGTAGATCTTTCTGCGTATGCTGGAGCAAGTGTTCAGTTACGTTTAAATAGACTTACGGGTAGTACTTGGCAAGCAGATATTGCTGTAGATAATTTTAGAGTTACAACCTCAGTCAACTTAGACCCTTGCGCAGGTGTTGCTCCTTGGAATAGCGGAACAACATATGTGCCTGGTGATAGAGTAACTTATAATGGAAATTTATTTGAACGTACAGCAACAGGCTGGACAAATTTAGGTCCGTGTGGTACACAAAGCAACAGCACGCAATCTGATACTTTAGGAAATGATAGTCCTCCGTTACAAAATGCTTTTACGATCTATCCTAACCCAGCAGAAACTGCATTAAACATTGGTCTTACAGGTGTTAATGCTACAGGATATACTGTATTTGCAATTACAGGACAAGTAGTTTTAGAAGGAAATTTCAGCGCAACTATTGATGTTTCAATGTTACCCAGTGGTGTCTATATTTTACAAGTGAATGCTGGTGAACAATTGTTTACAGAACGTTTTGTAAAAGAATAAGAATACCTTCGGAAATATTAGATTCCAAAAACAAAAGCCCGATTCAATAAGAGTCGGGCTTTTCTTATACAGAAAGAATTTCATCTTCCACTAATGGTTCTTCATTTCGAAGTTTTAGAAATATTTGAGCCACTGTAATGGTGTCTTTTTCGCAATAGGTAATAATGCGATCAATGTTTTCTTCTTCATAGAATACGTCTCTTACCTCACTTCCATCAATATCATCTTTGGGCGATGGAATTCCTAAGACATGCGCCATTAATTTGAGTGAGGTAAATGTTTTATAGTCACCAAATTTCCAGAGTTCAAGAGTATCAATATGAGGTACTTCCCATGGTTTTTTACCAAATAAATTTAGCTTAAACGGTAAATCAATCCCATGAATCACCATTCGGCGTGCCATGTATGGAAAGTCAAATTCTTTTCCGTTATGCGCGCACAAAAGATGATGAGGTCTGTTGAAATGAGTTTCAAGCAAGTTCTTAAAGCCTATTAGAATATCAATTTCTTCACCATGAAAGCTGGTAACACGAAAGTTTCTGATATCGCCTTTCATCTTAAAATACCCTACAGAAATACAGACTATTTTGCCAAATTCGGCCCAAATTCCTGCACGGTCATAGAATTCTTCTGGAGTAAAATCTTCTTTACGTTGGTATTTTGTTTTAGCCTCCCAAAGTAGCTTTGTGGTTTCATCTAGCGTTTTGTATTCTTTGTGTTGAGGTACGGTTTCAATATCCAAGAAAAGGATATGCTCTAGTTGTAAACGTTTTATCATGATTGAAATAGACGGGGAGTCGCACCTAAAACTACAACATTATTTTTTGATAGGCGTTAATTGTGAGTTTAAAATAAGTGCTATTGCTTTTTCTAATAACTCATCTCTACCTTCTCGTATACCTTTTACAGTTGGTTTTACCTCAATATCTGGAACGATACCAATACGTTGGGTAGGAGATCCATCTGGATAATATACGCCTATACCGCTAATCATTGTAGACATACCTCCTGGTAATGCTATGGTAGATACATTACCATCTGCTCCAGCGGTTGTGCTACCAATAACTTTAGTGTTAGGAGCAGCCCTAAAAGCCATGGCAGTATATTCTGCCTGACTTTGACTTAATTCATTTACAATTACAATGACAGGGCCTTTAAATGTTGGTGTAGCACCAGATCCTGTAGACAATGTTTTTCCAAAAGTAAATTCTCCAGGGTTATTTAAGTTGAGTGTAGTGAATTTTACAAATTCTGAGTTTTTTGGAGCAATAAAGCTTCCTAATGCAAAAGGCATAAAAGCAGAGGGATAGTTTCTTATGTCAATAATTAATCCAGATGCATTTTCAAATTCTTTTTTTATTTGTGAAGGATCATCATTCGTAATATTAGCCAAAGTTACATACCCAATGTTGTGATCTAGTTTTTTATAAGATTTGCCTTCTGGGACTCTATACCAATTGTATAAGCTGAGGTCTTTGCTATCATACATAGGAAGAGATACTTCTTTTACACCAGTCTTATTTTGAACCCTAATAGAAACACTATCGTCATTAGATTTTAAAATGTTGTGTGCTAAATCCCTTAATTGAGAGGGTCTATTAGAGGCTGGGTAATAGGGAAGTTGCTCTTCAATAATTTCTGAAACTTTCTTTCCTTTTATATGTGTTATGACATCCCCAACGGCAACTACCGATGTGTTTTCCATATCGGCATTGTAAAAGTCTTTAACCACCAATTGATCTGCTATGAAAGTGAGATGTACAGGAGGATATTTTTCACCTCTAGAAGCTCTTAATTTATCACTTCCTCTCCATAAATTAGAATGGGTATCTTTCATTTCTGCAATAAGTTGTACTGCAGCAATTTCATAGGCTAACTCATCTTTGGCAGCTATAAAAGCTGGGATGTGTTTTGCTAGTACATCATTCCAGTCTGTATCGGTGATGTGTTTGTTTGGAGAGAAGTAATGTACAATGTTCCATAACCTATATGCAGCGAGTAATCTAAAACCACTATCTGGATAGGTCATGTCGCTGTAGGCATCCTCATGGTCAAATTTTGGATTACCCACGCCAGGATGCACATTTAAATAGTATTGTTTTCCTTGATGTCTGTTGGCGTATATGTTTTCTAGAACAGAGCTTAATTCACTAGCTATATTATTCTCTTTCATCCAACGGTGGTCGGGTCTTAAGATGGCGTCCAAATCTGTTTCTTTACACTTTTTACACGTTTCTACAGGAGGATATTTTGCAATCCACGCCATGATTTTTTCATCTCTTTCTGCCGCACTTTTTGCATAAATAATTGGTGTTAACACTCTAAAGAGTTCATAATCCCAATTGTAATTTCCGGAAGCAATAGCAGGGTGATGGTATTTTAGGAAACCCCATACTTTTCCGAGCACAGTGGCATTTTCAAGTTCTTGGTTGTTTAATGTGCTTAGGGAAATGTTAGATCCAGCATCAAATTCTTGATCTTGTTGTGGAATGGTGAGTTTTTTTGGAGCTGCTTTTTCAATAGGTTTTCCATCTATTGTAAGTTCTAAATTGTCGATCCACATGGTACCACTTCCAGAGATGAGCCCCCCCACAACGATTTTTTCTGCAGCTTCTTCATTATGGGTTAGTTCTATCTCATATTTTTTCCATTCTGTAGTTCCTTTTACAGGTCTACTATTCATGTTGTCGAAGGCTACACCTGGATCAATACGCATCCAGAGTCCAGCATGTTTTTCTACATCCTCGGTTTTAATGTATCCTGTCAGTTTTATTTTTTTTCCTCCAAATGTCGCAGGGATATTAAATCCAATGGCTTTAAAAGAATCTCCAGCATCTTTTGAAGTTATTTTTATTGCATTTTTGCCATTTTGAACAGTAGTATTGTCTAGAACAACTTCATGATCGCCATCTCCCATGGTATACCATGATTTGGCAAAATCATCTTCTAATATTTCAAAATCGTAGTTTTTGTTTTCTTGTGCGGTTGTAATAAAACAGCTTAATAGAAAAGCTGCGAAGAAGCTAATTTTTTTCATGAGATTTTGTGTTGGTTTGACAAAATGACGAATGAAAACTATTTTTATTACAAGTCTGCATCGTCTAACATTGCATACGCTTCTTCAAGATAAACATAAAAATCATCGGTAAAAGGTTTTCCAAATCTTTTGCCTCTTTGGTGTCCAAATCTTACAATAATGAGGTCGTCTTCAGGAATGGTAATGACATATTGCCCTAAAATACCCCGCATCACAAAGACCTCTTTGTCTAGGTGATTGCTAAGCCAAAAACCGTATCCATATTCTGGACTTTCTTCAAAGCGAGGAACAATAGCCTTTTTTACAAATGAGCTGTCTAAGAGTTGTGTCCCATTAAAATTTCCGAAGTCTTTAAAAAGCTTCCCAAAACGTGCAAAATCTCTAGCGTTACTTCCAATACAACAATAGGTTTTTGCCAATCTGTTTTCTGCATCGTCTACTTGCCAAAGAGCAGGTTGTTCAAAGCCCATGGGTTCAAAAAAGGATTCTTGAAGGTATGCTGAAATTTTCTTCCCCGAAGCCTTTTCTATGACCATACCTAGTAATTGGGTGTTCCCACTAAGGTATTTGAACGCTTTTCCAGGAGTTTCTGTTACTTCTAGTCCGAGAATGGTCTCTGCTAAATTATCATCGTAATAAGAGCGCGCTGTAATGCTAAATGGAGAGGTGTAAGATTCTTCCCAATTTAATCCAGAAGCCATAGAAGACAAATCTCCTACCGTAAGTTGGTGATTATCAAAAGACGGATAAAAATCTCTTACGGGTTGTTCTAGAGAGCTTATATAGCCGTCTTTTATTGCTTTTCCTAACAAGGCGGTTGTTACACTTTTTGCCATGGAGAAAGAGTTGGTTTGAGAGCTAGTGCCGTATCCTTCTGCATAGTTTTCGAAGACAATACTATCATTTTTTATGAGTAGAAACGCTACAGTACCTAATGCCTTGTGGGTTTGTTGGAGGCGTTTGGTTTCTTTGGGCGTGTTGTATGCTTTATGAAGCGGCCAAGGTGTTGGTTTAGAGCTCGCTGCAATGGTGTCGTTTTCAAAGTGAACGGCGTCGTCGATATAGGCGGTAGTGTGTCCAGTAAGATATACAACTTTTACCCCTTTTAAAATATACTCGTGATCGGTAAGGTAGGCGATTGCAATGAGTAGTGCCAATAGTCCAACAAATCCTTTTAAAAATCTTTTGATGTATTTCATTCTATTGTGTTTAAAATAAACTTCCTTGTGTTACCGGACTTTCGTGTGCGAGCAACCATTTTTTTCGATGCAGTCCGCCAGCATAGCCCGTTAACGAGCCATCACTACCAATTACTCTATGACAAGGTACAATTATACTAATAGGATTTTTCCCATTGGCAGATGCAGCAGCACGAATTACTTTTGGATCTCCTAAATTGTTTGCCATTTTTTGATACGATACCGTTTTTCCGAAAGGAATGGTGGTGAGTTGTTGCCAGACTTTTTTCTGAAATTCGGTTCCTTGGGGCTTTAAAATGAGATCGAATGTGGTTCGATTGCCAGCAAAATATTCTTGTAATTGACTTACAACATCTTGAAGGACTAACGGAATAGGGTTGTTTAAAATTTCCGAAGCACCCTCAAGAAATACTACCGAAGCAAGCCCAGTGGTATCTCCTTTTATTTCTAGTATTCCAATGGGGGTTTCTAGGTGATAGCAATCCATACACAAATATACAGATTTGTGTAGTTGCTATTAACTAAGAAATGATAGTATCGTTTGATTTGTAGGAAAGATTGGTTAAGTTTGTTATAATCAATCTTTCTTCACATGCGTAACTTAAAAAAAACTTTTTTATGTGTGATGCTAACGCTGTATATGGCAGGCATCCAAGCGCAAGAAAGAACCATTTCTCTAGATAGTTTAACAGTTCTTCTGAATAATTCATTTGAAGAAGCCTATGCTTACAATTATGAGAAAGCTATTACTACAAGTTCTTTTATTGTAGAAGAAGCCTTAAAGCATGAAGATTATTATTTTGCACATACAGGAAATCTAAGGCTTGGGTCTATTTACTTACGTATGAAAGACACGGCAAATAGCTTGTCGTATTACAGAAAATCATTAGAGTATGCAAAACTCACTAAGCAAGACACACTAATTGGAGTGGCATATAACGATATTGGAAATGTCTATATGGAGGTTGGCGGTCCGCTGGATCTAGCCAGAGAAAATTTTGAAAAAAGTCTCGAAATTAATACCCGTGGAGGAAAGTCTGAAAGAGGCAAATTGGCTCAATACATGAATATTGCTTGGGTGTATATAAAGCAAAATGATTCTAGAAACGCGCTTCCTTTTTTAAATAAGAGCAAGAAAATTGTTGATGCTCATCAAGACTTACACCCTTTGTATAGTATAAATCTTGATATTTTAAGAGGTCAATACCATATTCAGCGAAGTAACTATGAAAGAGCCATTACTATTTTAAAAGATGCTGCAGAACGGTCTATTGAAGGTAATTTTTTAAAACAGAGCGCGGAGACTCATCAATTTTTAGCAGAAGCTTACGAGAAAAATGGGGATGGTATTGGGGCTATTAGTAGTTTAAAAAAAGAAAGAGAATTTGACACTGAATTTAACAAGATTATTAGAGATCAGCAATTGCAAGAAGCAAGTGCTAGATTGAAATTAGAACAGTATCAAAAAGAATTAGATACTGCAAAAACCGAACAACTTCTAGCTGATAAACTAACAGAAAAATCAAATCAACTCACAGCTGTATTTATTGCTATTTCTATTATTTTCTTTTTAGCAGCCTTGGCCGCTTTAATGCTGTATAGGAGTAGAAAGAAATATGTAAAAAAGCTAAATATAAAAAATAGAGAACTCATACAAGCAAAAGAAGAAGCCGAACGATTATCGAAATTGAAAACACAGTTCTTTTCTACCGTAAGTCATGAATTAAGAACTCCATTGTATGGAGTGATTGGTTTATCATCTATTTTGTTAGATGATCCCGCACTATCTACACATAAAGAAGATTTAAAATCGCTTAAGTTTTCTGCAGATTACCTTCTTGCACTTATTAATGATGTACTTACGCTTAATAAAGCAGATGCCAATGGAATGAAACTCGAAAAGTCACCCTTTAAGCTGAGTTTACTCATCAAGAACATCACCGATTCCTTTAGTTTTAGCTTGCAGCAAAACAACAACAAAATGAATGTGGTTATTGATGAGGCCATACCCGATAATTTACTGGGAGACTCTGTAAAGCTTTCTCAAATACTCATGAATTTGGTAGGGAATGCCGTGAAGTTTAATGAGAATGGCACCATAGAAATTGTCGTTAAATTTATTGAGAAAACAAAGCAAGGCGCCTATCGCATTCATTTCTTTATAAAAGATAATGGAATCGGAATTCCGAAAGAAAAGCAAGACCTCATCTTTGAGGAGTTCTCTCAAGTAGAAAGTAATAATTACAACTATCAAGGTACTGGTCTGGGGCTGCCTATTGTTAAAAAATTATTGGCAATTCACGATAGTGAGATTCAATTAAAGAGTGAAGTTGGTAGCGGATCTATCTTTTCATTTATTATCAATGTAGAAGAAAACATCTCGCAATTAGAAGCCGATTTTGAAGTGGTTTCGAATAGCAGTGCGAATTCTGAGACTTCTTTTGATAATGTGCACATTCTTATTGTAGACGATAATAAAATAAACCAGAAAGTCACACAAAAAATACTGCAGGCTAAGAATTTTACAACGAGTTTAGCCGACGATGGAATACAGGCTGTTACCATGACACAGCAAAACAATTATGGTCTTATTTTAATGGACATTCATATGCCAAATATGGGTGGGGTAGAAGCTACAAAAGCCATTAGAAGTTTTAATAAACTAATCCCTATCATTGCCCTAACCGCTGTAGAAATTGAAGAAGCGCGTGCCAATATGATAGAAGCTGGAATGGATGATATTATCTTAAAACCTTATGATGTGGCGCAGTTTCTTACTACGATCTTTAGAAACCTAACGCCAAAGGTTACCCGTTAAGATTCTTCGTCTGTTTTAATACCCATGCGTTTTGCTCTGCGCTCCCAATTTTTTCTAGCTTGTAATTGCAAGTCTTCTACAGTATCGCTCTCGTCCATGATTTCTAGGCCCAACAGCGTTTCTATAATGTCTTCCATGGTTACAATTCCAATGGTGTTTCCAAACTCGTCAACCACCAAAGCAATATGGCCTCTGTTACTTAAAAAAGTATCAAACAACTCTGGAATTGGTTTGGTGCCATCTACCATGTGCATTTCACGTTTGATATCGCTCAATTGTTTGTTGCCATGTTCTTCGATAATTTCTTCTAGAATATCATCTTTTAATACAAAGCCAGTGATGTTGTGAGATTTGTCTTTATACACCGGAATTCTTGAAAAGCGCAAGTTTTTGTTCGACTCCCGAAAAGCTTTTAGTGTTACTTCTTCGCTTTCTGTAGTCACCACAGGAAACGGCGTCATAACATCTTTGGCTTGTATGGATTTAAAAACGAGTAAATTTTTAATCACCGCACTTTCATTTTCTTCAAAAACCCCTTCTTGTTCTGCCGCATCGGTGATTGCCATAAACTCTTCACGGCTCATGGTACTTACATGTGCCGACTTTCCAATGAGTTTTGTAGTAAGGGTAAGCAACCATAAAATACCTGTGTATTTCAGCGGAAATATAATAGCTTTTAAAGCCATGGCTGTAAAACCACCAAGGCTCTTCCAATAGGTGGCGCCAATGGTTTTAGGGATAATTTCTGAAACAATAAGAATCAATAAGGTCATAATTGCCGAAACAATCCCAACAATGTTAATCCCAAAAACATCAATATCAAAATCTAAACTTTCTGCCTGAACCCCTACTAAAATAGCACCCACTGTATGGGCAATGGTGTTGATGGTAAGAATGGCAATAAGTGGCTTGTCTATGTCTTTTTTTAGGGCGCTAAGTGTGGAAGCATATCCTTTGCCTTCGGCTTTTTTCATTTTAATAAATGTAGGTGTAAAGCTTAATAAGGCTGCTTCTAGAATAGAACACAAAAAAGAAAAGAAAATAGAAAGTATCGCGTAAACTATTAATAGTGTCATTGCTGTTGTTGGTTTTTATGCAAGGTATGAAATTAGTCTCAAAGTGTCTAAAAGCAGTTTACCATCCTACAAAACTTGGAGGCTCCACATCTTTAAGGTTTAGATATACAATGATTTGCCCTCTATGGTGAGAAACGTGGTCTTGCAACAAATTTAAGATTTGAATTTTGCTCTTAGGTCCCGCAAAAAAGGAAACGGTTTCTATGAGACTTTCTTCGGAAATGCTAGCAATCTTATTTTTTGCGTTATCAAATGCTGCTGTGATAAGCGCTATGGTTTTGGCTTTGGTTGCTGGTGGCGCTGTTTTTTCACGCTTAAATTCGGTGTCTGTAAAGTAGGTTGTACTTAACCAATCCATATTCCCTTTGATGTGCATGAGTTGTTCTTTAAAACTCATTTGGCGTTCTGTAGGTTTAAAATCGTAGTGTGCTTCTGGCATGGCCTCGGCAATCCCGATGAGGTAATTTTTTGAATTTTCCCATTTTTCGAGCCATGCTTTTTTGGGAGTGTCTTGTTGGGCTGTCATGTTTGCTGAAATGATAATGGATAAAAAAAATAGTAGCTGTCTCATATTTCCGAAGGGATAAAAAAATTAAAGTGCTGCCTCAATAGCGGCCTCTATTTGTTTGCCAATTCCTTTCATGCCACCTGTAATGTATTCTTGAATGGTGCCATCTCTTTTTACAATTACATTGGTAGGGTATGAGCCACGTGAAACCTTTTGGCTAAAGCCTCCTTGCTGAGGTACAATAGGGTATTTGACCTCGAATTTCTTTAAAAATTTTTCGATTTTTGGTGCACGTTCAAAGGTAACTGCTGCAAATACAATGTCTGGGTTGTCTTTGTATTTTTCATAGAGTTCGTTTAACTCTGGAAGCTCTTGAATGCAGGGCGGACAAGCCGTAAACCAGAAATTAAATACCACAATTTTCCCTTTTGTGTTTTCGGTGCTAATCACATTGTCGTCCCAATCGAATAAGTAAAATTTTGGAAGGGTACCACCATTAAATTCTGCGGCTCTTTGTGATAGTTTTTCGTTGTTTTGCAACTGTCTTTTACTAAGCTGAACCACCTGAATGTATGATGACCCATCTACCTCTTTTCTGGGTTCGATGGTGTATTCTTGGCTGTTCATCAATATTGTAAAATCACTCACAGAAATTTGGTTCCCGTCAATATCTTTGATGATGGTTTGATCGGTAATTTGTATGGCTTCAGGTTGCTGCGCAATTGCATTTAGGGAAGTAATCATGGCTAGGACACTAGCAAAAAGGAACCTTTTCATAGTTTTAGGATATTAGTTTAACAGCGTCTTTAGCAAAATAACTTGCAATCATGTGTGCGCCTGCTCTTTTAATGCTCAACAATTGTTCCATCATCACGGCATCGTGATCTAGCCATCCTTTCTCTGCTGCTGCCTTTAGCATAGCATATTCTCCACTCACTTGATATACTGCTACAGGAACATCTACCACATTTCTAACATCACGTACAATATCTAAATAGCACAGCCCTGGTTTTACCATAACAATGTCTGCTCCTTCTTCGATGTCCATTAAGGTTTCTTTAATGGCTTCGTCTCTATTGGCAGGGTCCATTTGGTAGGTTTTCTTGTCTTTGGGTACGTTTTTAATGTCCACAGGAGCGCTGTCTAAGGCATCTCTAAACGGACCGTAAAAAGCAGAGGCATATTTGGCGCTATAACTCATAATGCCAGTATTGTGAAAGCCTTCGGTTTCAAGAAGAGAACGGATGTCGAAAATACGTCCATCCATCATGTCGCTTGGTGCTACAATATCGGCGCCAGCCCGAGCATGGCTTAGCGCCATTTTTGCCAATACGACATTGGTAGCATCGTTTATAATGCCTCCTTCGGCTACAATACCATCATGACCATAATTAGAATAAGGGTCCATAGCCACATCTGTCATGACCAGCATCTCTGGGCATACTTCTTTCACGGTTTTAATAGCGCGTTGCATGAGTCCTTCTGGGTTGAGTGCTTCGGTACCTTTGTTGTCTTTTAATGCGTCGGGTACTTTTACAAAGAGCAGCATACTTTTTAAGCCCATTGCCCAAAGTTCTTTGACTTCGGCTTTTAATAGGTCAAGACTAAAACGATAGTAGTTAGGCATAGAAGCAATTTCTTCTTTAATGCCTGTTCCTTCTACCACAAATAGAGGTACAATAAAGTCGGTTGGAGCAATATTGGTTTCTCTAACTAAGCTTCTCATAGCTTCGTTGGTTCTTAGTCTTCTATTTCTTCTTAGTATCATAATCCTTTTTTTTTAAGCGTAGTTGAAACTTCTTTTATCTTAGAAAGTTTAATGAGACCTCTCGACTCGATTGGATCAAACTCTTTGCTTTCTTTTTAGACCCAATCTTTGGGTTGTTTTAATACAGTTATTAATTTCTCCTCTTCACTTCCAGTTTCTGGTTGGTGGTTGTATTTCCATTGCACATGGGGTGGAAGACTCATTAAAATACTTTCAATGCGACCGTTGGTTTTGAGACCAAACAAGGTGCCTTTGTCATGCACTAAATTAAATTCTACATAGCGTCCGCGACGCACTTCCTGCCAATCTCTTTGTGCTTTAGTATAAGATAGATCCATTCTTTTTTCGACAATAGGTACGTAGGCATCTAAGAAACTATTTCCTACCTCAGTGACAAAGTTGTACCAATCTTGCATGTTCATTTCTTCGGAAATTTTACAGTAATCAAAAAAGAGTCCGCCAATCCCTCTTCCTTCATTGCGATGTGCATTGTAAAAGTATGCATCACAACGAGCCTTGTATTTTGGATAAAAAGCTGGGTTGTGTTTGTCGCATGCCGTTTTACAGGTTTGGTGAAAGTGCTTTGCATCTTCTTCAAACAAATAATAGGGAGTGAGGTCTTGTCCGCCACCAAACCACTGGTCTACTATAGTACCTTGCTTGTCGTACATTTCAAAATAGCGCCAATTAGCGTGTACTGTAGGCACCATTGGGTTTATAGGGTGTAACACTAAACTGAGTCCGCAAGCAAAAAAATCGGCATCTTTTACACCAAAATACTGCTGCATACTTTCAGGCAATTTTCCATGAACTTCACTTATGTTAACCCCTCCTTTTTCAAAGACGCTACCGTTTTCAATAACACGGGTTCGGCCACCACCGCCTTCTGGGCGTTTCCAGAGGTCTTCTTCAAAGATAGCCTCACCATCAATAGCTTCTAATCGAGTGGTGATAGTATTTTGAAGATTACGGATATATGTTACAAATTGTTCTTTCATTATTGCTGGGTTTCTAAATCTTGGTTAAGACCTGCAAGGTTTTGTTTTTCTTTTTCTGAAAAACCTCCTTGTAGGTCTAGGTTGAAATCTTCGTTAATTAATCCTGCTTTTTGAGATGTAACGAATTTCATGTTTTCAATACTATCAAATAATTTAAATACAATATCCTTTTCTAAACCGAAATAGGTAGGTTGAACATCATTTAAATAGTATGTGTAAGATGAAAAGGCTTCTGTTTCCATATTAGCTTTTGGATTATTATGAATGTAGATAAATAATTCTGAAAGATATTTTTCATCTTGAATTAGCTTTCTCTTAAAATGTTTTTCAAATAAAATCCCAGTTCTATTTTCTTGTTTATTATATGCTTTAGCATAAGCATTAAACAAATTTGAAAACCCTTGGGTCACTTCTTTTTCTATTCCAGTAATTTCGACTAAAAAATGATAGTGATTTTTCATCAAACAAAATGCTAGTACTGAAACTTTATCTTTTAAATATTTTCCAAGAAGACTTAAAAAGTAACGCTTGTTCTCTTCAGTATTAAAAATAGCCACGCCATTAATACCACGATTGTAAATGTGATACGAACTGCCTGTTTCTATTTTCTCTAGTTTCATAATTTGTTTTGTTTTTAAAATTTCCGAAGAAAAATTAAATTGTTATTGGGTTCCATATTGACCAGTTTATCATACCTACAAGGATCGTCGTGCCTCCTCATACCTTGCAGGATACATTTTATTTCATTTTTTTTCTTGTATCAATCGAATGGTTTCTGTGGTAGAGGCCGTTACCGAAAGCGGTAAAACTAAGATAACACCTATAACGGGAATGACAAGCATTGCTATAAAAGGGATGCCGTTTCCTATGGCATTTCCTCGATGTTTTTTTACAAATCGGATACTTTCTTTGTAGGTAAAATGGCGTTCTAGGGTGTAGTCCATATTACCAAAACCTGCATAATAGGCTTGTACTAAGAAAATGAGTATAGTACTAACAATATTTAATAATGGAATGAGACTTAAAAGTAGTAAAGGAATAGTAATAAGCAATTCCATACCAAGGTTACGCACATTAATTCGAATGCCTCGCCATAATTGAGAAGCATTTGTAGTGTTTCTATGGGTGTGTGTTTCTCCTAAAAAATGCTGTTCAATTTTTTGGGATACCGGACTCATAAAAGGAGCACTCAATGCCATAATGATGTGTTTGTAAAGAATCAAACCAATGATTACAATGATAATGCCCCCTAAAATTTCAGCAATGGTATGAAAACTATTTGCTCCCCAATCCCATATCCAGAGCTTGTCTAAAAGATTGGCGATATTATCACTCCATCCCCAAGCAGCCACTAAAATAAGACTTGCCGTGAGGACACTAATTGCAATAGGTATTGCAAAATACTTCCATAAGCCTAGCGTACTAATAAGTTTAAAAGTACCTGCGTATGCTTTTATACCGCGAATGATGTTTTGAATCATGATACTGTTTTATTCCTCAAGATATACCAACATATTTTGAAACTGCTTTGTTTCTTCGATACGACTGATTTTTTGAGCATTTTCGCTCTTTTTTTTCAATAACCTAATGATTTCTTCTTCACTTTGCTCTAAATGATTCAAAAAGAAGATGCGGCCAATGGTATTGTTATGTACATCCATGGCTTCCTCTAACATTTCATTTTGTGTGACTTTTTCATACAAATCACCTACTTTTTGCGTCCAAAATACACTTTTTTGCTTGTTTTTTGAATATTTCATCACATATTGGCAGATAAGCAGATTCCATAAAGCATGTCTAAAGGCATTGGCTTTATTGCTTTTATGATGCGAGCTTCCATATAAATCGTCACAAATATGCATGGCTCTTTGCGTAGCACGAATGGTAGGCAGAATATATAATGGGCGCGACAAGAACAGAAGAGACAACTTGAAAAGTTTTCCAACACTTAATTGTCGTATGCGTCTCCAGATATTCAAACGTCTGCTCTGTATTCTTTTACGGCTTCAATAAACGCACCTGCATTCTCAATTGGGATGTTTGGTAAGATTCCATGACCAAGATTTACAATATATCGGTCTTTACCAAAAGCATCAATCATTTGTTTTACCTGTTTTTTAATTTCGGCAGGCGGACTAAATAATCTAGTAGGATCAAAGTTACCTTGAAGTGTAATATTTCCGCCAGTTAAATAACGTGCATTTCTAGCAGAACAGGTCCAATCTACACCTAATGCTGCAGCACCACTTTTTGCCATGGTGTCTAGCGCAAACCAACATCCTTTTCCAAAGGCAATCACCGGCGCTTCGTCTTTAAGAGCATCAATAATTTGTTGTATGTATTGCCATGAAAATTCTTGATAATCTACAGGAGATAACATACCTCCCCAACTATCAAACACCTGAACAGCATTCACTCCCGCTTTTACTTTTTCCTTTAAATAAGCTATGGTGGTATCTGTAATACGCTGTAAAAGGGTATGCGCAGCAACCGGTTGTGTAAAACAAAATTCTTTGGCTTTATCAAAGTTTTTTGACCCCTGTCCTTGCACACAATAACATAAGATGGTCCAAGGGCTTCCTGCAAAACCGATCAAAGGAATTTCATCATTCAATTTCTCTTTGGTCATTTTGATGGCATCCATGACATAGCCCAGCGTTTCGTGAATGTCTGGAACGATGACGCGATCTAAATCTTTTTGAGAACGAATTGGGCTGGGCAACCAAGGACCAATGTTTGGTTTCATCTCTACCTCGATATTCATGGCCTGAGGAATCACTAAGATGTCGCTAAATAAAATAGCGGCATCCATACCGTAACGTCTAATAGGCTGTACGGTAATTTCACTTGCTAACTCAGGAGTTTGGCAACGCGTAAAGAAATCGTACTTGGCTTTAATTTCCATGAATTCTGGTAAATAGCGCCCAGCTTGACGCATCATCCATACAGGTGGACGCTCTACTGTTTCTCCTTTTAGGGCTCTTAAGAATAGTTCGTTTTTAATTGTTTTGCTCATATCAATCTGTCTGTTCGAGCGCAGTCGAGAACTATATTAATAATTCTTTATTTTAACTGACCTCTCGACTGCGCTCGAGGGGACATTATTACTTGTTTTTTAAAGTAGCTACCGCCTTTGCAATGACACTTTCTACTGAACTACTATTTGCAACAATCACTTCATTAAAGTAGTTTTTTGCTTCGGCTGCTGTTGTTTCGCCAATGCAAATTGCCACAGTTTTTAGGCCTACAAGGAGGTCTCCGTTAACATTATTTCCTTTAATATAACTTTGAACGCCACTTGGGCTAAAAAAAAGAATTCCGTCCCATTTTTGGTCGAATTTCTTTGGTTTTAGCTCGGTTTTATATGTTTTTACCTCAGAAAAGGTAATGTTGTCCTTTTTTAGTATTTCTGGTAATTCGTTTCTTCTAAGATTTCCGCAGAAAAAATAGAATGCATCGTTTTTATGTTTTTTTATAATGATTTCAGCCAATTCTTGTGCATTTTTAGCTGTTTCTATCACATTTAATCCGTTTTCTTCTAAAAGTACTTTGGTTTTTTGACCTACGCAAAAGGCTCTAATGTCACCCCGAGCTTCTCTTAGAGCTTGTTGGTCTTCGACAGGCTCAAACTGACAACTATTTTTTAGAAATGATTGTACTCCATTCTGACTTGTAAAGATGGCGTTCTTAATGACGTTTGGCATTTTAAAATCTAAAAAGCGAATCTCTATAGCATCATAAGCCACCAATGTAAAACCTGCTCCGAGGAGTAAATCTCTTTGGTTTGGTTTTAGGGTTTTGGTGGAAAGAATGCTTTTCATGGCATTAAGAATTCATTTCTTTTTTAATCTCCTGCATAAGCTCTTTTCCACCTTTATCTAGTAACTTTTTTGCGAGGTGTTTTCCTGCTTCATGAGCCACAAAAACTTTACAATATTCAGCACCATTTTCATCTAACTTTTTTAAAGACACATGTTCACGTATTGTAATTTTTTGCCTTCCATTTAATGAAAACAAACATCCCTCAAAAGAGAGCATTCCTTTATTTATCGCGCCAAGGGCACCAATAGGAGCAGTACAACCACCTTCTAGCTCACGTAAAAAATTTCGTTCAATTTGGGTGCAAATTTGAGCGTTTTGGTTGTTTAATTTTTCAGTAGCTTCCACACAAAATGTATCTTTTTGTAATGCTACAACAACCATAGCGCCTTGTGCAGGTGCCGGGGTCATCCAATCTAGTGTTTCGTTCTGTTCTGGAAGGACGTTAATACGTTCTAATCCTGCTTTCGCAAAGATGGCACCATCCCAATTATTGTCTGCTAACTTTTGTAATCGTGTATTTACATTTCCGCGTAAATCTACTACTGTATGGTGCGGGTATTTGTGTAACCACTGTGCTTTGCGACGTAAGCTACCTGTAGCAATAGTACAAGGTTTTGAATAGTCTATATGACCTTTATGGACTAAAATGTCTTGGGTGTTAGCACGTTCTAAAACAGCAGTTTGTACAATGCCTTTTGGAAGGGCAGTGGGTACGTCTTTCATAGAGTGCACCGCAATATCTACCGTACCATTAAGCATGGCAACATCAAGTGTTTTGGTAAATACCCCTGTAATACCTAATTCATATAGTGGTTTGTCTAGCACCAAATCTCCTGTTGATTTTACAGGCACCAATTCAGTTTTATAACCTAAGGCATGTAATTGGTCTTGCACGGTATGTGCTTGCCATAAGGCTAACTGGCTATCTCGTGTACCAATTTTTATCACCTTATCCATCTTGTGTTTCGTTTAGCTGGAATATTTGTTGAATGAGGTCTGCAGTTTCGGAAGCACTACCATTGGCATTTTTTAGATGATTTGCCACTTGGGTGGTAATTTTTTGAATGATACGATTGCTTAAAATTTCAGCTTGAGCTTCATTGAAGTCTGAAATTTTACGACGTTGATTATCAATTTCGCCTACTTTTATCTCACTAAGTTTCGATTTTAATGCTTTAATAGTGGGTGCAAAACTGCGATGTTGTGCCCAGGTGTTAAATTCTGAGGCAACGTCTTTTATGATGGCTTCTGCAAGCGGTATTTGAGACTGTCTATGAGCTAAGGTTGCATCGGTTACCTTAGATAATTCATCTAAGTGAATTAAGGTAACATTCGGATTCTCTTTAACGTTTTCAGAAACATTCTTTGGAATCGATAAATCTAAGATTAGTAAAGGCTTCTTTAAATATAGTAGCTCTTTGCTAATCGTGGGTTGTTGCGCTCCAGTGGCAACAATAAGGATATCGCTTTCTGCAATTTCACTTTGGATGTTTGCATAGGCTTTTACCACTAAATTAAACTTGCCCGCAATGGCTTCTGCCTTTACTTTGGTTCTATTAATAAGTGTAATGTGCTCGTTTTTGGTATGTTTAATAAGATTCTCACAGGTGTTTCTTCCGATTTTTCCAATCCCAAAAAGTAATATGTTCTTTTCACTCACATACGGCACGCGTGCCATGATGTATTGCACTGCGGCAAAGCTTACCGAAGTAGCTCCCGTAGATATTTCAGTTTCGTTTTTAATGCGCTTACTAGCTTGTATTACGGCATTTCCTAGACGTTCCATGTAGGCATTTAACATCCCCATCTTTTTTGAACGGCGTAGGCTAGTGCGTAACTGACTAATAATTTCAAAATCCCCTAGAATCTGACTATCGAGCCCTGTACCCACTTTAAATAAATGTGATACAGCTTGCTGCCCTTCATGAATGTAGGCTACTTTTTCAAATTCAGTACTCGTCCCTTGGGTATGTTCGCATAGTAATGTGATGAGGTCACTTGCCCTTTTAGCAAACCCATACAATTCGGTTCTATTACAGGTAGAAATAATGGTAAGTGAAGTAACTCCTATGGTTTGCGCATCATTTAGTATGGCTTTTTGAGCATTTTCTGAAATACTAAAATGACCTCTTATTTCTGCGTCGGCCTTCTTGTAGTTAAGACCTATGGCATAAAATAATCCATCTTGAGGTGATATGTATGTGCTTCTTGCGATACTTTTCATAAACAACACGCTTCTCTAAGTACACTTCGAGAAGATGAAATGCAAAAGTAGCTGCAATACGAAGTAAAAAATAACGCTAGCCGTATCATTAATATCGTTACCCGTTATTTTTTCTCATATTTATCTCAAAAGCCTCTTAAAGCCAATAAATTCGTATCTTTACAAAAGAATGGCATTTTGTTATTTATATCAATTCTAAATAAAATGAAAGTATACCACGACGCCAAAATTTCAGAAAGTATCGCTCAAGGGATTTATAAAGAAACCATGATTGAGCAGGGTTTTTATATTTTAAAATTCAACAATGAAACTACTGAGGATCAATTATTTAAAAGAGAAGTGAGCTCTAACTTTATCCAATTTCACTTTTGTGTAAAAGGCTCGGGTTCTTTTAGTTTTAATAATGGAAATTACAGGCTTCCCATTCAAGAAAGTAGTTCGTTATTATTGTACAATCCGCAGCGAGATTTACCTATTGAAGTGATGGTAGCACCAAATTCTTGGGTGATTTCTGTTTTATTGCCCATCAAAAAGTTTCATACCTTATTTTCTAATGAGGCTAGTTATATTTCATTTTTAACCGAAGAAAACAAAGACAGAAAGTATTATAAAGATGCTAAAATTTCGCCTTCTATGGCCATTGTTTTAAATCAGTTAATGAATTATAATTTACATCCTTCGGTAAAGCCTTTGTACTTTAAAGGGAAGGCCTACGAGTTGTTAAGTTTGTATTTCAATAGAGAAGAAGATGTAGATATAGAACAGTGCCCTTTTTTGGTAGACGAAGTAAATGTAACCAAGATTAAAAAAGCCAAACAAATTATCATTTCCAGAATGGCCGAACCACCAACATTGCAAGCCTTAGCCGATGAAATACAATTACCACTCAATAAACTCAAAGAGGGGTTCAAGCAAATTTACGGCGACCCCGTATTTACTTTTTTATTTGACTACAAAATGGAAGTTGCCCGACAATTATTAGCCACGGGATCTCATAATGTAAACGAAGTGGGTCTCAAAGTTGGATACAGCACCGCTAGTCATTTTATTGCAGCGTTTAAAAAGAAGTTTGGCACCACTCCTAAGAAATTTATTGTGGCGCAGAATACGTGATTCTTTCGTTCATTTATTTAGTGAAGTTTTTTTAAAAAAGTCCTTAACACCCCTCATACTCCCCTCAAGGGGAGAGTTTTTAGTTAATTTTTATCGAAGTAGATTTTACCTATGCTAGCACAAGATTTTCTTCTGAAATGTTAGCGACCCTTTTACGACCAATTCATTTTAAACTTGTTCTTATGAAAAAGATACTGCTTGCGCTTTTTGTTGTGTTGTTTTCCTTTCAAATGGAAGCACAAACCAATACTAAAACATTAGATGCTATTATCAATCGTGTTGCCGATTCGGTAACTGGAAAACCAGGAAATTGGCGCTTTGTCATTCAAGAGCGGCTTATGATTTGTCTGACCGATAAAAAGAACAACCGCATGCGTATTATTTCTCCAGTAACAGAAGTAGAAAACCTTTCCGAACAAGAACTTATTAACGCCTTAACAGCAAATTTTCATACAGCCTTAGATGTAAAGTATGCCATAAGCGATGACATTTTGTGGACGGTTTTTATACATCCTCTAAAAGAATTAACCGAATCTCAAATGGAAGATGCTATATTGCAGGTGTTTAATGCTTCCGAAACCTACGGCACCTTATACAGTAGCACACATTTAACATTTCCGTCGTTATTAAAAGACAAGAAAGAAGAAGCTCCAAAACCAAAGGAAATTGAATTGCAAAAAGGCTAGTAACTTTAACCTATTACATTTAGCTATCTTAATATTTGGTTAATGTATTGTTTCAAGATTTAAGAACCCACATTTTAACGCTATTTTTGAAAATGTAATCTAAACAATTGATGTGTCTGTTCGAGCGCAGTCGAGAACTATTTCATTTTAAGGCATATCAATAAACCTCTCGACTGCGCTCGAGGCGACATTTTCCAGAGCACTATGAAAGGAGTTCTTTTAGTAAATCTTGGATCACCAGACAGTACAGATCCTAAAGATGTAAAAAAATATTTGGGCGAGTTCTTAATGGACGAACGTGTGATTGATGTTCCAAAATGGGCACGTATTTTATTAGTGCGTGGCATTATCTTAAACACAAGACCTAAAAAATCTGCCGAAGCCTACGCAAAAATATGGTGGGACGAAGGATCGCCATTAATTGTGCTTTCAGAGCGGCTACAGAAAAAAGTTCAAGAAAAATCAAATGTTCCCGTGGCATTAGCGATGCGCTATGGGTCCATGACATTACAAAAAGGTTTGCAAGAATTGGTTGATAAAGGTTGTACCGAAATTAAAACCATTCCTTTGTATCCGCAATTTGCCATGGCAACCACAGAGACTATTGATGTGAAAGTGGATGAGCTGGTTGCCGAACATTTTCAAAACGTAACCATTACGCGCACACCCGCTTTTTACCATAGAGAAGACTACATAAAAGTATTGGCCGAAAGTATTGGCGAACACCTTAAAGACTTAGATTACGAACACGTTTTGTTTAGTTACCACGGTGTTCCTGAGCGACACATTCGCAAGAGTGATATCACCAATGGAAATTGTAAAATGGACGGAAAATGCTGCTTTAAAATGGGGTCTAAGCAACACGAGTTTTGCTACAGACACCAGTGCGAAATTACAACCGTAAATGTTGCTAAATATTTAAAACTTGAACGCGGAACCTATTCTACGACCTTCCAATCTCGATTAGGATTTGATCCTTGGTTACAACCCTAC
This sequence comes from Patiriisocius sp. 208BN25-11, assembly GCF_058147145.1. Lineage (NCBI taxonomy): Bacteria > Pseudomonadati > Bacteroidota > Flavobacteriia > Flavobacteriales > Flavobacteriaceae > Patiriisocius > Patiriisocius sp. 208BN25-11. The sequence goes on from NZ_JBYVJY010000003.1 coordinate 210,462, forward strand.
ACCGATAGGACCATTGAGCGTATGGGGAAAGAAGGCCTTAAAAAAATGGCGATTGTAACCCCCGCTTTTGTGAGCGATTGTCTTGAGACACTTGAAGAAATAGCAATGGAAGGGGAAGAAATTTTCCATGAAGTTGGAGGTAAAGAGTTTACAACCATTCCGTGTTTAAACGATCGCGATTCTTTTGCCCAATTGCTTGCCAATTGGATCGAAGAATGGCAGGTGAAAGATTTAAATACAACAATTGCCTAGTCTCTAAAAGTATTAAAAACCTTGTCATGAAATTCGTTTTACTATTCGTATTTGCCTTACAAACCACTAGCATGATGGCTCAAGAAACCAACCCAGAGAAGATTGTACAAGCCAATTTAGATGCTTATAATGCACATGATATAGACGGGTTTATGTCTTTCTTTTCTGAAGATGTTGCGATGTATAATTTCAACGAAAACAAAAAAACAGCCCAGGGAATTTCCGAAGTGAGAGCTATCTACGAACCGTATTTTAAAGCGTCTCCTAACTTGCATTCAAAAATTTTGAAGCGTACTGTTTTTGACAATAAAGTCATAGATCATGAATACATAACAGGGGCAAACGGACGTGCAGAAGCCTTTGAAATTGTGTTGATTTATGAAGTACATGATGGAAAAATCACCAAAATGACTGCCATCAGAAAACAATAAAATCCCCTTGAAAAAGAACTCAGATTCATTAGGTACCCAATCTATTAGCAGCTTGTTGATCAAGCAAGCCGTGCCAGCTTCTATTGGTATTTTGGTGATGTCCTTAAACATGATCGTCGATACCATTTTTGTGGGTCGATGGATCGGTCCGTTGGCAATTTCTGCCATCACAGTAGTCATTCCTGTGACCTTCTTTATTGCGGCCCTAGGTTTAGCGGTTGGTATTGGAGGTAGTTCTGTATTGTCACGTGCATTAGGTGCTGGCGAGCATAGCAAAGCGGTACGTGTCTTCGGAAATATGAATACCTTAACCTTTGTTTCTTCAGCCTTATTAGCCATCTTGGGTTTGGTATTTCAGGATAGATTGATTGATTTCTTTGGAGCTGATGACAGTTTTAGAGACCTCGCATTGACCTATTATCGCATTGTTTTGTATGGTATTGTCATGCTTGCCATGTGTATGATGGGAAATAGCGTGATTCGCGCCGAAGGGAAACCAAAATTTGCCATGTATGCCATGATGCTCCCCGCAGTTGGGAACATTTTTATGGATTACGTGCTCATTAATGTATTAGACTACGGTATGGAAGGTGCAGCATGGGCAACCTTTATAAGTTATGCTATTTGCTTTAGTTTTATTCTTTGGTTTTTTATCGTGAAAAGCGAACTTCGTGTTACGTTTAAGAGTTTCATGTTAAACAATGCGATTGTAAAAGAGATTAGCGGTTTGAGCTTTGTAACGCTTGCTAGACAAGGTGTGATTGCGGTGTTGACTATTTTATTAAACAACGTACTTATTCGTGTTGGTGATGCTATTGATGTGGCTAGTTATGGTATTATAAGCAGGGCACTTATGTTTGCTTTGTTTCCTGTAATTGGTGTCAACCAAGGATTTATGCCTATAGCGGGCTATAATTACGGAGCCAAAAAATTACAGCGCGTACGTGAAGCGATCAATACTTCTATTAAATATTCTGGAATGTTGGCGTTGATAATTTTTACGCTCATCATGTTTTTTGCCGAATCTTTTGTGGGTGTTTTTATTAGCGATAAGGCTACGAGTGCAGGGAGTATGGTGGACAATGCAGAACTCCTACAACGCACTCCTAATGCGCTGCGTTGGGTATTTGCTGCCACACCGGTGATTGTGATTCAGCTCATTGGTGGTTCATATTTCCAATCGATTGGAAAAGTGATTCCTGCCTTGCTATTAAACCTTACCAAACAAGGTTTCTTTTTAATTCCGCTCATCTTAATCTTACCCAGTATCTACGGTGTTTGGGGCGTTTGGGTTTCTTTTCCTATTGCAGATGTCTTGTCTACTATCGTGACGGGTTACTTCTTGCATCGCGCTGTGAAGCAAGATTTAGCCGAATAGATTTCTTAACAACCATGTTAAAAAATTGAGGGTGAACTCGGTTTTAAGTATTTTAGTTGCTGGCCAAAGCCAAACAGCTACAAACCGAAAACACAAACCATGAAACAAACTACCATCTTTTTATTGTTATTTAGTATTTTCTTCGGAAATTTTAACCAACCACTACACGCCCAGCAGTACGACGAATCGTTATACAGCGCTCTTGAGTACAGGCTTGTAGGTCCTTTTCGAGGAGGTCGAAGTGCTGCCGTCACAGGAGTACCCGGGAAACCCAACCTATATTATTTTGGATCTACCGGAGGAGGGATCTGGGAAACAAAAAATGGTGGACGTAGCTGGAAAAATATAAGCGATGGCTATTTTGGAGGCTCTATTGGTGCTATTGAAGTAGCGCAAAGCGATCCAAATGTGATTTATGTGGGTGGTGGTGAAAAAACAGTGCGTGGAAATGTGTCTTCTGGATATGGCATTTGGAAGTCTGAAAACGCAGGAAAAACATGGTCGCAAGCCGGACTAAAAAACAGCCGTCATGTACCAAGACTTGTGGTACATCCAACAGATTACAATACCGTATATGCAGCCGTTATGGGGAACATCTATAAACCCACCCAAGAACGTGGTGTGTATAAAAGTATCGATGGAGGAAAATCTTGGAAAAAAACCTTATTTGCTAACGAAAACGCGGGGGCTGTAGATCTTATCATGGATCCAAACAATCCTAGAATTTTATATGCTTCTACCTGGAATGTGCGTCGTACCCCTTATAGCTTAAGTAGTGGTGGAGCAGGTTCTGCTTTATGGAAAAGTGTCGATAGCGGAGAGACTTGGAAAGAAATTTCTACTAACAAAGGATTTGCAGAAGGCACCTTAGGAATTATTGGAGTCACCGTATCTCCAGCCAACAGTGAACGCGTTTGGGCCATAGTAGAAAATGAAAAACAAGGGGGTGTCTATAGAAGTGATGATGGTGGAGAAACTTGGACGAAGATAAACGACGAGCGTAAACTGCGTCAGCGTGCCTGGTATTACACCCGTATTTATGCCGACCCTAAAGACCAAGACATCATGTATGTTTTAAATGTACGCTATCACAAAAGTACCGATGGTGGTAAAACCTACAGTACTTACAATGCACCGCATGGTGATCACCACGATTTATGGATTGCTCCAGAAGATCCAAATAGAATGATCATTGGTGATGATGGTGGCGCTCAAGTTACCTATGATGGTGCAGAGACTTGGAGTACGTATTACAATCAGCCCACTTCGCAGTTTTATCGGGTAACCACAGACAATGCCTTCCCGTATCGAATTTATGCGGCGCAGCAAGATAATAGTACCATTCGTATTCCGCATCGTACCGAAGGACGCAGTATTGGAGAAGATGATTGGGAGTCTACCGCTGGAGGAGAAAGTGCTCATATTGCCATAGACCCACTCAACAATGATATTGTATATGGAGGAAGTTACGACGGATTTCTAACCAGATACAACCACCAAAAAAACACAGTGCGTAGCATTAGTGTATGGCCAGACAACCCAATGGGGCATGGGGTAGAAGATATGAAATACAGATTTCAATGGAACTTCCCTATATTCTTTTCGCCACACAATCCTAAAAAATTATACACGGCATCTAATCATTTACATGCTACCACCAATGAAGGAGAAAGCTGGGAATTGTTGAGCCCGGACTTAACCAGAAATGATCCAGCGAAGCAGAAATCGTCTGGAGGCCCTATTACACAGGATAACACATCTGTAGAATACTACTGTACCATTTTTGCAGCTGCCGAAAGCCCAGTAAAAGAAGGGTTGCTTTGGACAGGAAGTGATGATGGTCTTATTCATGTTTCTCAAAATGGAGGAAAAGATTGGAGCAATGTAACCCCTAAAGGAATGCCAGAATGGATGATGATTAACAGCATAGAACCTTCTGTGTTTGATGCTGGAACTTGTTATGTAGCAGGAACCAAGTACAAGACAGGAGATTTCAATCCATACTTGTACAAGACTACAGATTATGGTAAATCTTGGAAGAAAATTACCAGCGGTATTGACAATGAACATTTCACAAGAGTACTACGTGAAGATCCAAATCAAAAAGGATTGCTCTATGCAGGAACCGAGACAGGCATGTATATTTCGTTTAATGATGGAAGCAGCTGGCAACCGTTTCAGCTCAATTTACCTATTGTCCCTATTACAGATTTGGCTCTCAAAGACAACAATTTAATCGTAGCCACGCAAGGAAGAAGTTTATGGATTTTAGATGATTTAACAGTCATCTACCAACTTGCTGACGCTAAAAACAAAAGTAACTACTTGTTCACTCCAAAAGACACCTACAGAATGGGTGGAGGATCTAGAAGTGGAAGCTTAACTCAAGGCACCAATCATCCAAGTGGGGTGATGACCTACTTTAACCTTAATACTATAAAAGACAAAAAAGTGACCTTGAGCTATCTATCGGCTGCAAACGACACTATAAAAAAGTTTAGCACCAAGGCAGATAAAAAGAAAGATATTGGTGCTTTGAAAATTTCCGAAGGTGGAAATTACCATACTTGGAACATGCGAGGAAAAGGTGCAGAACGACTACCTGGTATGATTTTGTGGTGGGCAAGCACTAATGCACCGCAGGCCGTTCCGGGGCAGTATAAAGTAGTGCTAGAGGTGGAAGGACAAGAGACACAAACTAGAGTGTTTAACATCTTAGCAGATAAAAACGCAGAGACCGATGTGGCGGGCATGCAAAAGCAATTCGATTTTATCACCGATGTGAACGCCACGGTAGATAAGGCGCATAAATCTATTAAGAAGATACGTGATATTAATAAACAATTGAAGGCCTTTAAAACCCAATACAAAGACAATGATGACGTGAAAGAGCTGGTGGCAAAAGCTGATACCTTAAGCGAGCAATTTAGTGACATTGAGAAAGCCTTGTACCAGACTAAAAATAGAAGTGGTCAAGATCCGTTAAACTTCCCGATTCGTCTTACCAATAAATTGGGGCATTTAAACAGTTTGGTGAGCATGGACGATTTCCCGCCAACCACACAAGATATTGCTGTAAAAAATGAATTGACAGCAGCCATAGAACAGGAGCTCACAAAATTTGACTCCCTTGTTTCGGGAGAGATCAAAGCTTTTAATGCGGCTTTTAATAGTAAGCAATTAAACTATTTGTTTATTGAGGAAAAATAAATAACAACCTAAAATTTTAGATTAAAACCTCTTGATTCTTTTGATTTAAGAGGTTTGTTTTTAGGCTATATTTGTACCCATGGAATACAATTACATAAAATCGCTACACCTTATTTTTGTGATCACCTGGTTTGCAGGCTTGTTTTACATTGTGAGGTTGTTTGTATATCAAATTGAAGCCTACCATAAAGAATCTCCCGCCAAAGAAATTTTAGGAGATCAACTAAAAATAATGGCAAAACGCTTGTGGTATATCATTACCTGGCCTTCTATGATACTCGCCATTGGTTTTGCTGTTTGGTTACTTGTGTTACGCCCATTTTATTTGTCGGATGCATGGATGCAAGTAAAGTTAGGCTTTGTTGTGGCACTTATTTTCTATCATATAAAATGTCATTTAATCTTTAAAGACTTGCAAGAGGATCGTGTGAAGTACTCTGGAAATTTTATGCGCATTTTTAATGAGGGCGCTACCATTATTCTTTTTGCAGTGGTGTTTTTAGTGATTTTAAAAAATGCCGTGAATTGGATCTATGGCACCCTAGGGATTCTAGTATTTGCCATCTTAATCATGTTAGGATTTAAACTATACAAACGCATTCGCGAAAACAAGTAGTTTTTTGTAGCTATAACTTCACTATATGAAACAAAGTTTATCGTATTATCTAACATTGTTTGTTCTTAAGCTTAAGGGAATCAAAAAAGAATTTAGCAAAGACCCTATAGATGTTAAGAGGATCCGAAAAGAAGATGTATATCTTCCTAAAGATGTATTCTTCAAAAAGCATGAGATGGCTACATTTCAGGTTTTGGGTTCTTCAGTAACTGAAATAAAACAAAAAAATACCACAAAAAAGCTCGTTGTTTTTATTCATGGAGGTGCTTTTATTTCAGGTCCTGCTAAACATCATTGGGATAGTATCAAGGAGATTGTAAAGCGAACTCAAAGTAATGTTTGGATGTGTAATTATCCAAAAGCTCCCGAGCATACCATTTCAGAAATATCAAAAAACATAGATGCAGTATATGAAATGGCATTACAAAGATATCGTGACACAGAAATCTCACTATTGGGGGACTCTGTTGGAGCTACATTAATTACAGCACTAACACAAAGATTGATAGCAGCCAAAGGATTGTTACCCAAACAGCTTATTTTAATATCTCCTGTTATGGATGCAACAATGTCTAATCCAGATATTGATGCCATAGAACCCAAAGATCCTATGTTGTCTAAAGCGGGCATTTTAAGCGCCAAAAAATTATGTGCCGAGAATAATGATTTAAAAAATGAAATGATATCACCTCTCTTCGGAAATTTTAGTGGATTTCCAAATACGGTTATGTTTTTAGCAAAACACGATATTATGTACCCAGATGCACACTTGGCAGCTCTAAAATTTCAGCAAGAAAAGATTCCTGTTAAAATTATTGAAGGAGAAAACATGCCACATATTTGGCCTTTATTGCCCGTTATGAAAGAAGCTAAAATTGCCTTACACCAGATCATAGCTATCATAAACACAGCATCCTAAACGGTTTAAAACTCTTAATTCATACGCTTGTGTATAAAAGTGGTGTAATTATTGCTATCTTTCCGTAACAATCACAGTTTAGAAAACGCCCTTGAAGTTTTATACACAGTCTTTACGAAACAGAATTTTTTTATCGATGTTAATCCTTGTGGTGTTGGCATCTATTTTAATTGCAGCGGTAACGGTCTATCAATACCGTGAAGAAGCAACAGACTACCATCACGACAGGCTCGAACGTAAGCAAGAAAACATTAAGAAAAACATCGATTATGTTCTTGATGAAACGACCTATCCTGTAGAGACAGAATACATCCCGCTTATTTTTAAAGATGAAATTTATAAGATCAAACGTATTCACAATTTAGAATTATACCTCTATGATTTAGAGGGATCTCTACTAAAAAAATCGAAGGCTTCTTTTATAAAAGACACTACCAATACCTGCTTGCCGGCCTACGTGTTAAATGCCCTAAACGATTCTACAGACAAAACGTTTATTGAAGAATTCTCTGAAGGAGGTCAAAATTATCAGTCATCTTACACCTACATTACCGACAACTATTTTAAGCCTCTAGCTATTTTAAATTTGCCTTATATAGAAGATGATGGGTTTATCAAAGACGAATTAAAAGAGAGCCTTTCTCGACTAGCAGTTACCTATTTATTTATGTTAGGTATTGCCATTGCCTTGGCGTATTTCTTATCGAAATACATTACAAAATCGTTGAATACTATTAGTCAGAAAATCATCGACACAAGACTAGACAAGCGTAACAAACGCATTAGTGTGACCGATAATACCACCGAAGAAATTACCAATCTCGTAAAAGCCTACAATGGTATGATTGACGAGCTGGAAGTAAGTGCCGCGCAACTCGCTGCCAACGAACGCGAAGCGGCATGGCGAGAAATGGCTAAACAGGTCGCACATGAGATTAAAAATCCATTAACACCCATGCGTCTTACAGTGCAAAGTTTTCAACGAAAGTTTGATGCCAACGATCCAGCCATTGGTGAAAAGATAGATGAATATAGCAATACGCTCATACAGCAAATAGATACCATGAGCTCCATAGCCTCTGCATTTTCTAATTATGCCCAAATGCCAGCTCAAAAGGATGAGACTTTAAACATTGTAAAGATCACCAAATTGGCACTCGATATTTTTAATGAGCACTTCATCTATTTTGAAGCAGCGCAAGAAGAAATTATTGCCAAGTTTGACCGCTCGCAACTCATACGTGTGATTAATAACTTGGTAAAAAATAGTACTCAAGCCATCGAGCAATCTACTCAAGAAAACCCTAGAATTGATGTGAGGATCTCTCAAGAAAACGGACAAGCCATCATCACCGTAGAAGACAATGGTATTGGTATTAGTGAAGAAAATAAAGACAAAGTATTTGAACCCAAATTCACCACTAAGAATAGTGGTATGGGGCTTGGCCTCGCCATGGTTAAGAATATTGTAGAAACCTACGGAGGAAGCATTTCTTTAACTTCAGAAGAAGGAGAAAACACTATTTTTAAAGTAACCATCCCAACTTTAAGATAATTCTTTTAAGTTAAATATAGTCTCCCATTGAAGGGAGATTTAGAGGGATGTTCAGACAAATTTTTATTATTGATCTTAGTTAATTTTTTCTACCAAAATTAGATAGTATTTTTGTAGCTGAAATTTTATACACACGAATATCATGAGTTACACTAATATAACGGTTGTTACCAAAGACGGTATCGCGACCATTACGATCAACAGACCTTCAAAATTAAACGCTTTAAACAGCGAAACCATTCAAGAATTACACAATGCTTTTAAAGAAGCCGATGAAGCATTTGAAACCAACGTGATTATTATTACAGGAAGTGGAGAAAAGGCTTTTGTAGCGGGCGCAGATATTAGTGAGTTTGCTGACTATACTGTTGCCGAAGGCGAAAAATTAGCGGCCCAAGGACAAGCTCTGTTATTCGACTTTGTAGCGCATTTAAATACACCCGTAATTGCAGCCGTAAATGGTTTTGCTTTGGGTGGCGGACTAGAATTAGCTATGGCAGCACATTTTAGATTGGCAAGCGATAACGCCAAAATGGGATTACCAGAAGTATCTTTGGGTGTTATTCCTGGCTATGGAGGAACACAGCGTTTACCGCAGTTAGTCGGTAAAGGGCGTGCCATGGAAATGATCATGACTGCTGGTATGATAGATGCTGTGCAAGCAGAGCGTTATGGTTTGGTTAATCATGTCACCAGTCAAGAAGAATTAATACCTATGGCACAAAAAATAGCTAGTAAAATCAAGCGCAATTCTCCCGTTGCTATTGGCGCAGCGATTAATGCGATTAATGCAGGATATGAAGACGGAGAAAATGGCTTTGACGCAGAAATCACCGAATTTGGAAAATGCTTTGGTACTGCAGATTTCCAAGAAGGAACACAAGCATTTTTAAATAAACGCAAGCCAGTATTTCCGGGAAAATAACTAGCTTTATCCATGCTTAAAAAATATACCTTTTCAAAAGACCGCATCTTTGCATTTAATGATGCGGTCTTTTCTATTGCCATTACGTTATTGGTTTTAGAAATCGCTATACCTGCAGCTTCGTTTATAAAGGAGCAGGGAATTTCATTAACATTTCAGTATTTAATAGTAGATTTTATTGGTTTTGTTGTGAGCTTTATGGTGATTTCCCTGTATTGGAAATTTTATTTAGTCTACTCTAGATACATTGTTTCTTTCGATAATAAACTCCTGAGACTAAATGTATATATATTATTAGCTGTGGCTTTATTACCCTTTTCTACTGGGTTTTTTGTAGAAGGCATTAATTTTAAAGAATCTTTTGTGTTTTACTGTGGAAACCTTGTGTTTCTTGGGCTTATGATGTATTTCCAGCTTAGAATTGTGTTAAAAAGAGCGAAACTTCAAATCAGTAAAAATGATGCGTCATATTTAAGGTTTAGGGCTTTGTTAGCAGTTGTTTTCTGGGCTATTATGATGGTGCTATCTTTTTGGTTTTATTCTCAAAAAATGGTTTTAGCCATCTTCAGCATTTTTATATTCCAGTATGTAGGTAAATGGTACTATGAGCGTAAGTCAAATCTAAATTAGGAATAATTCCATATTAAAAAGGAATTATTCCAAAATTCAAGTACTTTTGTTGTCTAATAATAGGCAATGAATCATTCTCAAGATAAACCCATCAAAGGTCGTGGTGCGCAAGCGCGTATTCATAATAAGTTCTTTGAGTTGAGTCATGAGTTGCGAGATGATTTCTTAAACTATTGTGCTGCCGAGGGGGAGATTCCTCAAAGCAACCAAACCAAGTACATAGAAGTACATCCCAAAACCTTTGTCAATAAAGTAACCAGTCCAGATATTGGGATGAGTTACTCTGCAAATCCGTATCAAGGATGTGAGCATGGTTGTGTGTATTGCTATGCTAGAAATACTCATGAATATTGGGGCTATGGCGCTGGCCTCGATTTTGAGCGTACCATCTTATATAAGGCTAATGCCCCAGAATTATTAGAACAAAAAATTAGGGGCAGAAACTGGCAAGGAGATACGATTGTTTTTTCGGGAAATACAGATTGTTACCAACCCATAGAGCGTAAACTTGAGATTACTCGTAAATGTTTGCAAGTGCTCTATCGTTGGAGGCACCCAACGGGGATTATTACCAAAAACAGTTTGATTTTAAGAGATCTCGATATCTTAAAGGAAATGGCAAAACTCAATATCATTCACGTAAACATTTCTATTACCTCACTTCAAGAAGAAACCAGAAGGCTACTAGAACCAAGAACCGCGAGTATCAAACAGCGTCTTAAAACGGTTGAGATTTTGGCGGCAAATAATATTCCTGTACGTGTCATGATGGCGCCTATTATTCCTTCGTTAAACAGTCATGAAATTTTACCACTCGTAAAAAAAGTAAGTGAATTAGGAGCGCAGTCTGTGGCCTATACTATCGTGAGACTCAATGGTCATATTGCTACAATTTTTGAAGATTGGGCGCGTAAAACCATTCCAGATAAAGCAGACAGATTGTTGAGCCAAATTGCTCAATGTCACGATGGTTCTTTAAACGATAGTGTGTATGGTAGGCGCATGAAAGGGGAGGGTCCTATCGCCATTCAAATTAAAAACACTATGGAAATAGCAAAACGCAAGTACTTTCAAAACAATGATATTTCAGTAGTAGATAAAAGTCACTATATGCAGTTAAAAAACCCGCAGACACGTTTGTTTTAATTGCTATCTTTGGAGCTTACTCATTAATTTCTATGAAGGTTTTTGTAAGCGTACTTATATTTTTTCTATCGGTTGGATTGGTAGCTCAAGAAGATACCCTCAAGGGTAAAAATTATAAAGAGCTTACAACCCTATTACGTGCTAATGTGCAAGACAGTGCAGTGGCATTAGCCATCACAAAATATTATATAGCTAAAGCTCAAAAGGAGCAACAATTAAATAGAGAAGCTGAAGGACTTTTGTCATTAGCGCTTATTTATAGTCAGCATTTGGATCCTTCAAATAGCGTTGTTGAGGCAGATAAGGCCTTAGCATTTGTTAAAAAACACGAATTAGATTCTACTAGAGGACGTGCTTATTTAACAGCAGGGAGTATATACCTTGGCTCTGGATATATTCAAAGGGCCATAGAAGTCACAGAGGAAGCCTTACTGTTTGCTGAAAGTACTGATAATGAAGATTTAAAAAAGCAATCTGAAGGAATGCTAGATTTCATCGGTTCTATTGGAGGAGAAAATGAAGCTGCTATTTCAAAATATAAAAAAGAATTACGCGACTTAATTTACAATCCAGATAAAAGTCTTTCTCCCGAAGCTATTGAGACGAAGAAAATGCAAATTGAGATGTTCATTGGTGACGCGTATACAAAGATGAAACAAAGCGATTCTAGTGTTAAATACATTAAAAGGGCACTTCAAAAATCGTTAACTGCGCCAAAAGATAGCTGTTATACAAAGTCATTATATACAATGTTAGGTGGCGGAGAAACATTAATAGGAAATTATTCTGCCGCAAAAAAGAGTTTCGATTATGCTTTGCAGTATTGCAGGCCTATTACAAAATTTGATAGTTTATTAATAGGAGGTGGTTATGCAAAATTAGCATACAAGCAAAACAAGTACCAAGAGGCTATTTATCACATGGAGCAAGCTTTAAAAACCTATACTGTTTCAGAAGCTGAGGAGTCTTATATGCAAGACTATTATATGGTGCTAGCAGATTCTTATAAAGAAGTAGGAGACCTTGAAAAAGCTAATTTGTATTTTGAAAAGCACGTGTATACTACCACTCAGTTTAGCAAAGTACAAGACTCTATTCAAGGGAACATAAGAGCAAAAGAAATAGAAAGATTTGAAGCAGAGCTAGCTATTTTAAAAGAAGAAAAAGATCAAAAACAAAGCTATCTTAATTACCTTTTATTAGGAGGCTCTGTTGTGATTTTAGGGCTGCTTTTTTTACTACTGAAATTTTATAAAACCAAAAAAGAGAACGAACAAAAGTTTACAGCCTTACTCGCAAAAATAGAAGCTGCCAATACTCCCGAAGAGATTATAGACACCAAAGATGAGGTCTTAGAAGAGCGAAGTACCAATGATTTGCCAGAAGAGACCAAACAACAAATTTTGGAAGGTTTAAAAAAGTTAGAAGCCAAAGAATACTTTTTAAGTAAAGAATGTAACTCCTATAATGTGGCTAAAAAGATTGGCACCAATACCTCTTATTTATCGAAGGTGGTCAATACACATTATGGTAAAAACTTTAATACCTATATCAACGATTTACGAATTAATTATGCGGTTCTTCGTTTAAAGAATGATGTGTTTTTTAGAGGCTATTCTATTCAAGCCATTGCCGAAGAGTTGGGGTATAAAAGTGCAGATTCTTTTACCAAATACTTTAAAAAAGATACTGGATTAAATCCTTCATTTTACATCAAGAACATTAAAAATATTGCCTAATAAGCACCCTAAAAACCTAAATTTATAAATTTAGGGAAGCTGTTTTTCTGAAATTTCAAAATTTCAAAATAAATCTTTTACCCTACTATTAGTAACGTTTCACAAGCTTTTTAAGCCTTCCTTTTTTTCTTAAAATAGGGAGGCTTCACTTTTTTATAGCTGTAACGAACCACATCTTTGTGTCATCAAATAAGGGCAACCAAAAAACAATTTGAATCTTAAAAATAAAACACATGAAGACACAACAAAACAACACAGGAAAACGAATTTTAAAAATAGCATTAATATGCTTAGCACTTATCCTAATCATTCCATTTTCGATGGGAATGTATACAGGTATAACATCTCACATGGGAGCAACTGGCGCTATCGAAAAATCATTACAGAACCATTGCAATTGTGAAGCAATAGCATTTGATCATTCAGCTTTTGGAATAAGGATTAGTAAAAAAGATGGTCTTAGTGGGAATGCAGTTTCGTATACCTTGAAAGAATGTGATTTTGAGAATACAGTAGCAGAAGAAGCAAAACGATTGCACACCATTTTTCAGCAAGAAATAACAGGCTACGATGAAATTGATCTATTGCACCTAAATTTTGAAACAGAAACCGGTGTTGAAACAATTACATTTAAAAACGGCACAATTGCAAAATAACAAGACAATGAAAAACAAAACTCCTTTACAAATAAAACTAGCGCTTGTAGCCATAGGAACCATCTTTATGGGCACCGAAATGATTGTAGCGTATATCTCTAAAGAACCCTATAGTTTTGAGCAAGTACGAATATGGTTTACCATTTTAATAGCATCTATTTACTATGTGTTGGCTACTCAAATTTCAGAAACAACCAAAAACAAAGACTCATGAAAACAGACAAGACAACATCAAAAATCCAACTCATCAAATTTGGTATTGGAGTCATAGCAGGTGTGACAATTTACTTACTTATTCAACTAATCTTTTAAAACCTTTAATTATGATCACTTTAGTAACTTTTATAGTAGACATTACCATTAAAATTATTTTTTAATCGGCACCCAAAATTTTGGGACATCAATCAAAAAACGAACAATCATTTAAAACAAAACAAACATGAAAAATTTAAAACGAACTATTGCAATTGTAGCCATTATCTGTATGTCTATTTTTAAAACCCAAGCACAAGAAAGCACCAACAGCTTACTATGGAAAGTAGAAGGTAACGGCATTCAAACCTCCTATGTGTTTGGAACCTTCCATATGCTTCCTAAAGAAGATTTTATTTTGAAAGACAAGGTAAAAAATGCGCTTAATACAACAGCATTGACGGTATTAGAGCTCGATATGGACGATCCTTCTATGCAAGCCGAAATGATCAAGCACTCTACTATTACAGATGGGAAAACATTATTTGACTATATGGACTCAGATGAAGTGACGCTGGTAGATACATATTTAAAAGAAAAAATGGGTGTAGGTTTAGAGCAGTTTAAAACCTATAAGCCACTCATGGTATCTTCTATGGTAATGATGGGGTATTTAGGGAAAGACTTTGCAAGTTATGAGGCTACACTAATATCACTTACCAAGGAGCAACAAAAAGAAATAAAAGGACTAGAAACCATTGCCTACCAAATGAGTCTTTTTGACGAGCAACCCTATGATGAGCAACTGGACGAGGTTGTGAAATTATTAAAAGAAAAGGAAAGTATGTCGACAATGTTTAATAGCATGATCACCCTGTATAAAACAGAAGACATTAATGGATTGTATGAATTTATGGATGATTATTTTGACTATGATACCGAAAAAATGAACACGTTATTGCATACTCGTAATGCAAATTGGATTCCTCAAATAGGAACCTATTCTAAAGATACCGCTGTTTTTTATGGAGTTGGAGCTGGACATCTTGGTGGAGACTTAGGTGTAATTAGCCTACTTAAAAAAGCAGGATATACCGTGACGCCAGTTACAGAGTAACAACAACACCAACCAATCAAAACAAGTGATACACAGGCAATGTTGCTAGTGTATCACTTTATTGTTTTATTTAAATTTTAAATTATGAAAAATACAGCAACGTTAATAGTTTTAGTAGGCGCCTTAGGCATTCTAGCATCTTTATACAATATGATAAACACCAACGAAATCGTTTCAAATCTTAGTGGTTTGGTATGTGGTGGATGTTTAATTTGGGGTTATTTCGAATTAAAAAGAGAAAAAAAGGATATTGTATGATTTGGACATTTGGTCTTAAATTTTTCTAAAAAGAACAAAAACATACTTTTTGATATGCTAACTTTATGAAAAGTAGATGTTTAAATCAGTTGTATGAAGTCTTTATTTACATTATTGGGATTTGTTTTGTTTTTTTCGTCGACATTATTCTCACAAACCATTATTAGGGGGACCGTTTTGGATATCACAACAGGGAAACCAATTAAAAATGCTAAAATTGGGATTAGTGGTCAGAGTATTGGAGTTTTTTCTAATGAAAATGGATGGTTTACCTATAAGAAATATCAAGAAGTTTTAGATGAAGAAAGTAGCCTTGAAGTTTCAGCAAAAAAGTATAAAAAGTTTGAAGGTTCTGTTACTCAAATTCGGGCTTTTCAAAACAAAACGGCTACCATCTATTTAGAGCCAATAGTACAAAAGGATACTGTTGAAAAAAAAACAAGGCATATTGCGGTGTTTTGGGACGCTTCTAGAAACGAGCAAAGCCAGAGTATTCTGCAAAAGAGAGCCTATCTATTGGAAGAGATCCAAAAAAAGGATTTTGATACCTTAACCTTCATTGCCTTTAATGAACATATACAAGTTTCAAAAAAATTAATCAAAAAAGAGGTGTCTCATAAACTAGCTAAAATTGTAGGTGCAATTGAATATGCTAAAAACGCTGATTTTAGTTTGTTAAATGCAACAAATTTTGATGAAGTATTTCTTTTTAGTTCTTCAGATCCTTTATTTAATACCATTCAAGTTTCTCAAGACATCCCTGTTAATGTAATTACAAGTAGTAATGCAGAAACCAATACTTTTTATGAAAAATTAGTGACCTATACCTCAGGAGAAATTATAGTGCCTTATTTTTTGAAAACAAAAACAATAGAAACCATTGAGGATATAGGAAATATGGAAAGCATATCATCTTCAAAAAAAGAGGTCAAAAAAATTACTAGAGAAAAAGTAACATTTGAAAATATGATTTCTGGTCAGGTATTTTCTGATGATTCCACACCTATTAATTACGCAATTATTACGAAGGAAGGCAGTCTAAAAGAATACTATACAGAGGAGGATGGTAGCTTTTATATTCCTTCAAAAAAAGGGGATTTTATTACTGTGTATTGCCTTGGACATTTTCCGAAGACTTTTGAAGTCGATGAAACAAAAAGTTACAAAGTTTTATTGGTGCCTAAGGCTGAAATATTAGATGAGGTAGTTCTTAAGGGAAAAATGAGTGCGCCTCCAGAATACAATTATAATGAAGAAAAACAAACAGATAAAGTAGGCAAAAGAAGAGTCCCGGTGCGAACAATTTATAAAGAAGATTTCAAAAAAAATGCCACAGATATTGCTGGTCTTGTAGATGGATGGTATGGAATAGACTCAAGAATTGGTTGGGATGGAAGCATTAGAACTACTATTAGTGGAGGGGAGTGTGTAAAATTTATTGTAGATGGAATTATTACGCCAGCAGATCATATTAGTATATCTACTATTGAGCGTATTACTGTATACTACAGCCCTAGCAGTGTAATACCTTGTCCTTCAAGAATCATTATTACAACGGTGTATCATCCCGACATCATAGATCAAAAGTTTAGACACATGGGGATAGATCCGCTTCGAAATAACAGCTATACTGAATATGTAGGCGCACTTGATTTTAATATGCTAGATGATGCCTATTTAAAAGATTTAGTAAGATTATCTGTGCCCGAAAAAAGAGAAATGTATTATTCTCTAAGGAAAAGAAATAGATTCAAAGTAGATTTTTATGTAGAGACCGCTCAATATTTTAAAGATTTTGACCCAGATTTTGCTGAAGAAATAAGATCTGATTTTGCCCAAATAGCCGAAGACAATGTAAAGGCATTACGAATTTTAGCGTACTTAAATGAAGCTGCATTCAATTACGAAGGAGCCAAAAAGGTATATAAAAAGATTCTGTCTTTAGATTCTGGAAACCCACAATCGTACAGAGATCTTGCAATGATTTATCAAGAAACGGAAAACTATTCTAAAGCATTTGAGCTCTACGTAAATATGCTAGGAAATCAAATCTTAGGAGTTGATTTTAGTAACATTCAAGAACCATTAAGCAACGAATTACAAAGATTGCTAATGCTTCATAAACGACATGTAGATTTTAAAAGAGTACCCAATGATTGGTTAAAAATTAATTTCAACATAGATGTAAGAATGACTATGGTAACAAGCGAATCTAATGTTCCTTTCGAGTTTCAATTTGTAGACCCTAAAAATAAATTCTATAGCTGGCAATCTATTAGTAAATATGCAAATAAATCATCTACGAACGAATTTATTATTGATGAGGCTAGTCCCGGGAAATGGATGGTAAATATGAGATATACTGGCTTTGAAGAGCAACAAAAAATTCCTCCTTATTTAAAATATACTATCTATAAAAATTTTGGCACCCCTAGAGAAGAAAAGTTAATAAAATTAATAAGAGTTGATAAACAACTGGATAAAGTGATGTTGGATAGTTTTTTATATGCTTCCAATTAGAAACTTTCGTTTTATTATAAGGTGTATTTGTCTTGATTTATAAATAAAGACCCTTTCTTTTTTTAGTAGCGTTTTTCAATGTTTATCTTTAAAGAAAGTGCCGTTAAATCGTTTGAAATAAATAAGTTATGAGACAGGTTATATATATATTTGTTTTTCTATTTTTTTGTGGCTTTTCATTTGCTCAAAATGAAATATATATAGGAGCTACTGTTATTGATAGTGAAACTAAAAAACCAATACCCTATGTAAATATTGGGTTTTTTGAAAAAGGTATTGGAACCGTTAGTGACGAAAATGGGCATTTTAAATTAAGTTATTCTGAGGAAGAATTAAAAGGAACCCCTTCGTTACAGTTTTCATCGATCGGGTATGAACCTTTTTCTGTTGCCCATGATGAAATTCAAGACCTAACATCCTATTTAGTTTATGTAGCATTAACACCTAAAGAGAATAATCTTGAAGAGGTGGTCATTACAACTGCTAAACGAAATTTTGAAAAACTAGGAAGCGCTGTGTATGCAACAAAAGAAATGGGCTATTGGAGAAACATGGAAGGTCTAGGGGGCGAAATTGCAACACGCATTTCTGTAGACCATAAAAACACACAATTAAACAGCCTTACATTTAATATCCAAGAAAACCTATCTGATAGTTTATTAGTGCGTGTTAATGTCTACGACTATCATCGTGGTTATCCAGGAAAGAGTTTGTTGACCGAGAATATCTTTCATATGATAACAAAAAAGAAAGGGGAAGAAACAATCCCTTTAAAAGACTATAAAATAGTTGTAGATAATGATATTGTTGTAAGCATAGAGTTAGTCGAAATTTTTGGTGACGCTATTTATTTTGCTGTTTCTGCAAGTCCTTATAAAGGAACCTCTTATACTAGAAAATTAAGTCAGGACTATTGGAAACAATACCCAGACACCCGTGTGAGCTTTAATCTTATAAGCTCTTATCCAGATCCTTCGTATCGTCCAGTTGTGAAGGCTAGAGAAGTGCCAAATAAAATTAAAGTGTATTGGGACACCTCAACCAGCATGCAATATAGAGATCAAAAGAAAGAATTGAAATTACTAAAGAAATACCTTCGAAGTATCGGAAATGTTGACGTTGAGGTTTCAAAATTTGACACAAGTGTATACGAAACAAAAACCTTTAGTATCAAGAATGCCAAAGTCTCTGAAGTAATGAATTATTTAGAAGACAGCTTCTACCACGGCGCTTCATCTTTTAAAGATGTTTTGAAAAAAAACGCATTTCAATCAGATGTGACCTTGTTGTTCTCTGATGGCACCACATTTTTAGATCCGCTACAACCAGAAGTAAATAGCCACATTTTTACTATTAATAGTATAGCAAATGGGGATCATGTACAATTGCAGCAAGTCGCTTATTTTAACAAGGGGCACTATATTAATTTGCAACGAGTTGATGTGAGCGAAGGCTTGCGTTTTATGAAGAATGAACTTAAAGATAATATAAAGTATAGCGCCGTAAGAGCACAGTCTAGTGATGATATCTACGGAACTGTTTATACCGATAAAGGACCTATTCAAGGAGCCATTATTTCTGTGAAAGACACCTTTGTTTTTTCTGAAACAAATGCAGAAGGCGCTTACCGTATTCCTGCTTCAAAAGGAGATGTTCTTACCATAAACGCTTTTGGAATGATAGAAAAAGATACCGTAGTCGGGGCCTTAAAGAAAATGCAGATTCCTGTAAAACCTATAAACGAAGAACTTGATGAGGTAATTTTAAAAGCAAAGAGTACCCCAGACCCTGCACAAGAAATTGTAAAAACACCTTATGGTGAACGAAAAAGAGGAAGTGTTGGATATAGTCTTTCAAATACAATGACAAGTGAAGATATTAAATCTACAGATTTAGATTTGCATCAATTGTTAATGAAAATGCGAGGTATACAAGTACTTGGCATGAATGGCTTGGCTGGACAAGAACCTGTATATGTAATTAGAAAAAACAATCGTAACTCTCTAACTTTAAATGGTGGGCTAACCCTCCCAGCCATCATTATTGATGATATGATATTTGATCAAATGGCAGGTCAAAGGTTGCCTCCAGTGAATCCTCAACTTATTGAAAAAATTACTGTTTTAAGTACAGCACAGTCTATCAATAGATATGGTCAAATGGCTGCCTATGGTGCTATTGTTGTAGAGATAAAAAAAGATTTTGACAGAAATAAGCTGTTAGAATCAAAACCTAAAAAAGACCTAAGAGTTCAAGGCAATGAGTATGTTGAAGAAGTGATAACCCTTGAGAGTACAATTTCAAAACAAAAGAAACCACTCTATCTAACACAGTTATATAGCGCTCAAACGTTTCAAGAAGCAAAAGAAATCTATGAAACGCAACTTCAAAAAGAAATTTCAAAATCTATCGCATATTATGTAGAAGTAAGTACCTATTTTAAAAAATGGGATCCAAAGTTTGCAATTCAAGTGTTGTACACTATTGCAGATATTGCACCAAATAATCCCAAAGCATTAAAATCGTTGGCCTATCATTTGGAAAAACTGAATGCCTACGAAGGCGCACTAGCTGTATATCAACATATTGTTTCATTACAACCAGATAAAGTCCAATCGTATCTAGATGCAGCGCTGGCTTATAAGAATACGGGTGACTATAAAAAAGCGGCTGCATTATATACCCAGATGCTATATAATGCAATTCCTAATCTAGATTTCTCCATCGTAGAAGAAACCGTAGTAAATGAATTACATGATATTACAGAGAATCATAAAACTGCATTAGAGTTTACAGATTTACCAGAAGAATTACTACAAGTTGGTTTTAAAAAAGATGTTAGAATTGTTTTTGAGTGGAATGATCCATTAGCAGAGTTTGAACTTCAATTTGTGAACCCAGACAACAAATATGTTACCTTTAATCACACCTCATTTGAGAACTCAAGTATGATAGCACAGGAAATTTCAGAAGGTATTCAAACAAAAGAATTTGTTTTAGAAGATCCAACACCTGGAAAATGGCTGGTAAATATTGTTGCAAAAGGAAAACAGACGAAAAAGAATCCCACCTATTTAAAATATGTTGTTTACAAAGACTTTGGGCTTTCAACACAAACTAAAACCATGAAGATTATTTCATTACAGAAGTACCAAGAAAAAGTGACATTAGATGCCATTATCAACCTATAAAAACTAACGATATGAAACATACAATACTAAAATATAGTACGTATATAAGTTGCCTTTTAATCTCATATGGAGCAATAAGTCAAACTGTTTTTAGAGGATCTATTATCGATGAAGATACCCAAGAACCTATACCATTAGCAAGAGTCGCTGTTGTTGGTCAAGGCGTTGGAGAAATCACAAATGAAAAAGGAAATTTCACCTATCGAAAATACCATGAAGTATTAGACAAAGAAAGCGTTTTAAAAGTATCTGCCAAAGGCTACAAAACACTTTATAATGATGTTGATGTTATACGCCAAATGACACAGCGTAGAGGGCTTATAGCGCTCAAAAAAGAAGCGACGAACACCACCCAAACAAAGGAGAAGAAAGTAGCTGTTTTTTGGGATGCTTCTAGAAGGTCTTCAAGCTATACTATTGATGAAGACCTTTTATACTTGCGTTCGTTTCTTCAAAAAAATGCTGTTGCAGAACTTCAGGTAACTGCGTTTAATGATGGAATACTTTTTTCTGAAATATTTGAAAACCCAACCCTTGCTTTTACTGAAATTGAGGAGAAACTAAAACAGATAGAATTTCAGGGAATTTCAGATTTTGATCACATTCAATACAGTGATGTAGATGAGGTCTTGCTTTTTTCAAACAAACCTCCTGTTATTGGAACTCCTCAAGTAGATCAAGAAATTCCGTTTCATGTTTTTAATAGGCAAGCTACCAAGCAATCTGCAGCATATTTTCAAAAGATAACCAGGTTTACAGAAGCAACCTATGCTGAAACAATGGTTGATGAAAAACGAAACAATAGTGGTACAACTAAAATTTCAGAACCCATACTAGAAACAATAACAGGAACGGTTACTACAAGCAACAAAGGGATTAACTATGCCATGGTAGTAAAAGAAGGCAGTCTTGAGGAATTTTACACCAATGAAGCTGGAAATTTTGAGATTCCTGCGACAAATGGTGACCTGTTGACCATCTATTGTTTAGGACATTACCCCAAAAAAGTTGAGGTGACAAACCAAAAAAAGTATACAATAGCGTTGGTGCCTAAAGCTGAAATTTTAGAGGAAGTAGTATTGGAAGGGAAAATGAGCAAAGCACCAGAATATGACTATAATGAAGCAAAACAAACAGATAAAATTGGCAGCAGAAGAGTGCCTGTAAGGACTCTTAATAAAGAAGAATTTAGAAAAAACGCAACAGACATTGCAGAATTAATTGATGGCTACTTTGGGATTCGCTCAAAAAAAGCAAATGACGGAAGTAATAACACTAGCATTAAAGGATCTTGTGTGAAATTTCTAGTGGATGGTGTTATTACTCCTGCAGATCATATAAACATTTATACCATTGCGAGAATTACAGTGTACCACCCCTATAGCAGTGTATTACCCTGTCCGTCAAGAATTATCATAACAACCATATACCACCCAGATATTATTGACCAAAAACTGAGGAGATATGGTATAGATCCACTAAAAAACAATAACTACACAGAAGAAGTTCCTTTACTAGATGAAACGGCAACACCCTATTTCACTGAAAATACAATTACTGGAAAGGTGTTGTCTAATGGTGTTCCCCTTCAAAATGTGAGTATTCTTAAACAGGGATCGCTAAAAGAGTATACAACCAATAGTGAGGGACGTTTTTCTATAGAGGCTTCTAAAGGAGATATTTTAATACTAAAACATTTAGGGATGTATCCTAAAACCCTAGTAGTAGATGATAGGGATGCGTATGAAGTATCGCTCATAGCAAAAACAGAAGCGTTAGATGAGGTAGTACTTAGTGAAAAAGTAGAAAAATACGATACTAGATACGATTATTTTGATGAAGCATTAAGACTGGAAGTAGTTGATGGAAGAAAATATCTTACCAATAAAGTTTTTTTCAAGGAAGATATAAGCAAAGCTGGGTTGGATATTTTTGACATGTTGCACAGAAGTTCCACAAGAATAGAATGGAAAATAGACCCAAGAACTGGACAGAAAGCTTTTTATTATAAAACCAAAGGAAATTTGACAGCATTATTACCGATTGTTGATGGTGTACAAGTAACTTCAATTAATGTAGTTCCAAATAAAGTAGAGCGTATTAGTATTTCTATCCCCTATATTATTATTACTACAAGTAACCACCCAGATATTCGTAAAAAGTTTCTTGAAGACAACGATCTCACCATCAAAAATAACAGCTATGATGAAGAGGTTCCTGAGCTTAATTTTGATGCGATTCCATCTGGGTATATTGATGACGTTGCAAGACAACAAAGCACAAAAATAAAACTAGAAACCTATCATACACTTAAAGCTGATTATATTGATAAAGTAGATTTTTATGTAGATATGACGCTTTATTTTCAGCAAATAGACGCTGGTGTTGCAGGAATGATTCGATCTGATTTTGCACAGATAGCTGGTGACAATGTAAAAGCCTTGCGTATTTTGGCATATCTTAATGAACATGCTGGTGAGTATTTAAATGCTCAAAAAATATACGAACGTATTTTAGAATTAGCTCCTTCTCAAGCACAATCCTATAGAGATGTGGCTATGATTTACCAAGAAACCGGTGAGTATAACAAATCCCTTGAACTCTATATCAATATGTTGGGCGGCCAGATTAAAGGTGTCGATTTTACCTCTTTAGAAGTGCCTATTAGCAATGAATTAAAAAGATTGGTAAGCTTACACAAACACCGCATAGATTATAGTAGATTACCCAACGATTGGTTGGCTGTAGATTTTAACATCGATGTACGTTTAACACTAGATTGGAGTGACCCTAATGCGCCTTTTGAGTTTCAATTTGTAGATCCCAAGCGAAAGTTTTATACATGGCAATCTAATGCGAAAGAAGATGAAAATGTTGCTGCAAATCTTTCGGAAGAGTTTATTGTAGACGATGCAGCTTCTGGAAAATGGTTGGTAAATGTTAGATATACGGGTCTTGAGGGTGAAATCCATATTCCACCGTATTTAAAGTATACCATCTATAAAGATTACGGAACACCACAAGAAGAGAAGATGGTAAAACTCGTTCGCTTAGACAAGCAACTAGACAAGGTTACACTTGATAGTTTTGTGTATTAAATTAACGTTCTCCATTCCATTCGGCATAAAATTGCTCGAGAAATTGCACCATATATTGATGTCTTTCTTGGGCAATTTTTTTCCCTGTTTCAGTATTCATTTTATCTTTCAACAACAGTAGCTTTTCATAAAAATGATTGATGGTAGGTGCGTTAGATGCTTTATATTCTGCCGGAGTCATGTCTAGTTTTGGAGCAATCTCTGGATTGTAGATGGCTCTGTTTTTATAGCCTCCATAATTAAAAGTTCGAGCAATACCTATAGCTCCCAGAGCATCCAGACGATCTGCGTCTTGTACTACATCGAGCTCTTTTGAATGAAATACGTTAACGGTATTTCCCCCTTTAAATGAAATGTTTTCAATAATTTTTATAACGTGTGTTTGTATTTCTTCGGAAATATTCTCGGCCACTAAAAATGCCCTAGCTTTCTTAGGTCCTATGCTTTCATCACCATCATGAAACTTACTATCGGCAATATCATGTAATAAGGCTCCAAGGGTTACAATTGTGTGGTCTACGTCTTCTTCTTGAGCTATTAATACAGCGTTTTTATAAACTCTTTCAATATGAAACCAATCATGACCTCCTTCTGCACCTTTTAGTGTTTCTTTTACAAAAGCAATTGTGTTATCAAGAATGCTTTTGTATGATTTGGACAAAACTGTCATATTTTTAATTTTAAGTCGTTTGTAAATTAGTACTGTGGTTTAACACAAAATTGGCAATAAATATTGAAACAAATGAGGTGTTGGCGCTACAAATACAAATAATCAACCCATTAAATTAAATCGATTTCATGAGATATTTTACCATTTCAGAAGTAAAGAAAACATTTTTTATTTGTTTAATGATATGCGCTACTACCATAGTAAGTGCTCAAGAGAAAACAACCATCACAGGAACTGTCTCTGGTCCAGACGGTCCAATCCAGGGAGCAGTGGTTACTGCTAAGAACACCTTTAATGAGGTATCTACAAATAAAGATGGTGGTTTTGCAATGAAAGTAACAGAAGACGATACCGTGTTAGAGATTAGTTCTTTTGCTATGGAATATAAAGAAGTCTCTATTTCTAGAAGTGCACCTATGAAAATTATGCTAGAATATGATGGGCAGTTATTAGATGAGGTACTTCTTAAAGGAAAAGCAAAAGCAAAAGAAGAACTAGTAGAAACGGCATATGGGAAGCAAAATAAGAAGGCTTTAGGGTACAGTACTTCACAAGAACTTACCGAAAACGATATAAAAGATACCGACATTACAGTGTTTGATGTACTGCGTAAAATGCCAGGTGTAGAAATATTTGGAACCCCAGGGATTAACCAATCTATTATTTTCACAAAAAACAGGAGTATTACTTCACAGCCACCTGGAGTAGTGTTGGATGGTGTTTTATTAGATCAAAGTATATTAAATACCATGGCGCCAAGTGAGATTGCTTCCATAAAACTCTTAAAAAGTTTGAATGCAACCTTGAGATATGGCCAACTTGGTGCAGGAGGAATTATTATGATTACAACAAAACTAGGAAAAGGGAATACCTTAACAGCTGCAGAAAAAGCAAAATCACTTGAGGTAAAGGGAAACGAATATACAGAATCTGTACTACCATTAGCCTCGGTGAATAATAAACCTACCTATATCACTGCACTAGAGAAAACAGAAACCTTTGAAGAAGCCAAAGCATTATTTGAAAAGGAAAATAGAAAAGCAGCGAACAACACGATTCCTTTTTATATCCAAACATCCGACTATTTTATGCGATGGGATAAGCAATATTCTTTTGAAGTACTTTCAAATATTGCCAAGCTAGCACCTAACAATACGAAAGCTTTAAAAGCCTATGCATTTGCACTTGAGGAACGTGGAGAGTTTAAAAAAGTAGTAAGTATTTATAATAGAATTTTGGCTTTGCGTCCAGATAGCGCACAAGCATATAGAGACCTTGCCTTAGCCTGTGAAGCCGCAGGAGATTATGAAACATCGTTTGCCTTGTATTATCAAATTGTATACAACACAATACCCAATGTAGATTGTTCTGGTATTCAAGAGCTCGCTTATAATGAGTTTAGACATTTATTGGCGTTTCACAAAGCAAAAGTTCCATTTCAAAAATTGCCTAATGAAATGTTGAGCTTGGATTACAAGCATGATATCAGGATTGTTTTTGAATGGAGTCAACCCAATGTAGATTTTGATATTCAGTTTGTAAGTCCAGACCGCAAATTTTTTAATTGGACTCACACGAAATTTGATAACAAAGATCTCATTCAAAAAGAAATCAATGAAGGCTATGCCATTAAAGAGCATATTATTGATGATGCAGATAAGGGAACATGGATTATAAATATGGAGTTTTTAGAATATGAAAAGCCTAAAAATCCAACCTATTTAAAATATACTGTTTTTCAAGATTATGGGTTGCCAAGTGAGACAAAAACAACCAAAATAATTCCTATGAAAGACCTTCAAACTAAGGTTACCATAGATAGCTTTTTAAACAAGTAAGATTTATTTTTTAATGTTTTCTGAGACTATTTTTTCAACAGCATGGATGAGATTTTCTGTAGTATATTCTGAAATTTTAAGGGCTGGATGTACTTGATGTTTTAGATGAACCCCTACAGGCATCGGAAACATACCATAACGCTGCAATTTCCAGGAGTTATTGACACTAATGGGAAGCACATAACCTTGAGGAATTTGTTCAAATAAGGTTTTAAGGCCACGTTTTTTAAAGGGTTTAGGATTCCAATCTCTGCTTCGGGTTCCTTCAGCAAAAATGACCACACTTCTATTGTGTTTGGCAGCATATTGTCCTACTTCAATAATTTTTTGAGTCGCTTGCTCTGGTTTTTTTCGATCGATAAGTACAGAGGCACCATGTCTTAAATTATAAGAAATAGAAGGAATTCCTTTTCCTAATTCTTTTTTAGAAATAAAAGCCGGATGTAGTTTGCGTAAATACCAAATAATAGGAGGAATGTCCCACATGCTTTGATGATTTGAAACAATAACTAAAGGAACATCTTTAGGAATCTCTCCGTTGATAGAAAAGGTAAATCGAGTTCCCAAAACATTTAAACAACGCAGTAAAAACCAATTTAAAATATCGACACTGTCTTTATGTGCTTTGTAACCAAAAACGTTGTAACAAAACCATTGTATAGGGTGAAACACCACGATGGTAATCCCAAAGCAGAGGTAAAACAAAACACTAAAAGGATAGCTAATGATTTTTAACACGGGGGTGATGTTTTAAAATTTCCGAAGGTGTAAAAGTAAAAAATTCCGTCCACACCCAAATATGTAAACGGAATTTAGAATTTTGTACGCTTTAACGACTAGCAGTGCTCGTCAAAAGCTCCTTTAAGATTTTCTGCAATCATATCTGCAGGACGCCCTTCAATGTGATGACGCTCTAACATGTGCACCAATTCTCCATCTTTAAACAAAGCCATAGAAGGCGAGCTTGGAGGAAAAGGAACCATTTGAGAACGAGCCGCATCTACTGCTTCACGATCTACCCCTGCAAAAACAGTAACAAGATGATCTGGTTTTTTGCTATTTTGTAATGACATTCTAGCTCCTGGACGTGCATTTGCAGCGGCACAACCACAAACAGAATTTACTACTACTAAAGTAGTTCCTTCTTTGCTTAGCGCATCTGTTACGTCTTGTGCTGTATATAATTCTGAAAACCCAATAGCCGTAAGGTCTTCACGCATAGGTTTTACTAATTCTGGTGGATACATAATCTATAAATTTTAATAATTGTATGTAGCGACAAAGATAGGCAATAAGTTCGTTAATAATTCGCCAAATTTATAGGCTATTGGATCATTCAAATGTTTTTAGTGTAACAATTTAGCGTATTGCTTTACTTATATTTGTATCCTAATTATAATATATGTTTAGTATTCTAGGAGCCTTAGTAGGCTACAGTATTTATAGATTTCCAGGCGCTATAGCTGGCTTTTTTTTAGGAAGCTTCATTGACCAAATGAATGGCAAAAAACGAAAGGTTGGCCAAGGAGGTGGTCAAAGACGTAGTCGCAGTCAGCGTGATATTTTTAAAGATGTGTTTGATCAAGCACGCGGACAAAGTGTAAGTCCGGCAGATTTTGAGTTAAACCTCTTGTCATTGGCTTCTTTTGTTATCAAGGCAGATGGTACGGTGAGTCAGAGTGAGTTAGACTATGTGCGCCAGTACTTTGTGCAGGCCTATGGGAAAGAGCGTGCCAATGCTACGTTTAAAGTATTTAATGATGTTATAAAAAAGCGTGACATGTCTTCGCAGCGTATAGCTACCTTGTTACGATCAAAAACGAGATACGAGTCTAGACTACAAATCTTACATTTCTTATTTAGCATTGCCAATGCAGACGGCACTGTAACGACGAGTGAAGTAAATGTAATTCAACAAATCGCGGGTTATTTAGCGATACAATCTGCAGATTTCCAGAGCATCAAAGCCATGTTCTTTAAAAATCCAGACAGTGCCTATAAAATTCTAGAAATAGAAAAAACGGCCACCGTTGCCGAAATTAAAAAAGCCTATCGAACCATGGCCAAGAAATACCATCCAGATAAATTAGTAGATATGGATGAAGCCTATAGAAAAGGCGCTGAAGACAAGTTCAGAAAAGTCCAAGAAGCTTACGAAAAACTTCAGAAAGAGCGCGGGTTTTAGAGATTGTAGTTGCATAACAATGTAACACCCCTCTTAGCCCCTCCTCAAGGTGGGAGTTTCGCAACATCCTGTGTTGTGTAACTAATCGAATTGTCCCCTTGAGGGGACTTTAGGGGTGTTTTTCCTTCAGTAGATTTAATACTTTTTCTTTGATAGCCATTTCAACACTAAACATATCTTTTTTGACTTCAAGATCTGTGAATCTTAAAAATGTGATGTTATATTTTTCTAGTGCATTTTGTCTTTTTTTATCTTGAAAATATTTGTGTTCGTGACTTTTACCGTCTATTTCTAGAGCTAGTTTTAATTCATGACAATAAAAATCGACAATGTAATTTAACAAAGGGACTTGCCTATGAAATTCTACTCCAAAACTTCTTTTTTTTATTTTTTTCCAAAGAATAATTTCAGACAAAGTGCTGTTTTTCCTTAATTCTCTAGCAAATAGTTTTAGATTTTTGTTGTAGGGAATAATTTCATTTTTCATTTAAAAAGCGATAGCAGACCAATTCTTTAAAAAATTCAAAAAAGATCATAGTTTGAAATCAAAAGATCTAGATGCGTGCTATTTTTTGCTAAGGGAAGTTCATCAAATGTAGTGAAAATTAGGAATTGGATTATTTCGTTTTAATATAATTTGGAATTACACCCCCCGTAGCCCCCCTCAAGGGGGGAGTTTTTCGTAACCCTCTAAACTAGGTGTTCTAATTGAATTGTCCCCTTGAGGGGACTTTAGGGTTTTTTTTTACAGCACTTAATTTTTAGCTACATCTAAAAATTAAACACAGAGTTGTCAAAAAATAATTTTACCTTTGTCATATGTATTCATTAGCCGAAGAAAATTATATCAAGACCATTTTTCATCTAGAGCAGGGGCAAAAAGGTGCAGTAAGTACCAATGCTATTGCCGATAGTATGGAGACTAAAGCTTCTTCTGCTACAGACATGGTGCAAAAATTAGCCGAAAAAAAAGTGCTTTCATATGTAAAGTACAAAGGAGCACAACTTACAGAGAACGGCAAAAAAGTAGCTGCCAATATCGTAAGAAAGCACAGATTGTGGGAGGTTTTTTTAGTAGACAAACTAAAATTTCACTGGGATGAGGTGCATGAAATTGCAGAGCAGTTAGAGCATATTCAATCTCCAGAATTAATCAAGCGTTTAGATAAGTATCTAGGTAGCCCAGCTTTTGATCCACACGGTGATCCTATTCCAGATGAACACGGAAACTTTAAAAAGACCGAGAAGAAATTACTGTCTCAATTAAAGAAAAAACAATTTGGTGTTTGTGTGGGAGTGAAAGAATCAAGCCCAGAATATTTGCAATACTTAGATAAAAAGAAGATTAGTATAGGAACCAAAATCAATGTTCTTGGTAAAGAGTTTTTTGATGGATCTATGGTGATTCAAGTGGGGAGAGATCAATTTTTTATTTCCAAAAAGATTGCCGAAAATTTATACGTACAAACAAGTTAACACCCCCAATAATATTTCAGAAGATGAAAAAAGGATTATTTTTTATTTCACTACTACTAGGACTACCTGTACTAGCTCAAGAAGAAAGGCCTGAATTAATTACAGATAGACCCGATGCTACCGAGGCACCAAGCACAGTACCTAAAGGAGCTTTGCAAATTGAAACAGGGGCTCTCTACACTAGTTTTGAAGAAAACAACATACAACAAGAAACCTATACGTTTAACACCACGCTATTGCGATATGGACTCTTAGAAAACTTAGAGCTTCGTTTGGGTTGGAATCTTGAGGAAGGAAGGAATACTGTAAATGGACAGCAACTAGACAATGTAATAAGCGGTTTTTCTCCTTTATTAGCTGGTGTAAAAATTAACATTACCGAAGAAAAAGGGTGGTTGCCAACCATGGGCTTTATTGGTCATATTTTCTTGCCTTTTACCGCTAGCGATGATTATAAACCAGAAACCACATCAGCCGATTTTAGATTTGCCTTTGATCATACGTTGTCAGAAAAGTCTAGCATAGCCTATAATCTAGGAGCGCAATGGGAAGCCTATAATCCTGAGATTGCCTATATATATACCATTGCGTATGGGTATGGTATTACAGATACCTTTGGTTTTTATGCTGAGTTGTATGGGGATTTTCCAGAGAACAACCGCGCTAACCATTTGTGGGATGCGGGACTCACCTATTTGGTATTGCCAAATTTACAGTTAGATGCTACTGTTGGTACCAGTATTACTAAAGGGCAAGATTTGCTCTTGAGTGCTGGATTGAGTTATAGAATATTTAAATAATGAAGATGAAAAAATATATTGTACTTATAGTATTTGCAACTTTGTTTGGCTGTAAAAATGAAGGAAAAGAAGCTGGCAATGCCGAAATGTTAAATGTCGTGACTACTACGTCCATGATTACCGACCTTGTAAAGAACATAGGAGGTGATTTTGTAAATGTGCAAGGACTCATGGGTGCTGGAGTTGATCCTCACTTATATAAAGCAAGTGAAGGAGATGTTTCTAAACTCTTTAAAGCCGATGTTATTTTTTACAATGGCTTGCACTTAGAAGGAAAACTAGTAGAAGTTTTCGAGAAAATGGAGGCACAAAAAAGCACGGTTGCTCTAGGAGAATTTTTACCTAAAGAAGAGCTTATAGGTTCCGATTATTTTGCTTCAAATTACGATCCGCATGTATGGTTTAACATTGAGTATTTTAAACAATTTGCAGAGAAGGTAACTGATGTGTTGTCTAAACAAGACCCGAAAAATGCAGTGAATTTTATTGAAAACAATAAAAAATTTCAGCAACAATTAACAGTCCTTGAAGGGGAAGTAAACAACACGATTGCAAAACTCCCAGAAGAAAAAAGAATCTTAGTAACTGCGCATGATGCGTTTAATTACTTCGGAAAATCGTACGGTTTCCAGGTAGTTGGTTTGCAGGGTTTGTCTACTGCTACCGAAGCTGGCGTGCAAGACGTGCAAAAGCTGTCAGATTTTATCATTGAAAATAAAGTGAAAGCCATTTTTGTAGAGAGTTCTGTGCCCATTAGAACCATAGAAGCATTGAAAGCTGCGGTGCTTTCCAAAAAGCATGAAGTGGTCATTGGAGGTTCTTTGTACAGTGATGCCCTTGGAGATGCGGGTACTATTGAAGGCACCTACCTTGGCATGTTTCGATATAATGTGAATACCATTGTTAATGCTTTACAATAAATAAAAGATGTCACAAAAAATAGCCATACAAGTAGATGATCTCACGGTAGCCTATAACTATAAGCCTGTATTGTGGGATATAGATTTGGTGGTACCCGAAGGCGTTTTAATGGCTATAGTAGGTCCTAATGGCGCCGGAAAGTCTACACTTATTAAAGCGGTGTTAGGTATCATCGATCCTATTGCAGGGAGTGTTGCTATTTATGGGGAGCCTTATGAAAAACAACGAAAGTTGGTTGCTTATGTGCCTCAAAAGGGAAGTGTAGATTGGGATTTCCCTACCACAGCACTCGATGTAGTGATGATGGGTACTTATGGAAGTTTAGGTTGGATTAAAAGACCCGGACAAAAAGAAAAGAAAGCTGCACTGGAAGCCCTTGAAAAAGTAGGGATGTTGTCTTTTAAAAGTAGACAAATTAGTCAGTTAAGCGGCGGACAACAACAACGTGTATTTTTAGCAAGAGCCTTGGTGCAAAACGCTTCCATATACTTTATGGATGAACCTTTTCAAGGCGTAGATGCTACTACAGAAATTGCTATTATCAACATCTTAAAAGAATTACGTAAAGCAGGCAAAACAGTAGTGGTAGTGCACCATGATTTACAAACCGTTCCAGAATATTTCGACTGGGTGACCTTTTTAAATGTCAAGAAGATTGCCACGGGTCCGGTAAAGGAGATTTTTAATGACGATAATTTAACAAAGACCTATGGTATTAACTATAAGGTGGCGGTAAATAAATAGACCTTAGACTTTAGTCTTTAGTCTTTAGTCGTTGGGAATTGTTAAAGGATAGTATATGGACAAACCAATATTTAAATTTGAAGAATTAAAAGTATATCAGAAGTCTTTAGATTTTGCAGACAATATTTACCTACTTACCAAGGATTTTCCTAAAGATGAATTATATGGTTTAACATCTCAATATAGAAGAGCTGCCATCTCAATTTCTTTAAATATAGCTGAAGGCGCTGGAGATTCAGATGCTCAATTTAATAGGTACCTTCAAATTTCTCAAAATTCTATTAAAGAATGTTTGGTTTGTTCGACATTAGCTAAAAGACAAAACTATTGTACTGAAAAGCAAGACAATGAAACAAGAATAGTGTTATCACAAATGGCAAAAATAATAACCAATCTTCAAAAGTATTTAAAGAAAAACACTAACGACCAACGACCAACGACCAACAACTAAAAATGAGTTTAAGCGAATATTTCAATCTTCTTTTCACAGATTATACCCTACGTACCATTACGCTAGGTACGGCTGTGTTGGGTGCTATCTGTGGGATGTTGGGGAGCTTTGCGGTGTTACGGAAGCAAAGTTTATTGGGAGATGCTATTTCGCATGCTGCACTACCTGGGATTGCCATTGCCTTTTTAATTACTGGCGCAAAAGACACCAATGTATTGTTATTAGGAGCTTTAATTAGCGGACTCATAGGTACCTTTTGGATTCGAGGGATGATTACCAAAACCCATTTAAAAAGCGATACCGCATTGGGCTTAATTTTATCTTTGTTTTTTGGGTTTGGAATGTTATTACTCACGTTTATTCAAAAGCAACCCAATGCCAATCAGGCGGGATTAGACAAATATTTGTTTGGGCAGGCAGCCACCTTGGTAGCGAGCGATGTATTGCTTATGGTCATTGTAACTGCCATTGCACTCGGGGTTATGTTATTGTTTTGGAAAGAGTTTAAACTATTATTGTTCGATGCATATTATACCAAGACACTGGGTTTTAATACCAAGTTTATAGACATTTTAATTACCTTTTTTATTGTACTCGCAATTGTTTTAGGGTTACAAACCGTTGGTGTTGTCCTTATGAGTGCCATGCTATTAGCGCCTGCAGCGGCTGCAAGACAATGGACCAATAGTCTGGCGGTGATGGTTTTTCTTGCGGCTTTATTTGGTGCTTTTTCGGGAGTGTTTGGAACTGCCATTAGTGCTACGCAAAACAACCTTTCTACGGGGCCTGTAATTGTGTTGGTAGCTAGTGTTTTTGTAGGTGTTTCGTTTATTTTTTCTCCAGGACGTGGCTTATTGTTTAAGCAAATACGACTCATTAAAAACAGACGTGATTTACAACTCAAAAAGACCTTGCAATTCATGTATGGCATTGCGCAAACGCATGAAAATATTGACCATCCACATGCCATTAAAATTTTGAACAACTTTCAGGGGTTCACAAAAAAATCATTACAAGCACTAGAAGAGAAAGAATGGATTGTCCTTACCAAACAAAACTGGGCTATGACCCAAAAGGGCTTTAAAGAAGCTGCCAATATGTTTAATCAACAAATACAGCAGCATGACTAATCCGCAACTAGAAATACAACTTATTGCAGCCCTAGTAGCTGTTGCCTGTGCGATTCCAGGTGTGTTTTTGGTATTACGCAAAATGGCCTTGATTAGTGATGCCATTAGTCATTCTATTTTACCAGGAATTGTACTTGGGTTTTTTATCACACACGATTTAAACTCGCCAATTTTAATTATTCTTGCTGCACTCACGGGAATTATTACCGTAGTATTAGTAGAGCGTATCCAAAAAACAGGCTTGGTAAAAGAAGATACGGCTATTGGGTTGGTCTTTCCTGCACTCTTTAGTATTGGAGTGATCATGATTGCTAAAAATGCCAACGATGTACACCTCGATGTAGATGCCGTCTTGTTGGGTGAATTAGCCTTCGCGCCTTTCGATAGAATGATGCTGTCGGGCATGGACATGGGACCAAAATCGCTTTGGATTATGGGGATTATTTTGGTGATAACGATAAGCTTATTATTGCTGTTTTTTAAAGAATTGAAGGTAAGTACCTTTGATGTTGGCTTATCATCTGCACTTGGTTTTTCGCCTGCCATTTTACATTATGGGCTCATGTCTGTTTCGTCTGTGACTGTTGTAGGTGCCTTTGAAGCAGTAGGTGCAATTTTGGTAGTCGCGCTTATGATTGCCCCCGCAGCTGCCGCCTATTTACTCACGGCAGATCTTAAAAAGATGCTGTGGCTTTCTATTGCATTTGGTGTTTTTTCGGCCATTGCTGGCTATTGGGTCGCGCACTGGTTAGATGCCTCTATTGCTGGTTCTATTGCAACGGTGCTAGGTTTGGTGTTTTTACTAGTGTATTTATTTGCACCCAAAAAAGGCTTACTGTCTGTCTTGTATCGACAAAAACAACAACGAACAGAAGTATCACTACTTACTTTTTTATTGCACCTAAACAACCATCAAGAAATGGAAGAACGCCATATCAACCATTTGCGAGAGCATATTAATTGGCAGCAGGTAAAAGCCAAAACAGTGGTAGCTTTGGCGCTCGATAATAACATGATTACCATAAAAGAAGACATTATCTCACTCACAAAAAAAGGAACCGAATTTACCAACACCGCTTTAGAATATATTATCACAAACAAGGACGAAAAAATTGAACACCTAAAAGACGATTTCTTTCTCTTTAGAGGTTAAGATGAAACTCGGCATGATTTTTAACGTCTTTAGGATATAAAACCATCTTTATGAAAAACATACTACTCATACTTAGTCTCATCATTTGTACGCAAGCCATGGCTCAAAAAGAAGTAAAAGTTCCTACCATAGCATTTAAAGTGCCCTTAGGTGAAACGATTACAAGAGGAGTTGTTGCTATTACACTTGCTGAAATTTTAGAAGACTCAAGATGTCCTAGCGATGTTACCTGCGTCTGGGCAGGTAGGGCTAAAGTAAGAGTATTGGTGACCATCGATGGTAAAGAAACCGAAGATCATATTGTGCTTTTTGAAAGAGGCAAACAAACAGAAATTGCAACCACAGAAGACTGTGTGCTTAAAGCAATGAAATTGTCACCCTATCCAACTTCAGCGACCAAGAACAATATAGCCTACGAACTGCTAGTAGCCGAAACCTGTAACATTTCCGAAGAAGAATAGATTAGTATTCAGTGCTCAGTTGTAGTATGCAGTTTTATAGTTTTCATTGAAAACTGCCACTGTTATACTTTTCTCAATAGATAGGTTAATGACACCCACAATTGTCACTCCCACACTTGGTATTTCCACCATCTAAAGTACCTATGGATTTTTTTTTCTTTTCTGAAAAAGGAGACCACACAAAGGTGTTAATTAAATAACCCGCTGCTGCTAAAAAAGTGAGTATGACAAATAGTTGCTGCATGATTTGTTGTTTTTCGTTTCTTATTTAAACCATTGGTAGGCTCCCAACGCTGTAATATAAGCAATTGCAGTCATAATTACTAACTGCCACATAGGCCATTTCCAGCTATTGGTTTCTCGTTTTACAATAGCAAGCGTACTCATACATTGCATTGCAAATGCGTAAAAGAGTAATAAAGATACACCACTTGCAAAATTAAAAAGCGGCTTTCCTGTTTTTACATTGGTTTCTGCCGCCATTCTGTTTTTAATAGTTTCCTCATCATCATTCCCCACACTGTAAATGGTTGCTAAGGTCCCTACAAACACTTCACGCGCTGCAAAAGAACTAATGAGCGCGATTCCAATTTTCCAATCGTATCCTAGTGGTTTCACCGCAGGCTCAATAAATTTTCCGGTATGACCAATATAACTATGCTCTAATTTAAACGAAGCTATTTTGGTTTCTAGTTCTTCTTCGGAAATATTCGTACCCGCAGTTTCTTGCTGCACAATGGCGGTTGCATTATTAAAGTCGCCAGGACCATACGAAGCTAACACCCAAAGGATGATAGATATGGCTAAAATAATTTTACCTGCTCCTAATACAAAAGCTTTTGTCTTCTCAATAACAGTAATCCCTACGTTTTTAAACAAAGGGAGTTTGTAGTTGGGCATTTCTACCACAAAAAAGGTTCTGCTACGTATTTTTAAAATTTTGTCTAGCATCCAAGCCGAAAGAATGGCGGCTGCAAAACCTAACAAATACATAAACATGAGTGTAAGTGCTTGTAAGCTAAAAATACCCAAGACACGTTGCTCTGGGATGACTAAAGCAATAATAATAAGATACACAGGAAGTCTAGCCGAACAGGTCGTAAAAGGCGTGACCAAAATGGTAATAAGACGTTCTTTCCAGTTTTCTATGTTACGGGTTGCCATAATAGCCGGAATGGCACAAGCCGTACCTGCAATAAGCGGCACCACACTTTTTCCACTAAGTCCAAAACGACGCATGACACGATCCATTAAAAAGACCACCCGACTCATATACCCACTTTCTTCCAAGATCGAAATAAAGAAAAATAAGAAAGCAATTTGTGGTATAAAAATAACGATACCACCAAGTCCAGGGATAATCCCCTCGGCAATGAGGTTGGTAAAATCTCCTGCTGGAAGTGCATTTTTGGTCCATTCACTTAAGGATGCAAAGGTGCTATCAATGAAGTCCATTGGATAGCTACTCCAATCAAAAATGGCTTGAAAAATAAGGAGTAAGATGGCTAAGAAAATAACATAGCCCCAAAATTTATGCATTAAAACGCGATCGAATCTGCTGCGCAGGTCTTTGGCATTTGCCTTATCAACCACCAACGTTTCTTTAAGGACATCATTGATAAACTGATAGCGCTTAATGGTCTCTTTTTGTTGCAAGCGTTTTAGATTGCTAATGCTTTCGGTTTTAAAGCTAGCCACCCCTTTCATTTCGTTTCTATCTAATTTACCAAAGTTTACATCTTGGGTAATTACTAACCAAAGTTTGTATAAATCTTGCTTCGGAAACGTTTTACGCAGTCTATCAAAATACTCGGGTGCAATCACAGAGGAATCCAAACACGGTTTAATAGATAGGGTTTTGTACTTAGTAATGAGTTCTTTTAGGGTATCAAAACCTTGATTTTTTCTAGAGCTTATAAGCGCAATTTTGGTTTCAAGACGTGCTTCTAATTGCTCGATGTCAAGACTAATGGCCTTGCGTTGCATACGATCTGCCATGTTAATGGCCAAGATGGTGGGAATACCTAAATCTTTAATTTGTGTAAACAATAAGAGGTTTCTCTTCAGGTTTTCTACATCGGTCACCACAACAGCTACATCTGGAAAATCTTTATCGTTTTTATTGAGTAAGAGTTCGATAACGACATTCTCATCTAAGGAAGAGGCATTTAAACTATAGGTTCCAGGAAGGTCTAGTACATGTGCTTTTACACCTCGGGCTAGTTTACAAATTCCTTGCTTTTTTTCAACGGTGATACCAGGGTAGTTTCCAACCTGCTGGTTTAAACCCGTAAGTCTATTAAATACAGAGGTTTTCCCAGTATTTGGATTTCCAATTAATGCAACGTTAAACTGTTTTGCCATAGTTACTGTTCGCCTTGGCGAGTATCTCACGTCGAAAAACAAAAAGCAACACTTGTTTTTTTACGTATGCTTTTGTTTTTTATCCTATAATCTCAATTTCAATCTGTGCCGCAGTTTCTTTACGTATGGCCAAATGACTCCCATTTACATCGAGATACAAAGGGTCTTGAAAGGGTGCTGTTTGTACCAACGCTACTTCATTACCTGGAAGGCAGCCCATTTCTAATAACTTTAGCGGAACAATATCTACAGAAAACTCCTTGATAATGCCGCGTTGTCCTTGTTTTAATGAAGCAATGGTCATCATTTTTATTTAGATTGATTTTAAACAAGCAAAAATAAAGCATTTGTGATGGTCTCACAAAGCTTTGTGAGGTGTATTCTGAAATTTTAACGGATGGGGATTGTTTTAATGTGATGCCACCCTCTAAAATTTACGAAGTAATTAATAATTAATGAGTCCGAAGAAAAGCGATTTCTTTCCTTCGTTTTGGAGCACTGCAATGTCGTGCAACACTCTGTCCATGTCTTCTGCAATGGTACCATCGTAAAACCCGCGGATTCTTTTTTGTTGGTCAACAAGCACAAAATTTTCAGTGTGCACAAGACCTAGTGGATCTTCTGGATTTTCTTTGGCGGTTAAGTATTGTTTTCTGGCGAGTTCATAAATAGTTTCTTTAGAACCTGTCACTAAGTTCCATTTACTACTATCTACCCCATTTCTTGTGGCATATTTTTTAAGCTGCGCCACCGTATCAATTTCGGGCATGACAGTATGCGATAGTAGCAGTACATCTTTGTTACTGCGCAATTCTTTTTGCAAGCGAACCATATTGTCTGTCATGATAGGACAAATAGTTTGGCAGGTAGTAAAGAAGAAATCGGCTACATAAATTTTGTCTTTGTAGTTTTCTTGCGTAATGGTAGCTCCATTTTGATTGGTCAAGCTGAAATCTCCTACGGTATGGTATTTTTTTTGGTGCTGAATGGTAGGATCTACAAGTTCGGCACTCACTTTTGAAGGTTGATAAATAGGGAGTACTTCAACGGGTTTTAGTACACTATAAATGGCCGAAATGATAAAGATCGAGAGCACCCCAAGAACGAGTGCGAGCAATTTGTATTTAGAAAAAAACTGAAGCATGAGGCTAAACTAAAAGAGAGTACAAAAATACGACCTAAAAGTGAAACTAATGTGTTTTCAAGGGCTCATATTTGCGCTGAAATACCTACTGAAATGTTAAACTTTTCTTATTGAATTAAGAATCGTTATCTAATAAAGGAGCAAAGAAAAACACTTCTTGCTACTACATTTTTTTAGCAGTGTAGAATAGGTTACTTTTGTGCGCTATAGAAAGGCTTTGTGGAGTTTGACAGATGATGCCTTTTGAGTCTAGTTTTTAAGTGAAAACTGGCAATTAATAACCTATTTTAGTACGCTATGAGTCCATTTGCCGTTAAAGCAATACAATTATTATTAAGTTTATCATTCTTGATCGTCCTACATGAATTAGGACATTATATCCCTGCCAAAATCTTTAAAACACGTGTAGAGAAATTCTTCTTGTTTTTTGATGTGAAGTTTGCACTTTTCAGTAAAAAGATAGGGGAGACCGTGTATGGTATTGGATGGTTGCCTTTAGGTGGTTATGTAAAAATATCAGGAATGATTGATGAGAGTATGGATAAGGAGCAAATGGCGTTACCACCACAACCGTGGGAGTTTCGTTCTAAGCCAGCTTGGCAACGTTTGATTATTATGCTGGGTGGTGTTACGGTAAACATTATTGTAGGTTTTGTAATCTACATGGGAATTTTAAATTTCTACGGACAAGACATTACAACTAACGAGCAATTGCCAGAGGGGTTTGCGGTAGATGCTTCTTTTAAAGCCTATGGTTTCGAGGATGGAGATAAAATACTTTCTGTTAATGGCGAACCTTTTGAAGATGTAAGCGACATTAACAAATACTTGTTTTTAAGAGATGTGAACAGTGTTGAGGTATTGCACACGAGTGGTCAAAAACAAACCATTGCTATTCCAGAAAATATTGGAACAATTATGTTCGACAATGATGTATTAAAACCATTTACAGAACGCGTTGACCCAATTATTGCAGTTATTGGTGATGAGACCTATCCAGCCGCTGCAGCTGGGTTTCAATTAGAAGATGAAATTGTTGCTGTAAATGGAACTCCTATCACGTACTGGCATGAATTTCAAAATATCGTTAAAGAAAACGACAGTATAGAAAACACCTTTGTAATAAACCGTGCTGGCGTCGAAATTACCTTAAAAGCAACACCTAATGAAAATGGGCAAATTGGGTTAAGACCCGCAAGTACATCCATACGTAAAGAGTACACACTTGGAGAAAGCATTACAGGAGGGATAGGCTACGGGATTGATGTTTTAAAAGATTATGTAACACAATTTAAATATGTGTTTACTAAAAAAGGAGCTTCGCAAGTAGGAGGTTTTGGTGCCATTGGCGGATTGTTTCCAGATACTTGGGACTGGACCAGCTTTTGGCAAACAACGGCGCTTATCTCTATTATTTTGGCCTTTATGAACATTTTACCCATCCCAGCATTAGACGGGGGTCACGTGATGTTCTTGTTGTACGAAATGGTAAGTGGACGTAAGCCAAACGATAAGTTTATGGAGTATGCACAAATAACAGGATTCTTTTTATTGATTGCTTTGGTGCTCTTTGCCAACGGAAATGATATCTATAGATACTTCTTCGGAGGCTAAAAAAAATAAAAAAAGTATTTGTTACAGATAAAAAATAATATATATTTGCATCCGCTAAAGGCAATAGTCTTTAATTTTCTATATGAAATTCCTCTTTAGCTCAGTTGGTTAGAGCATCTGACTGTTAATCAGAGGGTCCTTGGTTCGAGCCCAAGAAGAGGAGCGAAAGAAGCCCGATCTATTTATAGATCGGGTTTTTTGTTTGTATAATATTGGCTTTATAGCCCAAAGCCTGTGCCGACTTTTTCGTGGGGAAAGAGGAGCGAAAGAAGCCTTCACAACAATGTAAGAGCTTTTTTTATCTTTTAAAACCTATCGTCTTCTTCCACCAGAATAGGTCATCGCTTCGCCTTTACCAAATCCATAGCTAATTCCAAAAGTGAAAAATCGACCTCGCTGCCCAAAACTGTAGGTTTCAAAAGTGGGTTGGTTTACAAAACGCTCTTGAATTCTTGATGCAAACAGATCTCGCACACCTAAATTTACAATCGCTTTTCCCTTAAAAATTTTTTTTCGAAGACCTAAGTCCATAAAGGCAAATCCTGTTTGTTCACCTTGCACGGTTTTAAATCCTGAACGATAATTTCCCGTAAGTTCTACATCAATGTCTGCGGGTAATCCTATTTTTGAGCCTACTCTTGAAGACCATTGATTGCCTGTAAAATCAAACACTTGAGCTTCAAATGTTCCTTTTCTGTCAAAATAATTGAAGTTAAAATCACCCGTGAATGTAAGCCATTTCATAGGACTGTATTTTGCGTTGGTTTCAAAACCTATGGATGCATTTGTACCAATATTTTCTGGTATAGAAAAGGTTACATTGTCTTCAAAAGTGGATACTCGCTCTACCACATCTGTTGTATATCTATGATACAAACTTGAACTTAAGGAGGCTTTCCCTATCTTATAAATGCTAGTCAATTCATAGGAATCTGTAAATTCTGCTTGCAAATCTGGATTTCCTACCCGAATATTAAAGTTGTTTCTAATGTTAAAAAATGGGTTTAAATCCCATAAACGGGGTCTAAAAATTCGTTTTGAATATCCTGCTTGAAGCGAAACATCCTCCGAAATTTTATAAGAAGTGTGAAACGTTGGGAAAAAGTTTGTATAATCAAGCTCATTGCTTTCGTTAGTATTGGTCAATAAGGTATTCACATTCGTTTGTTCTAATCGAAACCCAGCTTTTACACCCCATTTTTCTTTTTCGTAAGCCGCAGTAGCGTAGACCCCTAATACCTTTTGATTCCATTCAAAATTATTGGTCAGATCTTCATTTACAACATAGGTTCCATCGATTAAATCACGTACCTCAAAATCGTTACCAACATCGTTAATAACATATTGTGCGCCCGTTTCGATGGTGTAAACCTCGCTTAAAGGATTTACATAATCTGCTTTGAAAGTGTAATCTGCCTGTTGAAAATTGGTTTCTGTTTGTTGATCGCTATTAATGTCTGTACCCGAAATGGTGGTATTGGTAAACTGCGATTCTTGTTCTTTACCAAAGAAACTTCCCAATGCACTCAATTGTAAGGTGTGCTCTTCGTTATTTTTAAACTGTTTTTTATAATTTAGTTCGTATTGATATTTTGGGTTGGTTGCTTCTGTAGTTTCTTCTCGTAGCCAGCTTGAGATCAAGTTGTTGTCTTCATCGAAAAACTGAAAATTAAACATAGAAGGTTGGTCTTCAATTTCATAAGCAAAATTTCCTGATAGGGTAAGCACGTTCAAGTCGTTAATGTGATAATCTGTTCCCAATGTTAGATTAAAAAATGCTTCATTTCTAAACGCTTCCCCATTGCTAAAGACTACTTCATTATTGGTTAAATTTCGATTTATGGCTTCCGATTCTCGCGGAAGCGAACGATACCCAGCACCTAATTGCGCAAATAGATTAAAATTTTCTGTTCTTCGGTTTAAACTCAAACCTAAACTATGATTATCAGGAATTCCAGTGTTTACGGAAACAGAACCATTCCAGCCTCTTTTTTCTTCTTTTTTCAGAATAATATTCAATATTCCAGCAGTTCCCGAAGCCTCATATTTAGCCGAAGGATTTGTAATAATCTCAATACTTTCAATCATATCTGCCGTAATTGTCCCTAAAGCGTTACTGGATTGGTCTGCAAGCACAGAAGGTTTTCCGTTGATTAGAATTTGTACTCCAGAACTTCCACGAAGACTTATATCACCTTCAATACTAACGTTTACAGAGGGCACATTATTGAGCACTTCTAAAGCACTCGCACCTGTACTGCTTATATCTTTCCCAACATTAAAAACACGCTTATCGAGTTTAAAAACGGTTTTAGAAACTTCGCCAGTTATTACAACTTCTTCAAGTGCTTGACTGTCTGGCTTGATTTTTATGGTTCCTAAATTTACGTTTCCGTCGGTTTCTTTAAATTCGGTTATCGTTTTCGTTTCGAAACCCATAAAGCTTATTTCTACATAAAAATTTAGATTTGTTGTAGTAATGGTAAAATTCCCATCTTCATCGGTTATAACACCTGTTATGTTTTCGTTCGTGCTTTTTTCCTTAATAACAATGGTTGCATAAGGAACGGCTTGAGACGTTTCTTGCTCAATTAATTTCCCTTGTATCAGGATATCTTCTTGTGCGATTGCAGCGCTGCACGATAAAATGAGTAGTACTAAGTAGACGGAGTTTTTAACTATTGATTTCATTGTTTGGCGCTTACTTCTTTATAGTTCGTTTTGTCGGCTAAGGTATTGATTATTTTATGTATTTGTTTGACTTTTAATATTCCCTTAAGAGGGATTTTTTCAAGTTGGTTACTGAGATGGGTGTGAAATTGAAAACCCACTCAATTTGAGTGGGTTTTAAACTTTCTATAATGAGGAAACTTATTTTTTCACAAACTTTTCAGTCAAAATGACTTCTTCTCCATTTGTGGCGCGAATAATATACAAACCGGGCTTTAAACGGGTAACGTCAATAGTTATTTTGTCATCAGAAATAGTAATAGGAGCATTTATTTGATTATAATAAAAATCATAGACTTCAATTTTTTGAACAGCGCTTATAGACGCTTCTCTGCCTTCAATATGTACTACATTGTCTGTCCATGTTGGGTAAACTTCATAGGCTTCTTCTGCACTATCTTCTTTCATGGTTGCTGCTACATTTATTGTACTCAACGGCATTGCTGGTGCTAATACCAAATCTGGATCTATTTGTAAAATTGCATACCCATTGCTATTTGGTTCTAGAAGTGTCTCTCCAAATAAAAGAATTGCATTTTTAGCAGTTATTTCTAATGTTGCATCTTCAGAGAATTCTTGATTTCTAACGAGTACATTTTTTGAAAGGGCATTAAAAACAAAATCCCATCGAGAAAAACGCTGATTTCCAATGGCTGCATCTGCATTTGGGTTTTTAAGATCGGATGCTAGTTTTACAGCCCTTCCTGCATGTAAACTTCCTGAACCATAATTTCCTTCAAATACTTGATTTTCTGGAATGTCGTCAATATTGGTTGATGTCGCTTTTAAAATAGATTCTGCTTCAATCAAATCTAA
This sequence comes from Patiriisocius sp. 208BN25-11, assembly GCF_058147145.1. Lineage (NCBI taxonomy): Bacteria > Pseudomonadati > Bacteroidota > Flavobacteriia > Flavobacteriales > Flavobacteriaceae > Patiriisocius > Patiriisocius sp. 208BN25-11. Next base: position 254,792 of record NZ_JBYVJY010000003.1, read on the forward strand.
GCCATCATTTACGGTTAACATTAATCCTAATACTCCAGATACCTGAGGTGTAGCTGGTGAAGTATGAAAACTTACTTGATACTCATCGGTATAATTATATCCTGTATAATAACTTCCTTCAGGCGCATTTGGATTTAATAAGTACCGTCCATATCCAAAAATTCTTCCTCCTGGCGCCACAATATCAACGGCACTGTTTAGAGTTGCTGTATGTTGAGGAATAGAAGATCTTGGCGTGTTTGGGTCATTAGGGTCTCCAAAAATTCTAATTTGAGCACTAAGTCTATTCTTTACATTTTGTGCTCTAGTGCTTCCATCTACGGGGTGGGTAAAAACTCCGTCTAGTAGTTCATATCTACTCCCCACAGCACCAACAGAAATAACATTGTCAAATGAGGCAGGATATCTAAATCTAGTGCCGGGATACGATGACCAAGCATCATTATGTGAAGCAGCTACTACAATACTACCATTGTTTGTAACATGTTGTATAATATCATTGCCCATTTGACTTTCATACGTGCTACCCCAACTACAGTTTATAATTTTTGCTCCAGCATCATGAAGATACATAATTGCATTGTAATTATATCTTGATTTTATGATGTCACAATTATAACATACCCCTGTAGTTCCATAAGCATTGTCTCCTTGAGCTGCCGCTATTGCGGCTACAGAATTTCCGTGGCCATTTGCAACATTAGTTGTTTCAGAAGGTAATACCAATGTTTTATTTACAAACTCTTGGTCGGTTACTTGTAAATTTGCATCAGAGATTCCAATTTTTACGCCAGGGCTTCCTGTTGTGTAATTAAATGCATCTGGTAAACCAATGAAGTCAAGATAGGTAAGATCTGCAGGATAACCACTGTTACTTCCCCCTGTAATACCATAATCATTAGGTGTATAGGCCAGCATATCATCATTATTTCCAATGTATTCAATATATTCAAACATGTTCTTTGATCTATCTGAAATATTCTTAACGATATCTGGGCTACGAGACTCTATATAATATACTGCATCAAAATGTCCGTCTCTTTTGTATTCAAATGGTTTCTCAAATACGGTTATTTGATGAAGGTTAAAAAGGTCTTGTAACATTAGGTCATCACCACTATAGGCAATCGAACCGTCTTTTTGCTTCTCTACTTTTATAGAAAGTTCACTATTTATTGCTTTTGCATAGTACATATGAGTTTGTGCTTGCAGCAACGCGGTGAAACTTATGAAAAAGGAGCATATTAAATATAATTTCTTTTTCATCTTGTTATTTTTTTGCGTCTATAATTTTATTCACTTTTGAAGTTAGCTCATTTATTTGTTCATCCTTTTCGATAAGGTATAATGTTAACTCTTCTACCTTTTGAAGTAATAGTTTGTTCATTTCTCCAACATCGATGCCATTTTTTTCTACTTCTTTGGCACTCGGGATATCTTTTAAATGACCATAAGTTGAAATATGTTCTTGTACTTCTTTAAGTGTGGGTAGTTTATAGTTGTCTTCAAAAACAAAATCTGCCCAATCTGTATATACCTTTACACTTTCTGCCCTTACTTTTCCATTCACAGATAGGCTGTATAAGTCTAACCCATCTTCAAATGAAGAAGTCCCTATGGTTACCGTTGAGTTTTCCTTGGGTAGTGACATGTGCACTCCTTGTACGGCGTCCTCCTGAAGTCTGTAAACCGCTGTTTGGTTTCTATCATAATATATTTGTTCACTAGCTCCTCCTGTATTTGCATAGTAGCGAAATCTACTTTTGTAATTTCTATCTTCAATACCAAAAAAAGATTGCGCTTGTGGATTTAAATTAGATTGGGGGAAATCTAGAAAATTAAAAAGGCTTCCTGACATTGATAATGTTTTTCCTAAACGCAATACGTTACATTGTATGTTTCTGTCTGTAGTATTTGAAAAAGTAGATCCATTTGCTAAAGATGAGCTAATCATTACTCTACCAGATCTTGAAGTAGGGGAAGCCGTATTATTGCCTGTCCATGGGTGAGGCGTTTGAAGTTGTGCTAAGCCTAATTGTGTTATTAGCGCTAAGATTAAAAGAGATACTGTTTTTTTCATAATGTAAGTATTTAATTAATAATGATCTATACTTACAGTTATAACAATTACATTTTCTTACCCTTATTTTTTAAAACCGAATTTAACGTTAACCCCAACAGAATGAAAAAAATGCCTAAGATACTCCATAGGGTGTAGGTTTCATTCAACCAAATTATTCCAAGAATCATGGTGAAAATAACTTCTAAATATTTTAAAGGTGCTACAACATTCACTTATCCAGTTCGAAACCCTTTGGTCATGTATACTTGACCAAAGTACCCAAAGATTCCGAGGCAGCTTAACAAAACCCATTCTATGCCATTGGGTGTTTTCCAATAGAAAATGGAAATAAACTCTGTTATAAAAGTTGAAATAAGCATAAAAAAATGCCCAGCATTTCTGTTGGGCATTTTTAGTATACATAGAAATTGATTTATTCTACAATTAATTTTTTTGTACCATCTGTAGCTCCACCTTCAGTCATAATTTTTAATAAATACACTCCTGCATTTAAGCCGCTTCTTTCTAAGGTGAGCGTGTTGGATTCAGATTTTTTGCTTTGTACCACTCTTCCTAAAACATCATACATCACAACTTCTAATCCAGTTGTTGCATTGTTTACTACAATGGTTGTTTGCGTGTCCATTGGATTCGGGAAGATGCTTACATCAAGAAGTATATTGTCTTCAGTTCCTAAGGTACAATTTTGATTGTTTATAGCACCTGGGGTACCGTGTTCAAAACCTGGATTGTTACATGCTTGCCAATTTTCTGGCAAGGCGTTGTCTAAATCTGGGTCTATGAGCTCTAGTGTTGGCCCTAGTCCGTCTGCTGCTTCTGGCCATGGATCTTGATCATCATAAGTAAGACTGTCTACTAAGTTTCCACCCGCATCAAAGAGACGTATCAGTTCTCCACCACCACTTAAACTAAAGTCCATGTCTCCAAATACAATAGGTACATCTGGGAAAAGTGCAGAAAACGCTGCCTGATTTTCTACAATCACCACATAAGAGTCGGGTTGCATTACTACTCCTGGTGGGATGATAAACTCGTGAAGATCATCATTATCTTTAAAGACCCATCCTGAAATATTTACAGGAGTAGCCTCATTATTATAAATTTCTACCCAGTCTTTTACGTCAAAGTCTGCTGCGTCTTTGTAGTTGATCTCATTAATCACGATATCAAAGTTTCCGGTATTTTCAACAAATACGGCAACTAAACTTTCAGTTTGAGTAAGTTCAAATGATGAGGTCACACTTGTTGGATCGTCTAAGGTATGCGTTTGTAGTTCCCAATGATCAAACACATAGTCTGGGTTGGTTTGAATGGCTTCAATGTTCATGTCAATGCCACCGTGATAGGTTCCATTCCACTCGTAATCACCATAGTCAATAACCAATGAATTAAATTTAATTTGACCCGCACCTTCTGGTTGTACATCCAATGTAACGTTATAAGGTCCAGTAAGGTTATAACATTCATTTAAGCCCTGAGGTAAATAGTCGATTCTATCTAAAATAAAATCTTTCACTTTTTGAACGTTGTCTTCCCATTCGTTTACACTACCTCCCCATCTGGCAATATGTCTTGGCATTTCTCCAGCGATAGAGCTCTCGATCCCTTCGAGGGTCCCAATGGTTTCGTCTGCTGTAAATACGGTATTATTAAGATCCATGTAGCGCGTGATATAGTACTGTCTAAATTCTTCGTTATCGAGAAGCTTATTTAACAAAACAATATGTTGTTCTGGGTCAAGATCTATGCCTTCTGGATAGCAAGGATCTGCATCTGCGTCTTCATTAGGAACGTTGGTGTAATTTATATAATGGTTAAAAGTGGCATCTTCATCCCATAAGATATATCCCCATTTTGTATGCTCTCCATTAGGGTTTAAACCACGCCACCATGAAGTATTCCAGTTAATCCAGTCGGTACAAACTGCAAAAGAGTTAATTAACACATAATCTACCAAACTTGTTACATCTATTTCGGCGGCTACTTGTTCATAATTTGCTTGATTAGACATATCATTAGTTACGGCAAAATTGTGTATCTCATTCCAGTCATCAAAGGCTTGTTGGCCTCCATATTGAGCCCAAGTATAGCCCCAATTCATTAAATACTGTACATTGTATTTATCTTGCCCATAATAGAAATTGGTATAATCTGCATCACTAACCTTTTCTCGAATAGAATACACCCCCCAATATTGACCATTGGCGTACACCACACAACGTTCTCCTTTACGCATGTCTACATTTAAATCGTTTTTATTGGCGAGTCTATGAATAAACATATCTCTCATGTGCGCACTAGAATCTATCCCAGGATAGTTGTCATCTCCTGAAGCTCTCACAATTATTTTTTGATAGCTATCTCTTTCAGACCAAGATAACAACCGTTGGTTAAGCGCATCATGATAGCCCATTTCATCTCTTGCAATATAATCGAAACTTCGTTGGTCCCATGCCCAAGAATCTTGACCGTGTTTGTTGTATTCTCCATAGCCAACATCTCGTCTAATGCCATCTGCATCAAAATATTCTATGGTTCCTTCGGGTCTAAGCGCGATACTCCCATTTAACAAGTCTGTCATATCATTTGCAGAAACAGAAAGTACTGGTAAGGTGTGACTCTCATTTATAAAGTAGGTATTAAAGGTCATAAAACTAGGAAGTACTCCTGGCGTGTTTGATTCCACAATAGCCCTTACAATTTTTGTTGTAGTCACCGAAATAGGTCCTGTATAGGCCGTTGTACCAGCATTGGGTAAATTACCATTGATGGTATAGTGTATGGTGCTATTAGGTTCAGTAGTGGTCATAGAGACATTTAAAGGACCCCCATAAAATCCAGCAACAATATCCATTTCTGGAATCGCAGCATACCTATCATAAGAAGTAGTGTTATTTGCACTTCCTAGTGTTGGATTGGTAAATATTTTCCAATCTCCAGATCCATTAGGGCTCCTACCTCTAGAATGTTCTAATTGTGTTTTTTGCATGAGAACACTATCTAAAATGTTCTCATCACTATCTGAAAACACAATGGTTTCACTATTTTCTTTGGTTTGTTTGAGTTTAAAATTGGTATGAAAACTTGATCCAGATGCCTCGTCTCTTCCCGAGCACCAAAATCTAAGATACCCATTTGCAGAAATAACTGTTCCAGAAGGAATCTCCCATTTGTTGGCATCGTTTTCATCATCACTTAAAAAGTAGCCGCTTAGATCTACAGCCGAATTTCCAGTATTGTGTAGCTCTATCCAATCTTCATACTTTTGATAATTGTCTAAATAACCTTCTAGGTTAGAGGCAGAATATTCATTAATAACAACTTGCCCTAGTAATGGGTTAAACAGTAAGGTCAACCCTAATAGTAATAGTAGTTTTTTCATAATATTTTTTAGTTAATGGTTCAATTAATAGCATCTTAAAGATACTACAATAGAATAGGTAACACTATAGATATGAGTATAATATGAGAAATCAATGTTTTATTTCTCTGGCAACAAAGAGTTTGTAACTAGGTAATTTGTAAATGGAGTTTGAAACAACATGTTTTTAGCGACTAATAATCGTATGTATTTTTCATATAAATCATGTTCAAGTTTTAACAGGTCTATTTCTTTAGTATGCTCACTAATTTTAAGTTTCAATAAAATAAGCGGCGATACACCTTCCATCTTTTTGTAAGTATTTAAAAGAGAAGAAACACTGCTATTAGCTAATTGCTCTTTATACAATTGGTATTTTGAAGCAGCACTTCGGAAATTTTCGTAGGCCGATTTTTCGTCTTTTTCTTGTTCCTTTTGTAAGGCTAAAATTTCACTTTCGGTAAGCAACTTGTTAAAGTAATGCTCACTTCTTTTTTCTCTAGTATTTCCGAAGAAAGGAAGATTAATACCAAAACCAATAGAAAAGTTTTCATCAAAAAAAACACTGTTTTTACCTCCATATTTTGCTTGTACAAAATCAATGAGTTTTTTGGATTTTGCTACATCCAAATTCATTTCACTGTCTATGGTTTCAAGTTTTGATTGTCGTAATTGTATGTCTAAATTAGTGAACCCCTTTTGTCCCTCTAATGAAGCAGCGATAATTTGTTCTGGGCTAATAAGGTCACTTGTAGTAACAGCAATGCTATTTGAAGAGGCTCCCACCATAAATTGCAATACTGCATTTTGATACTCTTGTGTTTCTTTAAGGTTTTGTAGAAGGACTTTGGTAGTAAAGAGGTCTTCTTCGGTGTCTACCACATCTTTTACATCAAAAGTAGCCTCATATACGGTTTGCTCTAAAATAGATAGCTTGTCTTGTAATTGAATTTTTCGAGCTTCATAGGCACTAATTAATCGTTCATTAAAAAGATAATCTACCAAAAGATTATACCGATCTTCTAGCTCCTCATTATAATGGATACGACCTTGAATTTCAACTTCATTTATTTTAGATTCATATACTTTTTTCTTTGCAAGTACCGATCGTAAACTATTCGGTTTAATTCTAATAGCATACTCTTGTCTACTTAATAGTAGATCTCGTGTTTCAGATCTAAATTCAACATTGTTTATGAGTGGTAGGCTATGATTGTAGTTTTTTAAAAAGGCTAATTGAATAGAATCAAACTGCACTTGTTCTATATCTTGTGCACCTAAAAGCACTTGGGTTGTGGTAATTTCATTTTGAGCAAGACTCACACTATACCATACAAGGGACGCAACCAACAGGAGTTTATATTTCAGTTGTAAAAAATACATCTATAGGTGGTTGTATTATTGGTTTAAGGTAAGGGTTACTTTTTCTTTTTGAAGAAAAGGATTGTCTGGTGGTATTTCAATAATCACCTCTCTACCATAGGTTTTAAGCTCTTTAATTTTACGAATACGTGGGGGTATTTCAACAATACGAGATCCTAGTGTCTTTATAATTCCTTTGTTCTGAATGTCGGGTCTTGAGGTAGAAAATACGGTAACACTATCTTTAAGATTTACTTTTAAGAGTAAATCTTCATGAATGTACCCTATGACTAGGGTCGGACTCTCTTCATAAAAAGTGATTAAGGGAGTGAAAGAAGCGATCTTTTCATCTTCTTTGCAATGGATGTTTCCAATAAGCCCGTCGGTAGGAGCTACTATGGTTTCTTTTTCTTTCTTAACATTGAAATAGTCTAATTCCTTTTCTAGTATTTTAATTCTAGAGAGCATTGGGTTGTTTTCTGCATACCGCTCACTTTTTAAATTGTTTATTTGTGTAGTAATCATTGTTCTAGCATAGCGTAGCTCTTCTTTAAGAGCGTCTATTTTTAAAACAATAGGGTTTTTGATATCGCTTTTTTCAGTGGTGTTAAGATCAATACTTTTTAAATTACTAGCGAGTGTTTTGTTTTTTTCTAGCAAGGCATATTGTTGGTCAATTTGCGCTTGAATTTCGCTCGTTTTTTCATTTAATAAAATAGAACTTTCCGTAATGCGACCGTCGAGGTCAGATTTCCAGAGGGAATATCTTGTTTTTAACTCTTCAATGCTATAGGTTGCATCGTTGATTTTTACAGGTAAAATAGAAGAAAACACATCCAATAAAATGTCTCCTTTTTTTACTTTTTGCCCCGTAGTAACATGGATTTTTGAAACCTCAATAGGATTTTCCATATTAATTTGAGTCTCCTTATTTTCGGCAAAACCATAGAAGGTCACCGAGCTGTTTATTTTAAGTGAAAAAGAAACCACTAAAATGATCCCTACTAGAAGGGCAGCCATATGTATAAGACTAAATTTTTTCATAGTCGTCTCTAAAGTTAATTCTCACGTTGTACACGCCTTCTAATTCTGATAATTGATTTACAATTTCTTGAGCTCCTTCTTCATGAACAACTTTAATTTTAAATGCAAATACAATGTTTTTGGAGCCACGTTCATTTTTCCCTTTTCCATTCACGCTATATTTTGTCAAGGAGAATCTAACACAATTGTCTGTTAGTAATTCTTCAATTTTTTGACGCGTATCTGCAGTGTCGAGAATGATGTTTGGAATTTCAAATTGTAGATTTCCCACCACATGATTGGTTTTGCTAATGGGTGAAAAATGTATTAAAAAAACAATGGCACAAAAAGCCAAAGTTCCAATAAGTGCAATAGGAATACCATATACCCCAGCAGCAATACCTACTGCAATTGAGGTAAACATAAACACCATATTTCTTGGGTTTCGTAGGGTCGTTCTAAAACGAATAATAGCAAGCGCACCCAACATACCTAGTCCACGTGCCAAACTATCTCCAATAGCTTGCATTACGGTTGCTACAGGAATAGAAATTAGAATAAGAGCTTGAATAAAGTACTTCGGACTTTCTATCTCTCTAGATGTTCTTTGGTAGGTGAGTGCAATTAAAGAAGAGAGCACAAACGACACCAGGGCAATAATAATAACATTGGTAATAGAGGCTCCCTCTAGGTTGTTGTTTAGGTTTGAAAAATCAAACATAAGGGGTTGTTTAGTTAATTATAATTTTTTGAGTGCTTTGAAATTGAGCTCCAGTAAGATGTATTGTGTACATCCCTGTATTCCATCTTGAAACATCAATTTGCAATGCATTTTCTTGGTTTTTGCTTGTAAAAACAGTTCTGCCTAACATATCATATACACTAACGTTAGAAGCGATTTCTTTATTGAAATCAATGTGAATAAACTCGTTTGCTGGATTTGGATATACTACAATTCCAAAGTTTTGAGTGCTATCATCAATTCCTAGTTCACCTCCATTTTCAGCATTAAAAGTTACATCTGCAAATCCAAAATCTCCTGTACCGTTAGGTATTCTTGATAAACTGCTATTTTCTGGAAGTTCATCATCCCATTCAACACTGTCAATAATGGTTCGATCAATGTAAGATAAAAATAACTCATCTCCATCCTTATCCAAATCAAATTTTGCATGAATTCCATCCTGTTGTGGATCTTTGTCTGCCCAAATAATGAGATAGCCATCTGCAGGAATAATTACATCGGGGAGTTCCCATTTGTGGAGAAAGCTTCTTGAATCACTTAAAAAATAGTTGTGTAAATCAATAGGAGCATCTGTGTTGTTATATAGTTCTACCCAATCATCATGCTCATTGTCTTGGTCCTGCCAGGGACTTCCTTCGCCATTGGTAGCCATGAATTCATTGATAACAACATCTTTAGGACTTATGGGCGCTGCAAGTGCTTCACATGTAAAACCAGCATTTGCTAACATATTTTGAACCACTACTTTCCGATCCTCTATAAATTTCTTAAAGCCTTGGTTTGTGCCTGTAAAAGGGCCACTCCATATATTTCCGTCAATGAAATTTTCAACCGTATTTAAAGTGTAAATATTGTTGGTTGCCATGTTCCAATCTGTTTCTATTAGGCTTAATTGGGTGTCTAGTAAAGGATCCATGCGGAGCTCATCAAAATTAACCGCTAAGATTTCACACATATAGGTTTGGTATTGTTCTCTAAATTCTGGAACATTTAAAATACGATCAATTAATACTTTTCCTGGACTATTAAACAATTGAATGTCGCCTCCACCTCCTGGAGATCTATCATAAGCAAAATTATAATCCCATGGAAGCCAATGCATTTTATTTGTGTTGGGTTCATGGTATAAATACCAATTTCTCCCATGTTGTATGTAAGAATCCCAATTGTTAATTAAGATATCTATAGCGAGGATACGTAGATATTCATCTACATCAAAAACAGCTTCGATGTCTTGTTTAAATGTCGCATTCCCTGAATTATTTATTACATCAATAAATTCAATAAATTTTGACCAATCATTTTCCTCTTCATTGGTCTGTAATTCGAACGTATAACTATTTGGGTTGGAGCCCATCCAAATTAAGTCAGAATTCCCTTTGTTTTTCCAAAGATTCCCATCATTATCAGCAAAGTTTCTTTTAAGGTACTTCTTGTCAATTTGTTCAATCATAGTGTAAATACCCCAATACACATCATTAATGTACAATTTTGCATGTGCTATTCTAGGAGAAGGGATACCATGCATTCTAAACATGTCATAGGCCATTTTATCTTTAATCATGGCTGGATCTCCAAAACCATTCATAAGGTTTAATCTTTGTATACCATCATATTCTTGATCTTCAACAAATTTTCCAAAGTTTAATTTTAATGGTTTTTTATTGGTGTCTGGAAAAAAGTTTGAAGAAAACCCTTTTTGTCGTACCCCAACTTCGGTAAGTTCTGTGCCATCCATGGTTACAGTTACACTTGTGTAAGGTACATCTGGATAGAACAAATCATAGTCATTTTGTAAGTTGTTCCATAAATTAGAGTCTGGAGATGTAATTCTAATTTCATGAAGAAAGGTGTCATCAAACATAGGTGTTTGGGCTAGACTCCAGGAAATATTTAGAAGCAATATACATGCTAGAATATAAAACTTTTTCATTCTATGTTGGTGTTAATTTATACGCTTTAGTGAAAGCTCAAATGTAATGTTAGAGCTAATTACTTTCAATCTATGAATAGAAAAGTATTCAAATGTGTACATATTAGGTTATTATTAGAAAATAATCTAAAAAAGCAGTAATTATTTGCTAAAATAATTAAAAATACACGTTAAAGTGTGCTAAAAAACAAAAAGGGCAGTGATTCAATCACTGCCCTTTTTATAAAATCATAAGATGATGCTAGGCATTTGCCAAACGAGCATTTACTGCATCCCAGTTAATGACATTAAAAAATGCACCTACATAATCTGGACGTCTATTTTGATAGTGCAAGTAGTATGCGTGTTCCCAAACATCAATCCCTAAAATAGGAGTTCCACCACAACCAACACCTGGCATTAATGGATTGTCTTGATTTGGACAACCACATACATCTAGAGATCCATCTTTATGTACACATAAAAAAGCCCATCCAGAACCAAATTGTGTTTTTGCAGCCGTAGCAAATTTTTCTTTAAATGCATCAAAACTTCCAAAAGAAGCAGTGATAGCATCTGCAACAGCACCTGTTGGAGCACCGCCACCGTTTGGAGACATTACTTCCCAGAACAAAGTATGGTTGTAATAACCACCTCCATTGTTACGCACTGCTTTATTGTCCATATCTAGGTTGGCTAAAATAGCTTCAATACTTTTTCCTTCTAGATTGGTGCCTTCAATGGCAGCATTTAATTTATTGGTATATCCTTGATGATGCTTTCCATGATGAATTTGCATCGTTCTTTCGTCTATATGTGGTTCTAATGCGTTGTGCGCATATGATAATTGAGGTAATTCAAAAGCCATATTATGTAGTTTTTAAAAGTTATTATTTTTCTTGTGTTACAAAGTTACACATTACAACGCATATAAACTGTTATAGAATTTATAAGGTTCTAATAGCGCTATAGAAAGCTTTTATAGCCCCTCTGTTTTGTGTATTTTAGTGCAAAATATTGGTTTTTGAAACATAGCAGTCCTTTTTTAATTTATGATGCCGCAGCGGGCAGCGGTAAAACGTACACTTTAGTAAAAGAATATCTTTCTCTGGTACTTTCGCAGCCCTATAACAATTATTACCAACACCTATTGGCGCTTACCTTTACCAATAAAGCAGTTGCTGAGATGAAAGAACGAATCTTAGATACTTTGGTGGTTTTTTCTGAAAGTTCCTCCCTCGAAGTGCCGCCTCAAATGATGCAAGATATTGCTGCCGAATTGGAAATAGAAATACCCAAACTTCATACAAGAGCCTGGGCTGTTTTAAAACACTTATTGCACAATTATGCTGCCTTTAGTGTAGAAACCATAGATCGATTTAATCATCGATTGATACGTACCTTTTCAAGAGATTTATCACTGCCCAGTAATTTTGAAGTTGTTATCGATACCAACGCCTTGCTCACAGAAGCAGTAGATCGACTTATTGAAAAAATAGGGATAGACGATGCTATTACAGATGTGTTGGTGGCATATACTTTAGAAAAAACAGACGATGATAAATCTTGGGACATTTCAAAAGACATCTTTAAAGCTGCAACGCTGTTAAATAATGAAGACGATGCAGCACATTTGAGGTATTTAAAGGACAAATCGCTCAAAGATTTTGAAATTTTTAAAAGAGAACTAAAAAACAAGAAAAAAGACTTAGTTGACAATCTTAATCTAACAGTTAAAGAATTGAAAGAGTTAATAAGCTCAAGAGGATTAGAACAAGATCATTTTATTTCTGCTCTTAGCACATTTTTTAATTATATAACATTAGAAACATTTGAAAAAATAAACTTTAAGGCAGTTTGGCTTAAATCATTGGATGAAAAAAACTTGTACACAGGAACTTTTGCAAAGGCAAAGAAAAATGCTCACTTAGTAGCTGAAATTGACAGCATTTCATCAATGTTTAAAAAGAAAATTCACGAATCTCTTTTTAAAATCAGGCAAATAATATTTATTAAAAGCATTCTCAAAAACCTCACCCCATTATCTGTGATAAATTTGGTGAGTAAAGAACTTGCAACGCTCCAGGAAGAACAAAGTGTAGTGCCAATTTCGCAATTTAATGCACTTATTCATGAAGAAATAAAAGACCAGCCAGCTCCCTTTATTTATGAACGTTTGGGAGAACGCTATCGTCATTTTTTTATAGATGAGTTTCAAGATACCTCTGTCATGCAATGGGAAAATATGATTCCTTTGCTAGACAACACACTATCTCAAGCCGCCACAAAACAAGATGGCTCCTTATTACTAGTAGGAGATGTAAAACAGTCCATTTATCGTTGGAGAGGTGGAAATCCAGAACAATTTTTGTCGCTTATTCACAACAACTCAGATTTTAATACCACAAAACCCTTAGTAGAAAACCTGCCCACAAACTATAGGAGTTTAAAGGAGATTGTAAACTTTAACAACGATTTTTTCACATTTACTTCGCAATACTTTGAAGATCCGTTGCATGAAAAATTATATGTAGACGGTAACAAGCAACTCGTTAATGCAAAAACCAAAGGCTATGTACAGCTAGAATTTATTAACGGTGAAAACAAAGACCAAAAAGACGAAATATATGCAGCTAAAACACTAGAAATAGTAAATAATTTAACCCAACAAGGATTTTTGTATAGCGATATATGTGTGCTTACACGAAGAAAAGCGGATGGCATATTTTTGAGTAGCTATTTAATGGAGCAAGGCATTGATGTAATTTCTGCCGAGACCTTGTTGTTACAAAATTCTAGCGCTGTTCAATGTCTTATTAATACATTGTTGCTAAGTACGCAGCCAGATGATGTAGAGACCAAAATAAGACTGCTAGACTTTTTGTTCAGCCATTTAGAAATTGCCATAGACAAGCATGCTTTTTTCACTTCTTTTTTAGTTGACGGGGCTATTTTTTCTGAAATTTTAGAAACCCATGGCATTGCCTTTGAACTCAGTAAGGTGCAACAATCGTCTGTGTATGAAGCTGCTGAATATTGCATCAAAAAATTTAAACTAGACAGCATTGCAGATGCCTATGTCTACGGTTGTATGGATATGATTTTTGAGTATCAACAGCGTCCGCAAGCAGACATGCCAGGGTTTTTAGACTTTTGGGAAACCAAGAAAGAATCAGCATCTATTGCTTCAGGGAAGGGCACTAATGGCGTGCAATTTATGACCATTCACAAAGCAAAAGGATTGGAATTTCCAGTAGTAATTTTTCCCTACGCAACCACAGATCTTTACAGAGAAATCGAACCTAAAACATGGATTACGGTGCCAGATACTTGGAGCCAAGAGTTTCAGGAAACGCTTATTAATTACAATTCGGGAATTTCAGAATTCAATGAAGAAGGTGCAGCTATTTCAGAAAAAAGAAGGCAAACCCTCGCACTTGACAATTTTAATATTTTGTATGTTACACTCACGCGCGCCGTGGAGCAGTTATATATTATAACAGAACAGCCTAAGCCTGTAAAGGATGCTGTACAAACATTTCAGCAATTGTTTAAAGCATTTTTGGAAGAACAAAATCGATGGAATGATGAGGAGACTGTATATACTTTCGGAAATTTTAGTGCACAACTACATGCTGCTACACATCAAACTATAGCTACCATTTCTCCGAAGTACATTGCAAGCATGCCAGCTGCGCATAACCTTCACATTATTGCAAATCAAGAACGATTACATGATACTGCTGTAAAGGATGCTATTGCTGCAGGAAATTTATTTCATGATACGATGGAGCAGATCAAACATCATGGCGATGAAAATTTTGTTTTTGATGCTATGCGTCGGGTTGCTAACATTTCCGAAGAAAAAATTGAAGCAATACAAGAAAAAGTAACGACTGTACTACAAGATCCTGCCTTAAAACATTTGTTTGAAACAGATGCTCACGTTGATAACGAACGCGATATTATTACCAAAGAAGGCTATTTGTTGCGTCCAGATAGATTGAATTTTCATCCAGAAACAAATTCGGTTACCATTGTAGACTACAAAACAGGGACACCCAACTACGATCATGAAGATCAAATTAATGGCTATGCGGCTGCGCTAAAGGATATGGGATATGTTATTAAAGACAAAATTTTGGTCTACACAAATGAAACAATAGTCATAAATAAAATTTAACTTTACATTTTTTAAAAACCATCCAAAATTACGTGTATGTACGGAAAAATTAAAGCGCATTTACAGCAGGAAATACAAGAGATTAAAGACAATGGTCTTTTTAAAAGTGAGCGAATTATTACCTCACCTCAGGGAGCAGAAATAAATATTAGCACAGGTGAAACTGTGATTAATTTTTGTGCCAACAATTATTTAGGGCTTTCGTCACATCCAGAGGTGATACAAGCAGCAAAAGATGCTATGGATACGCACGGTTTTGGGATGTCTTCGGTTCGATTTATTTGCGGTACTCAAGATATTCATAAAGATTTAGAGGCTAAGATTGCCAACTATTATGGTACCGAAGACACTATTCTATATGCAGCCGCCTTTGATGCTAATGGAGGTGTTTTTGAACCTTTACTAGGAAAAGAAGATGCTATTATTAGTGATTCTTTAAACCATGCTTCTATTATTGACGGAGTTCGTTTGTGTAAAGCAGCTCGCTATCGATATGCAAATAATAACATGGAAGAGCTTGAAGAACGATTAAAAGAAGCCAATGCAAATGGAGCTCGTTTTAAAATTATTGTAACAGATGGTGTATTTTCTATGGATGGTATTGTTGCCTCCTTAGATAAAATTTGTGATTTAGCTGATGCCTATGATGCGTTGGTTATGATTGATGAGTGTCACGCAGCAGGATTTATTGGCGAGACTGGAAGAGGAACGCTCGAAGATAAAGGAGTGATGGGGCGTATTGATATTATTACAGGAACCCTAGGAAAAGCCCTTGGAGGTGCTATGGGTGGTTATACCACCGGAAAAAAAGAAATTATTGAATTATTAAGACAACGCTCTAGACCTTATTTATTTTCAAATTCTTTAGCACCTGCCATTGTAGGAGCTTCCATAAAGGTTTTTGAAATGTTAGATACCGATACTTCCTTAAGAGACACCTTAGAAAAAAACACGGATTACTTTAAAAAAGGAATGAAGGATGCAGGGTTTGATATTGTTGATGGAGATTCTGCTATTGTTCCTGTAATGCTATATAATGCTAAACTATCGCAGACTATGGCTAACATGTTGTTGGAAGAAGGAATCTATGTAATAGGCTTTTTCTATCCAGTAGTACCAAAGGATAAGGCGAGAATTAGAGTGCAATTATCTGCGGCTCATACGAAGGAACATCTAGATAAAGCCATCAATGCTTTCGTTAAAGTAGGGAAAAAACTAGACGTAATATAGTGTCTAATGACACAGAATATCGAATAAACTCTTTGTAATTATTAAAATTTTAATAGATTTGCTTTTGTTAATAAACTTTAACAACTTACTTTTGCTTCAATTAACACTTAAAAATTAAACAATCGAATATGAAACATCTTAACAGTATCTTAGTTGCTGCCCTAGTATTATTAGTAGTGGGTGTAACAAATGCTCAAGACGAAAACAACCCTTGGGCTATCGAGGTTGGTGTAAACGCAGTTGACACATTCCCTACAGGGCTTAGAGACGGCCAAAATAGTGAGGACGCTCAAAATGGAAATCTTTTTTCAGAATACTTTAACGTAGAAGATCACTGGAACGTTCTTCCAGCGGTATCAAGATTATCTGTTGGTAGATACATTGGTAGTGGCTTTACATTAGCTGTTGCAGGTTCTGTAAACAGAATTGAAAAGACAGGAAGTGTTCCTGCAAACGATTTAACTTATTACGGTCTTGATGGAGAGATTAAGCATAGCTTCAGAGAGATGTTAGGAAACGGTTGGGTAGATCCATCAATTGGTATTGGTGGTGGTTACACATGGGTTGACGATTTAGGATTTGGTACTGCTAATGCATTAGCTGGTGTTAAAATTTGGTTAGCTGAAAACTTAGCTGTAAACGTACAATCTACATACAAGCACGCTTTCGAAGATAACAGACCAACACATTTCCAACATTCATTAGGTGTTTTATTTAAGTTTGGTGGAAAAGATACTGATGGTGACGGAATCTACGATGTAGATGACGAATGTCCAGAAACTCCAGGTCTTGAGCAATTTAATGGTTGCCCTGATACAGATCTTGATGGTGTTGAAGACAGACAAGATGAGTGTCCAAATACTCCAGGTCTTGCTGAGTTTAACGGTTGTCCTGATACAGACGGTGATGGTATTGCAGATCCTAAAGATGCATGTCCTACAGTAGCTGGTCTTGCTTCAATGAATGGTTGTCCAGATGCAGATGGTGATGGTATTACCGATGCTGATGACTCTTGTCCAAACGAGGCTGGTCCTAAAGCTAACAAAGGATGTCCTTGGACAGACGGTGATGGCGATGGTGTACTAGACAAAGATGATGAGTGCCCAACAGTAGTTGGTACTGTTGCAAACAAAGGTTGTCCAGAAGAGCCAGAAGTAACTGTAGAAATCATCAAGCAATTGAATGATTACTCTAAAACTATCTTATTTGATACTGGAAAATCAACAATTCGTCAAGAGTCTTATGCTGTATTAGCTAGCATCAAGAGCATCATGCAAGAATATCCAAGTGCAGCTTTCATTATTGAAGGGCATACAGATAGCCAAGGACGTGAGTCTACAAACCAGAAGTTATCTGAAAACAGAGCTGCTTCTGTAAGAACATACTTAACTACTTTAGGTATTGATGGAAGTAGATTATCATCAATTGGATATGGAGAAGCTCGTCCAATTGCTTCTAACAAAACAAAAGCTGGTAGACAAGAAAACAGACGTGTTGAAATTAACTTAAGAAAGTAATTATAACACCAAAATAAAAAATAGAAAACGCCTCCTTTTTAAGGGGGCGTTTCTTATTTTTAAGGTATGCATACTTTTCTTGAAGAAACCATTGAACACCTTACAAAAAAACATGGATCTCTCTCAGATCTAACCCTCATTCTTCCTAGTAAAAGAGCGGGTGGGTTTCTATTAAATTACCTAAAAAGAAATCCAAGCACCACATCATTTGCTCCAACCATAAGCAGTATAGAAACTTTTATTGAAAAAGTATCAGATCTAAGTATTCTTGATACTACAACCCTTCTTTTTAAAAGTTATGAAGTATACCTAAAAATTGATGCCATTGTAGAAAAAGAAAGTTTTGATACCTACAGCACATGGGCAACAACATTATTGGGAGATTTTAATGAAATTGATAGATACCTACTTGATACCCATAGCTTTTTTAATTATTTAAGCGATATACAAGATTTAAATCACTGGTATCTTAGAGAGGATAAAACTCCTCTCATTCAAAAGTATCTGACTTTTTGGAATAGTCTTCAAGAATTTTATGAAACCTTGAAAGAGACCCTTCTAAAAGACAACCTAGGGTATCAAGGCCTAGTGTATAGAAAAGCTGCAGAAGATATTTCTCATTACTTACAAGCAAACAATACTGTAAAGCATGTTTTTGTTGGTTTTAATGCGCTTAATACTGCAGAGCAGCAAATTATGCAAGAATTGTTAGAACTAGACCACAATGAGGTTATTTGGGATACAGACACATATTTCTTCGAAGACTCGTCTCATAGTGCCTCTTTGTTTTTAAGATCTTATAAAAAGAACTGGAAATACTATCAAAAACAACCCTTTGAGACAATTGCCGATAATTTCAGAAAACAAAAAGAATTCAACCTAGTCGCTGTTCAAAAAAATATAGGTCAGGTAAAATATGTTGGAAACCTATTAGCTGGGTACTCTAAAGAACAACTAGATGCAACGGCTATTGTTTTGGCAGATGAACATTTATTGCTGCCACTGTTGCACTCCTTGCCTAAAAATGTTGATCAGGTGAATATTACTATGGGTGTGCCTTTAAAGACCATGCCCTTTGCTACTTTTTTTGAAATTTTATTTTCTATAAAACTAAAAGGATCCACACAATATTACTTTAAAGATATAGCGGCTATTTTAAATCATCCATTTATAACTCAAAGGATAACTAGTGCCAAGCAAATTGTTGCACATATTAAAAATGAAAACAAAACCCATAGTACTTTTGAAGAGTTGCAAACGATTTCGATGGCAGAAGACCAATGGTTGGTAACCTTGTTATTCAAAAATTGGGAGGATGATTCAGCTATAGCCCTTGCTTCTTGTCTAGAAATGCTGAAAGAAGTAAAAGAAACAAATTTGAGTACAATTGAACTTTTAATTATATCTCATTTGCGGGAGGTATTTTTAAAAATTGAAGCGCTTCAAAACACATTCAAACACTCCACAACCCTCAAAACAATACAGCATTTATACTTAGAACTTATTGCGAATACAACCTTAGATTTTAAAGGAGATGCCTACGAAGGATTGCAAATCATGGGAGTATTAGAATCTAGAGTACTAGACTTTGAAAATGTGATTATGACTTCTGTAAATGAAGGGACACTCCCCTCAGGAAAGTCAAATAATTCTTTTATCACCTATGATTTAAAACAGCAATATAATCTACCAAAGTTTACAGAAAAAGACGCCATTTATACCTACCACTTTACGCATTTGTTGCATAGAGCTAAAACAGCAACACTAATCTATAATACACATTCTGAAGGTGTAAATACCGGCGAAAAAAGCAGATTTTTATTACAATTAGAAATTGCTAAGGAGCCTAATCACAGTATTACCCATACTACAGTTGCTCCTATGGTTTCTATAGAAAAGAAGACGGTAACAACCATTCAAAAATCACCTGCTATAATAGAACGCTTGCAAGAAATTGCAGCCAAAGGATTTTCTCCATCATCACTCACTAGCTATGTACGGAATCCGGTGGCATTTTATTTTCAGAAAATATTAAAAATTAGAGAACACCAAGAAGTAGAAGAAACAGTAGCTGCAAATACATTAGGTACCATTGTTCATGATACCTTAGAAGTATTGTATACTCCTTTCATTTCTGAAATTTTAACGGTCGACATATTAAAAAGCATCCGCCCCAAAATAGCATCCGAAGTAACAAAGCAATTTAAAAAAACCTTCAAGGGAGGAGATTTCAGTAAAGGAAAAAACTTGCTCATATTTGAAGTTGCAAAAAAGTTTGTAGCCAATTTTATTGATCTAGAAATTAAAGACGTCCAGGCTGGAAACGAAATAGTAATTCAACACTTAGAGGCAGACTTAAGCGTCCTTCTGGCGATTGAAGAAATTCCTTTTCCAGTACGTATTGGAGGAAAAGTAGATAGAATAGACCATTACAATGGCCAATTACGTATTATAGATTATAAAACGGGCAAAGTAGAACAAAAAGATCTTACTGTTTTTGATTGGCAAAAATTGCGTGAAGACTATCAATATAGCAAAGCATTTCAAGTTTTGACTTATGCGCTAATGTATAACGCTTCTACTACTATCACTGAAGCCGAAGCGGGAATTATATCTTTTAAAAACTTAGGAAGAGGATTTTTAAAATTTGGATTAAAAGAAGCGCCTAATGGAAACAAAAAGAATCATGTAATTACACAAGAAACACTCTCGCTTTTTAAAGAGCAACTTGTGCAACTTATAGTAGAGATATGCGATACTAACATCCCGTTTCAAGAAAAAGAAGTATGATACAAATAAAAAATCAAATACTAGCACCAGAAACAGCAGCACAAAAACCCATTGTATACGACACCTATTACTTGGACAATAACACTCCAAAACCCGTTGTTGTTTTTTGCCATGGCTACAAAGGTTTTAAAGATTGGGGTGCCTGGCATTTGGTGGCTCAAGCGTTTGCAAATGCGGGATTTTATTTTCTGAAATTTAATTTTTCACACAATGGTGGTACGGTACAACAGCCTATCGATTTCCCAGATTTAGAGGCCTTTGCACAAAATAACTATACCAAAGAATTGGATGATGTTAAAAGGGTTTTAGATCACATAACAAACAATGAAACCAAAGGAATAGATACATCAAAAATTAGTTTAATTGGCCATAGTAGAGGAGGAGGTATTGTACTTATCAAAGCAGAAGAAGATCCAAGAGTTACCCATGTTAGTACCTGGGCTGGTGTATGCGATTATAAAGTTCGTTTTCAAGAAGGTACACCTCAATTTGAATTGTTTAAAAAAACAGGTAGATATGTGGTAGAAAATGGAAGAACCAAACAAAAAATGCCACATGATTGGCAATTCTACACCAACTTTATAGAAAATGAAGATCGCTTAACCATACAAAGAGCTACAGAGAAACTTCAAAAACGACATCTTATTATACATGGAGATAAAGACCCTACTGTAACGCTAGAGGAAGCAAAAAAACTACATCTTTGGAATCCAAACAGTACCCTTTTTATTATAGAAGGAGCAGATCATGTATTTGGGGCAAGTCATCCATATGACTCTGCAAAGATGCCCAATCATTTAGAACAAATAGTTTCTAAAACGATAGCATTTCTTAAAGACTCATAGGTACTTTTACGGGTGTATTTTGGGGTAAATCCCCCTTGTTCAGTGTGTTGTATTTCTAGAATTTTACAGCAAACTAACATACCCTAATATGAAAACAAGAAAATTTAGCATTGGCTCTAAAACAAAATGGCGCAAAATTGTTAAAGGAACTCCTTCAAAAAAAGATCTAGAACAATTCCTAAAAGAATTAAAACACATGGAATTAAAAGAAGAAGAACTTTTTATATAACAGCTCTTACTCTTACTTTAGTAGTTCTTTTTATGAAATACCTCTTTTGCACAGAAATGTTGGCACAACTGGCTAGTACGTAATAACCATAAAAAAACAACACCAATATAGGTGTTGTTTTAAGTGGAGAATATCGGATTCGAACCGATGACCCTTTGACTGCCAGCCAAATGCTCTAGCCAACTGAGCTAATTCCCCATTGGTTTATTCACTTTCCT
Source organism: Patiriisocius sp. 208BN25-11 (assembly GCF_058147145.1). NCBI lineage: Bacteria > Pseudomonadati > Bacteroidota > Flavobacteriia > Flavobacteriales > Flavobacteriaceae > Patiriisocius > Patiriisocius sp. 208BN25-11. The sequence continues at coordinate 276,290 of NZ_JBYVJY010000003.1, forward strand.
TTAAGATCAATAAAGGTTTGGTAGTAAAAAACTGTTTCTTAAAAATTACTTCGTTTTGGCGTAATAAATTTTTAAAGAATCCACCCGTGTTTTTTCTTCTAAGAACACACAACATTTCAGGATTTAAATCATTAAAGTGTTCTACAATCCCTTGAAAAACAGTGGCGTTTTCAGAAGTGATGTTACGACTCATAAGTGCTTTTAACTCTGGCTTTATCTCACGACTATTTTCTGAAGTATCTGGTGTCACTACTTGCAATAAATCTAATTTAGCATGAAACATATCCAGCAGCGCTTTTAAGGTTTGTGAAGCATGTGTGGTTTCTATTTTGGCATTTTTAAAGGCAAACAAAATACGGTTAAACTTTCTAAAAAGATAATTTGGCGGTACCACTAAAAGTGGAATGTTTGTTTGTCTAATAATTTTTGTAGTGGCTATTCCTAAGTATACCTCATCTTTAATTTCTATACTTTGAGGAGATAATATAATGAGATCAATTTTTAAACTTTTTGAAAGTTGAGAAACACCTTCAAAAACATCGCCGCTAATGGCTTTAGAAACCACCTGAACATCTTTGGTATTCACATTTTCAAGCACCTCTTTTAAAATTAACTCTGTAGCTAATGTTTTTATGCAGGTTACATAGATGCGCGCATTGGTCATTGCTGCAAAGCTTGTTGCATAGCGTAAGTTGTTGATACCGTTTTCTATAGATCCAACGGGTACAAGTATATTTTTCATAGCGAGGTTTTTAGTGTGCAAAAGTACAATTAATCTAAGGACTTTTAATGGGCTAAAATTTCAGCAGATATTATTGAGCAGAAAGCACTAATAAAGGCTTAGAGGTATGAAACTCTTTTTTAAGGACCACATTCTTTTCCCATAACTTTTTAAAAAAACCTCGTTCACGTCGCACCACACAAACCATATCTGGATTATGACTTTGAAAATGTTCTAGTACACCTTGAAAAGTCGTTGCATTTTCACTTTGGGTATAGGACGTTTGTAATTTTTGAAGTTTCTTACTCACACGCTTCATTTCTTTGGTGCTTTCTGGAGTAGTAACGTGCAATAGTTGCACATCTGCTCCAAAATGAAGTAACAATTCTTTTAGGGGTTCTAGTACATTTTTGTCTTTAAAAACACCATTTTTAAAGGCCATTAAAATACTTTTAGGTCCTTTAAACACTGCATTTTCTGGAACAATTAATATAGGAATGTTGGTGCTTTTCACCAATTTTCCGGTTGTTTTTCCTAAGTACACTTCTTCTCGAATACTATTACTTCTTGGAGAAAGTACCATTAAGTCGATTGGCACATGCTTGTTAAATCGCTCTACAGTTTCAAGCATACCTCCTTTTATAGGATGATCAATAATGGTAACATCTTTTTTGTCAACTTGCGCTAACACTTCTTGAAGCCTGTTTTCAGTATCTTCTTTTAGAATGGTGTTTACCTTTGCAAGTCCACCTACTTTAGAGAGTTCTTGAAACACTGAAATAACATACACATAAGCATCCATTTCATGCGCTAAGTCAATGGCATATTGCAAATTGCCAACCGCGTTTTTGTTCGATCCAATGGGTACTAATATATTTTTCATAGAATGCCTATCTTTAAACTGGGTACAAAATTACAGTATAAAAATGATTCGAAAAGCTAAAGCAGCAGAAATCCTTCCGCTTATTGAAATTACAAAGGCTTGCGCAGCGCATATGATTGCTCAAAATATCTATCAGTGGAATGCCGAGTATCCTAATAGCAAGGCTTTTGAAAATGATCTCCATAGAGAAGAATTGTATGTATTATATGCTTCGGAAATATTAGTGGGTTGTATTACGGTCTCTACCTTCAAAGATCTAGAATACGAGGCTGTTTCATGGCTAACCGAAGATAGCCTACAGTATTATATCCATAGGTTGGCCATACACCCCAATGTTCAGAAACAAGGATATGCAAAACAACTCATGGATTTTGCCGAAGATGTTGCCCGAAAAAACAATGCAGTATCTGTACGCCTCGACACCTTTAGTCAAAACAAGAGAAATCAACGTTTCTACGAAAATAGAGGCTATAAAAGGTTAGGTAATATTTATTTCCCAAAGCAAAGTGAGCATCCTTTTTATTGTTACGAACTCATTTTATAAATGTAGTTTTGCACCGCAATGACGAACATTTCATTTAAGCGCATCCAACAATTAGCCATTCCTGCAATTATAGCGGGTATTGCAGAGCCTGTATTGTCCAGTACAGATGCCGCAGTAGTTGGTAATATCCCAGAATTTGGCACAGAATCTCTAGCTGCAGTTGGTATTGTAGGTACCTTTTTATCGGCACTTATTTGGATTTTAGGTCAGACCCGAAGTGCTATTAGCGCCATTGTATCTCAAAATCTAGGCGCAGGTAAACTAGCCGATTTAAAAAGCTTTCCTGCACAAGCTATATTTTTTAATATTTTACTAAGTGTTATTGTATTAGGTTCTACCTACTTCTTTGTTACAGAAATTTTCACCCTACTCAATGCCAAAGGAATGATCTTAGATCTAAGCATCGACTATTATAACATTAGGGTTTGGGGCTTTCCATTAAGCCTGTTCACCTTTGCAGTTTTTGGTTTGTTTAGAGGTTTACAAAATACTTTTTGGCCCATGATTATTGCCGCAATTGGGGCAGGAGTAAATATTGGGCTCGACTTTTTGCTGGTCTACGGACTAGAGGGATATATAGAAGCCATGGGAGTCGTGGGTGCTGCATGGGCAAGTTTGTTAGCACAAGCATTAATGGCTATTTTGTCCTTAGTGTTCGTACTAAAAAAGACAACTATTTCGCTACGCTTAACATTTAAATGGCATCCCGAAATGAAACGTTTGGTGCAAATGAGTGCGAACTTGTTTTTACGTTCTGTAGCCTTAAACATTGCCCTTATTTTGGCGACACGTGAAGCAGCAGGTCTCGGGAAAGAGTATGTTGCAGCCCATACCATTGCTATGAATATTTGGTTGTTTACAGCCTTCTTTTTGGATGGCTACGGCGCCGCCGGAAATATCCTAGGTGGAAAATTGTTAGGAGAGAAAAACTATAGTAAACTATGGAAACTCACCAAAAGAGTAATCAGCTACAACATCGTGGTATCCTCCTTATTGATATTGGTAGGACTCGTGTTATATGATTATTTGGGGCTCATTTTTAACAAAGATCCTTTAGTGCTTTCGCTCTTTGGAGGGATGTTTTTTATGGTTTTAATAAGTTTACCTTTTAATGCCATGGCCTTTACTTTAGATGCTGTTTTTAAAGGCTTAGGAGAAATGGGCTACCTACGCAATGTGCTCTTGGCGTCTACTTTTTTAGGATTCTTACCGGTGCTGTTGCTCTCCAAACAAATGGATTGGGGACTTACAGGTATTTGGGCAGCATTGATTGTATGGGTGGCCTGGAGAGGCATAGCCTTGATTATAAAATACTACAGGAAATACCTGCCATTGGCTTCGCAATAATTTGTCCAGCATTTAATTAACATAACATTAAGTCGTTTTAGAAAAGAGACTTGATTACTTTTGTAAAAAATTGATACATATGAGCGATTTTCATACCCTGAAAATTTCAGAAATACACCAAGAAACCCCTACCTCTGTTGCAGTAACCTTTGACGTTCCTGCTTCTCTTAAAGATACATTTAGCTTTACAGCGGGACAATATATTACAATAAAGCATACCATTAATGGCAATGAAGTAAGACGTGCCTATTCTATTTGCAGCGCTCCAAAAAGTGGTGTGCTCACGGTAGGAATTAAAAAAGTAGCAGATGGAACCTTCTCTGTCTACGCCAATGAAAACTTAGCCGTTGGAGACACGCTAGAAGTGATGGCTCCAGAAGGGAAGTTTACACTTCTTCCTAATGCTTCAAACACAAAAAACTTTGCTGCCTTTGCTGCAGGAAGTGGCATCACACCTATTTTATCGATTGCCAAAACGGTATTGCAAGAAGAAACACAGAGTCGCTTTTTGTTGGTCTACGGGAACCAGACAAAAGAAGAAGCGATGTTTCATGCTAGCATTGAAACCTTAAAAAGTGAATTTCAAGAACGCTTTTTTGTAGAATATATCTATAGTAGAAGTCAAGAAACCAATGCAGCGCGTGGACGCATCGATAAAAGTGTGGTAAACTACTACTTGAAAAATAAATACAAGGAAACAGCTTTTGAGAACTTTTACCTCTGTGGTCCAGAAGCCATGATTCAAGAAGTGTCAAACACCTTGGTAGCTAATGGAGTTGCCAAAGCCAACATACATTTTGAGTTGTTTACTGCCTCAGAAGCTTCCGTACCTGAAGCTGCTGGCGATGGAAACACCATGATTTCTATTGTTATAGATGATGAAACAGAATCTTTTAGCATGCCGCAAAACAAATCTGTTTTGGATGCTGCTTTAGAGAAAGAATTAGATGCTCCGTATTCATGTCAGGGCGGGATTTGTAGTTCTTGTATTGCAAGAGTTACCGAAGGAAAGGTAGAAATGCGTCAAAACCAAATCTTAACCGATGCCGAAGTAGCCGAAGGGCTTATCTTAACGTGCCAGGCACATCCTACCACTGCTACCGTAACGGTAGATTATGATGATGTCTAGTCTATTGTAGTACCGACAGTATTTTCTCCACCACCAAGCTAGGAGGAATGGTCTCTATGGCTTTTTCGTAGCCTGCAGGATAGGTATTTCCATACACCGACGTTGGAATGAGCGGGAATTGCGTTCTATCGGCAATGAGCTGATGCGCATTGGGCTGGTTAAAAGGCACAAAACCTGCATAGGGATGTGTGACACCCCATAAGGTTATTACTGGAGTATCATATAAGGCAGCTAGGTGTCCATTACCGCTATCCATTGCCACCATTACATCTAGGTTAGAGATGAGCGCTAGTTCTTCAGTAAAAGAGAGTTTTCCAGCGACGTTTGTAACATTTTGTAGGGAAGCAGCAAGGGTGTCGAGTTGTTGAATTTCGGCTGTGCCACCTCCAAATAGGAAGAGTTGGTAGTTACCAGAAATAGTTAAATGTTCCAACACCTCTTTCATAAGAAACAAAGGGTACATTTTTCCTTCATGAGCTGCAAAAGGAGCTATACCAATGAACTTTTTAGTGCTCGTGCCAACAAGTTGTTGTGGCGTATGAGATAGTTGTTTTCTTTCGGGGAAGGTATGGGTTTTTAGATCTATTGGAAATCCTAATGTACCAAACAAATCTGCATAACGCTGCGGTGTTTTTTTGAGCTGGGTAATCTTACCTCCATTTGCATTAGTAAGTTGTTTTTTTTCTGCTCTTCCTTTGTCTATGGCTGCTGTTTTTTTGCCTTGCATCCATAAGAAGGTGCGTATTATTTTAGAACGCAATACGTTGTGGGTGTCTGCAACTTTTGAAATGCCTAATTTCTTAGCCTCAGTTGCCAAACGGAGCAGTCCAAAAAAGCCTTTGTGAACTCCTTTCACATCAGCCGTAAGGATTTCAACATTAGGAATGCCCTCAAACAAGGGTGCAAAAAACCCTTTGGTAAGAACAGTTATTTTTAGACTAGGATAGCTAGCGGTTACCACACGCAGTACCGGTACCAACATTGCCACATCTCCCATCGCCGAAAGCCGAATAACAAGAATGTGTGCTGGTTTTTTCAAAAGAATGATGTTGTTTTTGGAAGTCTGCCAACTGCCACTGCTACTGAATACTATTTGTTTCCTCTTAATACAGGATTTAGCTCATCGTCATTATACATCTTCATTTGCTTGTACACTTTCATGTATTTGTCTCCTGCTTTAATATCGCTTAATAATTGGTCAATTGCTGTGCTTAGATCGACACGTTGTTCTAGTAATACATTTAGTTTTGTTTGACACGCATCACGGTGCTCTTGGCTTGCATTTTCACGCGTTGCTTCTTCGTGCATGTGGTACACTTTTAAGGCCAAAATAGACAATCTGTCTACGCCCCAAGCTGGGCTCTCAGTATTAATAGTAGCATTTGCTTTTGGAGTTACGTCTTTATGTGTTTCTAGGAAATAGCTGTCGATATACTCTACCATATCGGTACGATCTTGATTACTAGCATCGATTTGGCGCTTTAAGGTAAGAGCGGCCACAGGATCTATTTGCGGGTCACGAATAATATCCTCGTAGTGCCATTGTACGGTATCAATCCAACATTTTCTGTATAATAAATGCTCTAGTAAATGAGACTCTTTGTTGTATGCATTTGTAAAAGACTGATCTACAGTGTTTACAACATGGTATGTGTCTATTACTTCTTTAAAAATTTTGTTGGCAATTTCGCTGAAATTCATAGTGGTAAGGGTGTCAAATATTGATCTATGCTACAAAGGTAATCTATTTTTTGAATAGATAGGGACGGATTTTAGTAGGTTTAATGATAGCTATGGAAACTGAGGATATTTTAAAGCATGGGTGTTAAAAACACTAAGGCGATAAGACACCATAACAATACTTCATTAAAAATAGTGCGTTCCCTAGTGCTGTTAGATTCAATATAGTTCGCTACAATAATCGCTATTGGTGCTAGTAAGAAAAAAAGTTCACCTCCCGTTTTAAGCGGACTTGCGAGTACCATTAAAATTGAAACAACTGCAATAAGCAACATTGTAATTGCTGCCGGTTTTTCTTTTTTTGATAGGGATGATACTCCCACCAATCGTGTGCTTCCCATCCAAATTAATAAAGTGCACAACAGGGTAGTAGGAATTAGTAATGTCATTACATTATATGCGCTAAAGTCTAAGCTAACGTTAGGAAACCAGTCGTACATCCACGCAAATGAATCTTTAACAACTAACTGATAGCTTATTGCCAAGGTGCTTACACCTAGAAAGCCTATTATTGGGATAATAAGAAACCGTATCGCAACACTTGTTTTTCGTATTATAGATGGGTAGAGCACTAAGAAAAATAAAATGGCCCAGCCATAACAAAAAGAAGCGAGGGTGATGTACATGGTAGCATCAAAAATTTTCTTTTCTATGTTTTTTTCTGTGTTGAGGCTTAAGATGCGTCGGGTAGCTAATAGTATAAAAACATTGGCTAAAACCAACTCCATATCTAGATATACTTGAGGAATCATTAACACAAAAAGCACAAATAATAAGATGCTGTAGGTGTTGTTTTTGGTGACATTGTTCTTTCTAATGATAAAATCTAACAACAAAACGGCAAACACCATTAAGAAGATCGTTCCTAAGTGATCTGGCAGAGAATCAAGGGTTAACGTAGCTTCTTTAGCCATAAGAACCCTCATAAAATAACCCATTACGATGGCTATACTAAGAAGGATGTAATTTATAGGACTAGATTTACCGAAAAAGCTTGTGAGCATATGGGGTATTTTATACTTTTGCGTTTTAAATATAAAGATATGGCTTTAACAGATATATATTCAGCAATTCAAGGATTTACAGAAGATGTTTTATTTGCTCCTTTCGATGCATTACGAGCTTTAGAGCTTGAAAGCTGGGGTGCTGCAAACATCATGAACTGGATATTTACATTAATTTGTTCTGTAGCATTTGTATACTGGATGCTTCAATTAAAGAAATTTAATGAGAATGAAGAAGAAGATCGTACGTCTACATCTCATTCTTTTCTTGGTGGCGACAAATTCCAGTAAACAACACCGTTTATAAATCAAAACCGATATCGGTTCTATAATACATCCTGTCAAAAGATAGTTTTTCTATATTTTGATAGGATTTTTTTATGGCCTTTTTGTAATCTTCATCCATTGAAGTAACGGCAATAACACGTCCGCCATTGGTAACTACGGCACCTTCTTTTAATGCTGTACCTGCATGAAATACAATAGCTTCGGAAATATCCTCAATCCCAGAGATTGCTTTTCCCTTCTCATAAGCTTCTGGGTAGCCACCAGAAACTACCATTACTGTAGCGGCGGCTCTTGTGTCTAATTCGAAATGTAATGTGTCTAAATGTTGTTTATACGTTGCTTCCAATACATCAACTAAATCTGTTTTAATTCTTGGAAGTACCACTTCAGTTTCAGGATCCCCCATACGCACATTGTACTCTATGACAAAAGGATCGTCTCCTACTTTAATCAAGCCTATAAATACAAACCCTTTGTAATCGATCGCTTCTTTTTGAAGTCCGTTTACGGTCGGTTTTACGATACGTTTTTCAATTTTTTGCATGAAGGCTTCATCTGCAAAAGGGACTGGAGAAATAGCGCCCATCCCTCCTGTGTTTAAGCCTTTGTCTCCTTCACCAATACGTTTATAATCTTTGGCTGTAGGGAGTACTTTGTAGTTTTTACCATCAGTAAGTAGAAAAACACTTAACTCGATTCCATCTAAAAATTCTTCAATAACTACTGTATTACTAGCGTCACCAAATTTACCACCTAACATGTCTGTCAAGGCAGCTTTGGCTTCGTCAAGGTCTTGTATGATAAGTACTCCTTTTCCTGCTGCCAAACCATCTGCTTTTAATACATAAGGGGCGTTTAGAGTTTCAAGGAACTCATGTCCAGCCGTTAAAGTTTCCGAAGTAAAACTAGCATAGCCCGCCGTAGGAATATTGTGCGCCATCATAAACTCTTTAGCACGCTCTTTACTCCCTTCGAGCAGAGCACCTTGTTTAGAAGGTCCAATAATTTGAACATTTTTTAAACTAGGCGTTGCCGCAAAATAATCAACAATACCTTGCACTAGTGGATCTTCTGGACCTACAACTACCATGGTAATGCTGTTGTCTAACACACATCGTTCTATGGCAGCAAAATCTGTAACCGAAAGGGCAACATTGGTTGCAATGGGAGCAGTACCTGCATTACCAGGCGCTACAAATAAATTTTTACAACGGTCACTTTTTGCTAATTGATACGCAAATGTATGTTCGCGACCTCCAGAACCTAAGACTAAAATATTCATGAAATATGGGTTTTATGCCTCGCAAAAATAGCCTCTTTTTTAGGGCTTGACAACACAAAAGATTAAAAACAATCTATCGATGAGAAATCATGCATTTACTCTAATATTTCAGAATGAATTAAATTCAAAAAAACTTTTCCCCAGCCCTAAAGGGAGGTTTTTTGAATTTTTTCCTCAAAGTAGGAGGTGGTTCACTTTATAAGTTTAGGTGTTTAAGAGTTTAAGTATCTCTTGGTTTTTATTTTTGCCAGAAGACAGAAGCAGTCTATCATCTAACAACGAGCGAAGCGAGTGGTCTAACAGTGAGCAAAGTGAACGGTCTAAAAGCGAAGCGGTCTAGCTTCTAAAAGTAAGTGTAACGAACGGTCCAATCTCTACCTGCCAGACAAATCAAAACGGTACACCATCTCAAACTTCCCAAAGAATCCACTATTGATGCTGGGGTTGAGTTGGGTTCTGTTATCACCAACATCAAACAAGCCAGCAATACGTACATCAATATCGTCTCCAACTGCATAGGCTTCTCCAGTGAAGGTAGCATAGCCCAATTTGGCACGAAGTAAGACACTATTGTCTAGCAATCCATATTGAAAATAACCACTAAATTCTAAGGAGGCATAATCAACATAATAGTCTGAAATATTGTCTTGATGAATATCAAAACTACGCCCTATACCATAATAGTTTACACCAAAAGCAGTCGTTGGTGTGATGCTATAATTGGCATCACCAGCAACAGGTAAGGTGAGATCTACTTCCAGTTTTTTGCTAGGGCTTTTATAATAAAGTCCAAACAATGGAATGGCAACTACACCAAAGGTTTGTTGTATCACCACTCCTCCTAGTTTATAACTAAGATGCTCGCTTTTCTTATAATTAAAAATCGAAAAGCCTCCTAAAAAAAAGTCGTCTTTTGAGATGTTTATATAATCTGAAGAAAGTTTGGGTAAAAACACAAAAGCGCCCGACCATTTATCACTCAAAACTCTGTTGATTCCAAGTTTTAATGTAGTGGCATAGAGCGTACTTCTTTCTGAAATGTTAGCTGGAAACTCATTGTTTTCGGGAAATAAAGACAGTGCATTCTGACTGTACAAAAACCCCGTTATAATAGCATTATTTTCATCTATTTGAATTGGTAAAGTAAGATCTGCTTCTAAAGACTGAATGTTGGTACTCTGACCCGTATTTTGAAACTCATGCTCAAAATTTTGAATATAACTAACCTTAAATAAATCGATGTAGTCTTGGGCATATGCTATGTTACAGCAAACAAAAGCAATGAAGATGAATTTTTTCAATCCTAGAGGTTTTGGATAAAGATATGAAAATAGTTGAGAACCTCTTTATCTACTACCTCCTTGCATATTTAATTTCCAAAAATATTCATCACGTTATATTCGCCCATATCTATTGTTAATGGTGTTTTATTTACTTCAATAACGCGCATTTCATCGGTTCTTTTTCCTTTTTTATTAATTTGCGTCATAAGAAGTGGATATCCAAGAGGCTCCATATCTGTAGGCATATCAATATACTTTGCCATAAAACCAGAGGTGGTTTCAAAAAACGACATGGGGATTGCTTTCGAATACCAAATTTCAACAGCACCATCTTCTGTGGTGACTAAGTATCCTTCTGCAGTATATCCAGCAATAACTTGTGTCTCATTTAGTTTTTTAATGTTAGGACTCGTACCAGCATTTCCATTTTTTTCTGCTAGATACTTCACAGCTTTCCCCATAAATCTTCCCATAAAAGCAGCATTCATGATTTGAGCTGTTTTTCTTTTGGTATCCATCATAATTACGGTTTCACTGTTAAGGTCTGTAATGATAGCTTGTTCTTTTTCTAGCTGCATCATAGTAGCTCCAGCTCCATAATGTTGGGTGATGATTTGTTTTTTGGGTCTACGTTTTGATACATCTTGCATTTGTGTTGTAATGGCAACTTCAAAGGTGTATTGCTCTTTTGTTTTGGCATTTCCTTGTCCTGTAGCCGTGTACAAAAAATCGTTTATTTGTTCATCTGTAGGTGATGTTTGAATCCCTACTTTTTCTTTCACAAAAGCTTTGTTTGGTTTGCTGGGTCTTCTTTGGGCAGAAGCTTCGGTAGTTGCAAAAAAAGAAATGATAAGAGTAATACATACTGTGTAGATGCTTGTTTTCATGGTGTTTGTTTTTTAGTTTATGCTTTTTTTAGCGAAAAGGTTAACATAAGCTTTTAACATCTTAAAGATAAAAAAAACCTACTACGACATCGCAGTAGGTTTCAGATTAAAAAATGAGTATAAAATTTTGAGTTATTCTTTCAATACTCTTTTAACGAAGGTTCCATGTTCCGTTTCGATATTCAAGAAGTAGACAGCACTATTCAATAAGGAAATGTCTAGGGTAGATGTGAGTGCTCCAATTGATTTTAATTCTTTAATCACTCTTCCTTGGATGTCTAAAACTGAAATTGTATTCAACATTGCATTTGGCGAACTAATCGTAATAATTCCATTAGTAGGGTTGGGTACTACTGAAATATTAGCGATCGAAACTTCATTATTTTCAAGGAGTGCTTCGTTTTGAAATTGAAGGATAAATCTATTCGGAAAATTTCCTTTTGCACTTTCAAAAGAGTAGGAAGTTTGTGTTAGATCTGTTATGATGTTTAATTCGGTATCGATTAAATAAATGGAAGCAGCTTCCATCTGTACACCGTCTCGATTGGTTAGTTTAATAGTGTAATCTGTAACTGCATCTACCAATGAAGAGAAACCTACAGTAACCAATGCCTCATTTGTAAATGCCTCTCTCCCCTGAATGGTATATCCATTGTCTGAACCTTCAATTTGAGAGTATAATGATACAATTGTACCTAAACGCTGACTGTCATAATTAGCCTCAAAACCAGCTGTTGCCTGCTCTGAAAATACAATAGCCATGTTGCTAGCCATTCCATATGCATTGCTTTCTACATTGAGCCATAGGCGATCTGCTTGCAATGGATTTCGTAAATTGTTATTATTTCCAGTGGTTCGAAGCGCATTGTTAAACACCACAGGATCTCCTGTAGCAGCTTTAATCCCAAAGCCTTGTGCAGAAGACATAAACTGCCCCGGTGCAGTGCCTCCTGTTGATGAAGCAACACCCGCTCCAGCATTACGCATAGAAATGTCTTCCATATTAAAATTGGCTGAGTTTGCTCCAGGAAATGTTGGACTAGGCATAGAATTATGTTCCCAAAAATACACTTCATCTATGGCAGCATTTGCTGCAATTAGTGCATCTGTATCTATGGCGCTTGCATATGGGTTTGAGAGTATGTTTGGGCTATCATTTTTATCTGTGCCAAATACGGTAGGGTACGATACAATACCATTATTTAAGGTACCATTGTCGTACTCTAGGTCATAACTTCCTGCATCGAGAATAGTAGGGCCAGGCCAATATGCATATCCTTCTCCAGGAACTAAGACTCCTGTATGAGTATTCCAGTCATTGTTATTTGCATCTAAAAAATTGGTAGCATCAGATAATGTTGGGTCTATATACATGTCAAAGGCATTCGTGTCATGTGCTAACATTCTAAATCCTACAAAATCTGTACGGTTGGCAGTAGACATCGGACTACCTAGTAGCATGAATTGACGTTCCATCACAGAAGGTGTGGTAACGTTCACGTTTATAGTTCCATTATTTGTTACTACAGCACCATCATCTACCTGCACCACACTACCAGTATGCTCCACGACTAAACTTGCGCCAGTTTCAACAGTAATATCATGTTCAATGAGTACAAAATTATCTGCACTTATGGTTAGTGTTGCATTGTTAGAAATTGTTAATGAGCAAGCAGTGATATCTCCAAGCCCCATGGTAGCTGTAGTGTAATCTTCGCTTATAACTGCTTCTTTGGTTGCGTCTGGCATACCGTTATCCCATCCACCGGCAATGGTGTAGGTAGTAATGCCACCAGGACACAGAGGAATTGGAGCATTCTCATACCAGGCAATGCGGTTATCATTAAAAGAAGCCGAAAGCACATCGAGGTCACCATCGCCATCTATATCGGCAGAAGCTATAGATTGAGGATTATCTGCTTCTGTACTAATGGTATGTTGGTTGCTAAAAGTTCCTGACCCATTATTTTCATACCAGAATATTCGGTCATCAGATTCTGTAGTTGCAAGGATATCTAAATCACCATCCCCATCTATATCGGCAGTTGAAATACTAGTATATGTATTTGAGGAAGTATCAATGGTCGCTTGTGGAGTAAAGTTCCCAGTTCCATCATTTAGAGCCCAGCCCAAACTTATTCCTCCATTTTTGATGAATAGTATATCTAGTGCATTATCACCATTTAGATTTGCTACTGCAATTGCTTTAATTGAAGATACAATAGGGTCAATAATTTTTTCAGAACTAAAAATACCAATTCCGTTATTTTTATGCCAATATAGATTTCCTGTTGCAGATGAAGTTTTTGAAACAATATCCAGATATCCATCTCCATCTAAATCAGCGTTGGCCAGTATAGGATCGAAGCTAGATATTGTACTTATTATATTTTCAGAACCAAAAACACCTATACCATTATTAGCATACCAAATAATTCCTCCACTTTGATAACTAACTATATCCATATCGCCATCGCCATCTACATCAAACACAGTTAATGATTTTAAAGAGTTAGTGAAAAAAAGTGTTTGTTGGTTGCTATATACACCAAGTCCATTATTTTTAAACCAGTAAATTTCGGACCCAGAACTATCATATTTTAATAGATCTAAATCTCCATCACCATCTATGTCTACAGGGATTACTTTTTCTGATGTTGTAGTTGAAAGAACTTGTTGTAAGGTAAAATTTCCATTGCCGTCATTTGCATACCAGGATAGTCCTCCAGATGAAGAACTTGAAATTACATCAAGGTCTCCATCTCCATCCAAGTCTGAAGTGCCAATGTTATTAACCTCATTAAATGTTGATGAAATAATATTTTGGCCAAGTGGAAATTCTCCAGGACTATTTGGAGTGACAGCTGCGGTGAATTGATATGTATAAGATGCGTTTAAAGTTGCTGCATTGTTGTTCTCTATATCACTTGCAATTGTAGTTGTAATAACTTCACCAGGAAAAAAATTTCTATTAGGATTAATACTCATCACTTCATTAGTTACAATGGGTATAGGAATATTAAATGGGCTTCCATTATTCCCAGAAACTTTAACGGTGCTTGAACTTACACTTAGTGGATTAATATTTTCATTGAAAGTAATATCTATATTAGATGTACTATCTGCAGTAAGTGTATTTGGCTGTGGATTTGTAGAATCAACTTTTAATGTGGATGAATTTTCATACCAAGAAATAGGGCTTTCATTTTCTGAGCCTATAACAACATCTAAATCTCCATCTAAATCTAAATCTGCAGCAGTAATAATTGATGCATTATCTAGTGGTGTTCCAGCGGGTTGCATGTTGCTAAAAGTTCCTGTTCCATTGTTTTTTATAACCCCAATACTAGAAGAAAACGCATTTAAAGTAACGAGGATGTCTAGATCTCCATCTCCATCAATATCTGCAACTTCAACCCCAATATCTCCACTTATCGAAGCCATAATATTTGCTTGGGCAGTAAATGTACCTGTGCCATCATTTAGCAACATTCCTAGATTAGATTGAGATAAATATAGCAAATCTAAAGTGCCATCTCCATTAATGTCTTTTGCCGTAATGTATTTAATATCATTTGATGATGAGTTAATATTTTGCAGATTAAAATTACCTAACCCATCATTTTCATACCAATAAATACCATCAAATTCTGACCCTACAATTATGTCTATATCTCCATCACTATCAAGATCTGCATTTTCAATATATATTACAGAATCAGCTAAATTACTTATTGTTTGCTGTTGACCAAAATTACCTAACCCATCATTGATGTATAAAAAAATCTTATCCTCATTTTCACCACTTGTTACTATATCGGAATCACCATCACCGTCTACATCAAAAGAAGTGAGACTGTTAAATGTTTCTATCGGGTTGTCAATTTCCAATTCAGTACCAAATACCCCGGATCCATTATTTCTAAACCAGCTAAGATCAGTTGATCCAGAAGCATTTCTTATCAAATCTAAGTCTCCATCTCCATCTAGGTCCGCAGTGATTACTTTTTCAGATTTAGTGGTTGAAACTACTTGTTGTAGTTCAAGATCGCCAACTCCGTTATTTGCATACCATGATATACCTTCAACTCCAAAAGCAGCACTTGCAATAATGTCTAAATCTCCATCACCATCCAAATCTGCAGTAGTGAGACTACTAAGGTTAGTATGTGTTGTTGGGATAATGTTTTTGTCCAACGGAAATGTACCTGGACTTTCAGGGCTTACGGCCGCTGTAAACCTATAGTTATACGAGGTGTCTAGGAAATTTCCTGCAACACTTTTCACTCCAGTAGTAAATGTTGTAGTAATTTCTTCGCCAGGAAAAAAATCTCTGTTTGGATTTATGCTTACCGTAGGTCCAGTAACTTGATTAGAAAATGTGAATGTTTCTCCTTGATCCCCGAGAACTTTAATAGTCGTATCTGTAAATGTAGAGGCATCCATGTTTTGATTAAAAGTAACATCAATATTGGAGGTGTTGTTTACATTGAGTGCATTGCTAGTAGGAATAGAAGATGAAACTTCAGGGAGTAAAATAAATGTTAGTATTACATCGGTAGCGGTGTAGTTAATTTCCCAAATTCCGTTTGGTGATACTGGCAATACAACATTATCAAAGGTACCATTAATAGCAGTTGCATTTATTAACGTATAACTTTGTTCTATTTGAGGTACAAAACCATTTGTTAAACTAACTTCAAGTGTGCCTTCTAAAGTAGCATCTCCTGTTACAATAACCTGATCATAATCGACACCTGGAGTACCGTTTCCACTAATTTCAAATTGTACAACACCCGTGTTTTGATTTGTTAAACCACTATTAAAACGATATATTCCTATAGCATTGCTATCATCACCAGGTGATATCACTCCATAATTAATTCGATGCGAGCTATGATCTATATTACTTCCTCCTAAAAAACCGTTTTCGCTATTTCCTAATGGGCCAGAATTCTCATACCGACCGTTATTAATTATAATCCCATCTGTTGCAATAAGAAATAATTCAGAGTTAAAAAACTCGCCAGTGGGCGTAATTATAATCGTTCCATTATTAATTAATTCCGAGAACGAATCATTATTATCAAAAACATCGTTCATTTCTATAGTTCCGTTATTTTGGATTCCGGCAAGATTAATTACATTATGAACTTTTAGCGTTCCTGAATTAAGTAAAGCTTTATTGTTTGTAAGAAAAGAAGAAGCTCCCATTTCAAGCGTCCCAAAATTGTTTAACGTCCCACTTATGTCAATGAAAATTGAGGTTGTTATCACAGATCCCGCAGTTATAATTACAGTGTCTCCTTCCAGTATATCAATTCCAGGATACGATGGAGACCAATTGGCTTCCGTAGTCCAATCTCCAATACCCGTATAGGTGTAGGTGGTTTGCGCTTTTAGGCTAATGCTCGATATAACTAGTAGTGTGAGTAGTAGATTTTTCATAGTAGAGTATTTGGCTTCAATATGCTGATAGTAACAAAAATAAGGGATTAAATTGAGTTTTTCCTACGTACCCCTACGTAGTGAAAGGGCTTTGTGTATTGCTTTTTACGAACATTCTAAAAGATGAAAATAGCTGCGTAATATTTGGTTTAAAATTCACATCAAAATTCCGTAATTTCGCAGCCTTAAATACTTATGATTTTTACTAACAAGGATGCTAACTAAAATTTGCTATTTATTTTGTCTGGTTGAGCGCAGTCGAAACCTACATTAATAATTTTAGAAAACCTCCAAATTACTCGCTAAGGCGATTTTCACAATGAGTACAACATTTAAAGAATACAAAGGCTTAGATCTCCCAAAACTAGGAGAAGACATACTCGATTTCTGGAAAGAAGAAAATATCTTTGAAGAGAGTATTGCCATTCGTGAAGATGCTACTCCTTTTGTGTTTTTTGAAGGACCACCTTCTGCCAATGGTTTGCCTGGTATTCACCACGTCATGGCACGTGCTATCAAAGATATTTTTTGTCGCTACAAAACCCAAAAAGGCTTTAAAGTAGATCGTAAAGCAGGTTGGGATACCCACGGCTTGCCTATCGAACTTGGAGTAGAGAAGGAGTTGGGGATCACGAAAGAAGATATCGGTAAGAAAATTTCCGTAGAAGAGTACAATCAAGCCTGCCGTAAAGCTGTCATGCGCTATACAGACGTTTGGAATAAAGTCACCGAAGGCTATGGCTATTGGGTAGACATGGAAGATCCCTATGTAACCTACAAACCAAAATACATGGAATCTGTTTGGTGGTTGCTAAAACAGATTTACAACAAAAATTTACTTTACAAAGGCTACACCATACAACCTTACTCGCCAAAAGCGGGAACTGGATTAAGTAGTCACGAGCTTAACCAACCAGGTACTTACCAAGATGTGACAGATACTACCGTAGTGGCACAATTTAAAGCCGTAGAAAGTTCGCTGCCAGATTTCTTACAGAAATTTGATCATTTGCACTTCCTTGCTTGGACCACAACGCCTTGGACCTTGCCATCGAACACGGCACTAACCGTTGGACCAAAAATTGACTATGTAGTCGTGGCAACCTACAACCAATATACCTTTGAGCCTGTACATGTGATTCTTGCTAAAAATTTGGTTGGCAAACAATTTACTGGGAAATATGAGCAGACCGAAGACCTTGAGGTACTAACGAGCTATACCAAAGAAGCTAAAAAGATTCCTTTCTTTATCGCAACCGAATGTAAAGGAAGTGACCTCTTAGAAATTCGATACGAGCAATTACTTGACTTCGCAACTCCAGATGCGGGAGCAGCAAATGCTTTTAGAGTGATTGGTGGAGACTTTGTAACCACCGAAGACGGAACGGGTATTGTGCATACCGCGCCTACCTTTGGAGCAGATGATGCTCTTGTAGCCAAACAAGCGAGTCCAGAAGTGCCACCCATGTTGGTGAAAGATGAAAACGGAAATCTTGTGCCTCTTGTAGATTTACAAGGAAAGTTTAGACCCGAAATGGGCGACTATGCTGGGAAGTATGTAAAAAACGAATATTATAACGATGGCGAAGCTCCAGAGAAATCGATAGATGTGGAGCTTGCTATTCAGTTAAAAACAGAAAACAAAGCCTTTAAGGTAGAGAAGTATGTGCACAGTTATCCAAACTGCTGGCGTACCGATAAACCAATTTTATACTATCCATTAGATTCTTGGTTTATTAAAGTGACCGATTTTAAAGATCGCATGCACGAACTTAATAATACCATTAACTGGAAGCCAAAAGCAACCGGAGAAGGGCGTTTTGGAAACTGGCTTGCCAATGCCAACGATTGGAACTTGTCGCGTTCTCGTTATTGGGGAATCCCATTACCACTATGGCGCACCGAAGATGGTACCGAAGAAATCATTATTGGTAGCATAGAAGAGTTAAAAGCTGAAATGGCAAAAGCCGTAGCTGCTGGGGTTTTAGAAAAAGATATTTATGAAGACTTTGTAGTGGGTGATTTTTCTGAAGAAAACTACAATCAAGTAGATCTGCATAAAAATATAGTAGATACCATTACTTTGGTTTCTCCCTCAGGAAAACCAATGGTGCGTGAAGCAGATTTAATTGACGTATGGTTCGACTCTGGATCGATGCCCTATGCACAATGGCATTACCCATTTGAAAACAAAGAAAAGGTAGAAAACACCTGGCGTAAAGCCGATTTTATTGCCGAAGGAGTAGACCAAACACGTGGTTGGTTCTATACCCTACACGCTATTGCCACCATGATTTTTGATGATGTTGCCTATAAAAATGTAGTGAGTAACGGATTGGTATTAGATAAAAACGGTCAGAAAATGTCGAAGCGTTTAGGAAATGCAACCGATCCATTTGAGACCTTAAAAAAATATGGGCCAGATGCAACTCGCTGGTACATGATAAGCAATGCCAACCCTTGGGATAACTTGAAGTTTGATATTGATGGTATTGGGGAAGTACGAAACAAGTTTTTTGGAACGCTGTACAATACCTATAATTTCTTTGCCCTATACGCCAACTTAGATGGATTTAACTACAGTGAAGCAGACATTGCCATAGAAAAACGTCCAGAGATTGACCGTTGGATTTTAAGTGAGCTTAATACACTTATTACAACCGTAGATGAAGCCTTTACCAATTATGAGCCTACCAGAGCTGCTAGAGCCATTCAAAACTTTGTAGGTGAAAATTTAAGTAACTGGTTTGTGCGTTTAAGTAGAAGACGCTACTGGAAAGGAAGTTATGGAGAAGATAAGATTTCTGCCTATCAAACCTTGTATACCTGTTTAGAAACGGTAGCAAAATTAGGAGCACCTATTGCACCTTTCTTTATGGATAGATTATATAAAGATTTAGTGGCTGTAGTTGCTAAAGATGCCAAAAAATCGGTGCATTTAAGCGATTTTCCAACTGCAGATACTTCTTTGATTGATAGTGCCTTGGAAGGTAGAATGCAAACCGCCCAAACAATATCTTCTTTAGTTTTATCGTTACGACAGAGAGAGAAAATTAAAGTACGTCAGCCTTTACAAAAAATAATGGTGCCTGTTTTGGATGAAACAGCAAGACAAGAAATTGAAGCCGTTAGTAACCTGATTAAGAGCGAGGTAAATGTGAAGGAAATTGAGCTAATTGACGAAGGTTCTGGCATATTGGTTAAACAGATTAAGCCCGACTTCAAAAAGCTTGGACCCCGCTTTGGTAAAGACATGAAGGCGGTAGCGGCTGTAATTCAGCAGTTTGGGCAGGAAGAGATCAATTTGTTAGAAAAAGAAGGGTCTTTGAGCATTAAAATTTCAGAAAAAAACACTACATTGACACTAGATGATGTGCTCATTAGCTCTCAAGATATAGAAGGCTGGTTGGTAGCTAATAGTGATGGAATTACCGTTGCGTTGGATGTCACCATTTCTGAAACCTTAAAAAACGAAGGGATCGCGAGAGAGCTCGTCAACCGTATTCAAAACCTTCGTAAAGATTCAGGTTTTGAAGTGACAGATAGAATACATGTACGTTTGTTGGCTTCGGAAATATTAGAAACCGCAGTGCAGCAAAATTTGAAATATATTAAAGAAGAAACTCTAACCGAGAGTCTTCAGTTTGAAACCGAAATAAGCAATGGTACGAAAATTGCTTTTGATGGTATAGAAACCAAATTGAGTATTAACAAATAAACAACCTAATCCCTATGGCAACAGATGTAAAAAGCAGATATAGTGATGCAGAGCTAGAAGAATTTAGAGTTCTTATTAAAGAAAAAATAGTAGCTGCACAAGAGCAATTAGAACTTATTGAAAGTGCGTATAGAAACGATAGTAATAACGGTACAGATGATACCTCACCTACGTTTAAAGCCTTTGATGAGGGAAGCGAAGTAATGAGTAAAGAAACGTCTTCTCAATTGGCCATTCGCCAAGAGAAATTTATTAGAGATTTGAAGAATGCATTGATTCGTATTGAAAACAAAACCTACGGTATTTGCCGTGTTACTGGAAAGTTAATAAATCCAGAGCGTTTAAAATTAGTGCCTCATGCAACCTTAAGCATCGAAGCTAAGAACATGCAGAAATAAATTTTATATTGAAGTATTTAAAAAGACCTTACCTTGTGTGAGGTCTTTTTTGTTTTATCTCATGCCAAAATACTACTACATACTATCCTTTTTTCTCATAACAACTAGTGTTTTGGGCCAGAAAAAAATGCAGAAAATTTTAGCTGCAAATAGTATAGAAAAGCTGATCATAGATGGGACTCATTTTTCTGAAATTAATTTTCGATCTGAAAACATTCAGGATATTATTATGGTTGCTACCGTGCAGGGCGAAACTTTTGAAAACGTATTATTGAAAACAAATCTGGAAGATGGTGATTTTAGTATTGCTGCTGGGTATACGCCTTTTTTTAAAGCTCATGATGATAAACTAGCGGCGCATAAAGTGTTGTCTTTCGTACTTGACATTCGTGTTCCAGAACATCTAGATATCGATGTGGTAGCAGGACTTTCAAATCTATCATTTCAAGGATTTTTTGGTGCTGTAAACGCTCAGCTAGCCGCTGGGAATTGTGTTTTAGATAAGTTTCATGGAGCTGGGGATATTGTATGTAATAAAGGAACAGTTTCAGGTACTGTAGCTGCAGAGGTTTTGATGGTAAATATACTTGAAAAACAAAACTTGCAAACCATTGTTACTCAAAAAGATCCTTTGCTTCTGAGAATTACTGCAAAAGGAGCAGCAGTCTCCATAACTCAAACCGAATAATAATGTTATTTTTGCCAGCGTTATTAAGCAGCTATGACTTTAAAAAAATCGGTACTTCTTATTGTGTTGATCTTATTAATAGATCAAATTTCAAAAATATATATTAAAACGACCTTCCAACTTCATGAAGAAGTGGAGGTGTTTTCTTGGTTTAGAATCTTATTTGTAGAGAATGAGGGAATGGCGTGGGGGGCAAAAATACCAGGAACCTATGGCAAGCTTATTCTAACCTTGTTTCGATTGGTTGCTATTGTTGGTATTGGGTATTGGTTATGGGATAGTGCGAGAAAAAAAGGATCTGGTATTTTGCTAGCTGCCATAGCATTGATCTTTGCTGGAGCCATGGGTAATATAATTGATTCTGTATTCTACGGAATTGTATTTGACGGTAGTTACGGAAACGTTGCTACAGCTTTTGCAGAAGAACCCTATGGTACTATATTTCATGGTAAGGTAGTAGATATGCTATCTTTTCCTTTATATGATGGTGTATTGCCAAATTGGATTCCGGGTTGGGGTGGTGAGCGATTTACCTTCTTTGATCCTGTATTTAATGTTGCAGATGTCGCTATTAGCACAGGTGTTGGGATGCTCATTGTATTTCACAAAAGAACATTTCCGAAGAAATAAAAAATAAGGACTACTTAAGCAACGCCTTTGTTTGAGTAAAAAATCGCTTCAAAATCGTCCATGTTTATGGGCTTCACAAGATAGTCTGACACATCACTAAATTGTTTTGACTTCTCGATATCTTCTGGGTTAATAGAGGAGCTCACGATATACAAAGTTGTTTTATTTTTAATGGGTGATTTAATTTGTGTAAACTCTTTTAAGAAGTTCCACCCATCCATAACGGGCATATTTAAATCTAAAAGGATGATTTCTGGAAAAGCGTTTTCATTAATACCTGAAATGATGGCTTTAAAATAATCAATAGCCTCTTTACCATTTTTAAAAACCAACAAATTTTCAGATAGATTTTTAATGTTGATAATCTTTTTTACCAAGTTGATATACACATCATCGTCATCAATAATGCAAGACAGTTTTATGGGGCTAGTTAGCTTCATGGCGAGGTTGTTTTATCGAATGGTAATGGTAAAAGTGGTTCCTTCATTTACTATACTGGATACATCAATAGTACCCCCCATAGCTTCTACTTGATTTTTTGTAATAAACAAACCAATACCCACAGCATTTTCATTTCTATGAAAGGTTTGATACATATTAAATATCTTCTCACCAAATGTATCTAAATCTATGCCTACTCCATTATCTTGTACAATCAACTTCTTAACATGGTTGTCAACACGGGTTGATATCTTAATAATAGCGTTTCTATCTGGGTGTTTGTATTTAATCCCATTGGTTAAAAGGTTTAGCAGAATACTATCTAGATAAGCAGGAAAGTAGTCTATAGTATCTAAAGCGCTAAAGTCTTGTATTACTGTTGTGTTGCTTTCATTGATTAGACTTTGAATCGAATGCAAAACACCATCTAAAGATTTTTGAATACTCAAATCTTTTGTTGGGACAATGTCCTTGGTATTGATGGTTACAATTTCACTAAGATGTATGATGGTATCACTTAAACTTTCTGAAATATCTTTAATTCCATTCATTAATTCAAGCTCTTCTTCTTTACAAGAAACTGCCTCTAATAGCGTAAGCGTAAGTTGTAAATTACTAGAATGTGAACGTAAATTATGTGAGACAATATGGGCGAAGTTTAACAATCTTTTATTTTGAGATTCAATTAAATCATACGATTTTTTGAGCTTAATTTCTTTGCGCTTTTCTTCGTCAATATCTCTAAATACTCCCTGAACACCAATGATTTCATTGGTATCATTATAGATTGGTTTTCCGGTAGATTTTACCCAAAATTCTTCTCCATTTCTAAGCATTTTAATGGATTTTGAAAAGGGAGTGCCATTACTACAGGCCATAAAAGTTTCCATAGCTTCTTGTCGGTGCTTTCCTGGAGCGTACAAGTTAATGAGTTCATACAAGGTTGCTCTATAATCTTCTGGTAATTGAAGAATTCTTCTAGCCTCTTCATCTAAGTAACTTTTTTTATTTACAAAATCGATACTCCAACCGCCAGAAGCTGTAAGGGCAGCAATTTGCTTGTAATAAAAGTCGTATTTATCCTGATTTATAAATGGCGGGGATTGTTCCATTGGGTTTGTTTTGTCTTATTATAAAGATTAAAAAACTAGGTTTTATGTCTGTAATATACTAATTTTCAAGAAATGAAATTAGAATATCATTAAATAAACACAGATTAAGTGTCGTTTTTTATCGATTAAAGTCAGAATTTATAGGATTTTTTAGGAGTAATACAATAGTGAAGTGCGATGTCAAGTGCGTTACTTGGTATCTCTTCTTCTACCTCAAAAAATGAAAGTCCGATAAAGATTGTTTCGGGTTTACATTGCTGTAAAAACCGATCATAAAAGCCCTTACCATAGCCAATTCGGTTCCCTTTTTTGTCAAAAGCAAGTAGGGGAACAAATACAACATCGATACTTGTTACAGGCACTTCGATTCCACCTTCTGGTTCGGGGATACCATATGCTGAAATTTGAATGCGTGTGTTTTCTTGCAGTAAAATGTGCTGTAATGAATAGGTTTCAAAATTAGATTTTGAGACAACAATAGTTTTGTCTCTTCCTTGTAAAATATGAAGTAAGTAGGAGGTGTCTACTTCTTTTTTGTTTTCAATGGATAAAAAAATATGATAATTGGTGTGTTCCCAAATGGGGAGCTTTAAGGCTTCATTGGCAATAGCAAGACTTAGGTCTTCAACGGTCGTTTCATCTAGGGAAGCGCGTTGTTCTTTATAATATTTCCGAAGTGCTTGCTTGTCCATTACTCTTGATCTTCTTCGGTGGCTACCTTAGAGGTGTTACTCTGTGTGGAGATATGAAAGATAGCATCTCCTTGGTTTACAATAGGGGCTTGGTTTACATTGATAATATAGCCTTCATTAGGCGCCAGTACTTTAAAGCGCATGGTGCCATATGGATCTGTAATGGTCGCTAAGAATTCGCCTTTTTCGACATGTTTATTGCATGGAATTTTCACGTGTAGGAGACCACTTTTTTGAGCTCTAATCCATCTACTACTATTAATGATAACAGGTGTTGTGTTTTTTTGAGGCACTTCTATTAATGGCGAATGCATATCTAAATGTGCCAAAATACGTTGCACCCCTTCAACCCCTTCTTTTACAATATGTTTGTTGCTGTTTAAAGATTTACCACCTTCAAAAAGCAATACAGGAATGCCCATTTTATTACAGGTAGTTCTGTAAGATTTGCTAATATTTCCAGAGTATACGGTAAAAGGTGCATTGAATATGTTGGATAATTTTAGCAACTCAGGATTATTAGGTTCAATTCTAATTTGTGCTGCATTAAATCGCTGCGCACCTCCCGTATGAAAATCTAAGCAATAATCTGCAAAGGGTAAAATTTCTTTGGTGAAATAATAGGCAACTCTACTTGCCAAAGATCCTGTTTTAGTACCAGGAAACACACGGTTTAGGTCACGCCCATCTGGGAAGGTTCTATCTGCATTTAAAAAACCAAAAATGTTAAGAATAGGAATACAAATGGTGGTTCCAGTTTTGGGTTTATTGATTTTTTTGGCAATAATCTGACGTACAATTTCAACGCCATTAATTTCATCTCCATGTATTCCACCTGTAATAAGCACAGTTGGTCCTGGAGTTTTGGCGCGTTCAATAATAACCGGAATCTCTACTTTAGTTGAGGTGTAAAGTTTTGCAAAGCTAAAATTGATGGTTTTGCTTTGTCCTAAGGCTATTTTTTCGCCTAGAATGATAAGATCTGTGTTTTTTATGGCCATTTAAATGGAACTGTTTTTATTTGATATACTGGCAAATTGCTACTGAGCACTGCTACTGCTTATTTCATTTGTTCTATGAATTGAATAATTCTTTTTGAAATATCAATTCCTGTAGTTGTTTCTATGCCTTCTAAACCTGGAGTAGAATTCACTTCCAATACCAAGGGTCCTTTGTTTGATGCTAATATATCGACACCACAGACATGCAATCCTAAGGTTTTTGCAGCTGCAATGGCTACCTCTTTTTCAGCCTGCGATAATTGTAAGGTGGTGGCACTTCCACCACGATGTAGGTTCGATCTAAAATCGCCATCCTTCGATTGTCTTTTCATGGCCGCTATAACTTGACCATCAACAACAATGGCTCTCAGGTCTGTTCCTTGAGATTCGGCAATAAATTCTTGCATAACAAACTTTACACGAGCAGTTTGCAATGTTTCTACAGTAGACAAGGCGTTTTTAAAATTTTCGCAGAGAATAACTCCTTGTCCGTGGGTGCCCTCTAGGATTTTAATAATCACAGGTCCTTCGCCAAAGTCTTTTAGAAACGCTTCCAGATATTGATACGATCCTAAGGTTGTTTTTGGCATAGGGATCCCTGCCTTCGCAAGTATTTGAAAACAAGTCCATTTGTCTCTGGAGTTTATAATTCCTTGAGACGATGCAATGCTAAATACGCCCATGGCTTCAAAATGACGTACAATAGAGGTGCCTCTGTAGGTGTTTGATGCGCCAATTCTGGGAATGATAGCGTCTAAATCGTCAATAATTTGATCGTGGTATTGCAAAATCGCTTTGTTGTTTTCGATCATAACATTACAAAAGGCAGGATCGATCACTTCTATATCGTGATTTTGAGCTTCTCCAGCTTTGAGCAGACTTTGGGTGGAGTAAAGGTGTTCTCCTCTAGAAAGAATTGCGATGTTCATGTTTACTAACTTGGTTACTGCAAGGTAGAAAAAAAATAGTTTAGCTGTTTATGAGTCGATTAGTTTATACGTTTTAATTAAGGTGAAAAACCTACCAATAATTTCACAAAACCATACCTAAAATAACTCAAATGCTTCTATCTTTACGGTATGGCAGCAGCACCTGTATCGCTTCAAGTTTCTACATTACCAGATACTCCTGGGGTGTATCAGTACTATGATAAAGAGGGGCAATTATTGTATATCGGAAAAGCTAAAAACTTAAAAAAGCGAGTGGCTTCCTACTTCAATAAGACGCACGATAATGCGCGTACCCGCATGTTGGTGAAGCGTATTTTTGACATCAAACACATAGTGGTAGCCTCAGAGACAGATGCCTTGTTGCTTGAAAATAACTTGATTAAAAAGTACCAGCCTAAATACAATGTGCTGCTTAAAGATGATAAAACCTATCCTTGGATTTGTATAAAAAATGAACGTTTTCCGCGTGTGTTTCCAACTCGTAGGCTTATTAAAGATGGTAGCGAATACTTTGGGCCCTACACCAACTTTAAAACAGTACATACCTTACTAGATCTTATAAAAGGTTTGTATCCTTTGCGCACCTGTAATTACGATCTTGCGCATGAAAAGGTGACTAATGGCAAGTACAAAGTATGTTTAGAATACCATTTAGGAAATTGTTTGGGTCCTTGTGAGGGTTTGCAATCTGAAATATCCTACAACGAGTCTATTGCCGAAATACGTAACATTTTAAAAGGAAATTTTAAGGCATCACTGGGCGGATTTAAAGCACAGATGAAACAATACGCAGCAGATTTACACTTTGAAGATGCACAGCGCGTAAAAGAAAAAATTGAAACTTTAGAAAATTACCAGAGTAAGTCTACCATTGTAAACCCATCGATAAGCAATGTAGATGTGTTTAGTGTGATAAGTGATGAGAGTTATGGCTATGTAAACTTTTTACAACTTTCATATGGGGCTATTGTAAGGAGTCACACCCTAGAAATAAAGAAAAAATTAGACGAGACCGATGCACAATTGTTAGAACTTTCTGTAGTAGAACTGCGGCAGCGATTTCATTCACAATCTAAAGAAATTTACGTCCCTTTTGAGATTGATGTAGAAGCTGGAGTAAAGTTACATGTCCCCAAAGTAGGGGATAAAAAGAAAATACTTGACCTTTCTACCCGAAATGCAAAGTATTACAGGATGGAGCGTTTTAAACAAGCCAAAATTGTAGATCCAGATCGACATGCCAACAGAATCATGGCGCAAATGAAAAAGGATTTGCGTTTAACTGTTGAGCCACGACACATAGAGTGTTTCGATAATAGTAATATTCAAGGAACCAATCCGGTAGCGGCTTGTGTAGTCTTCAAGAATGGAAAGCCAAGTAAAAAAGACTATCGAAAATTTAATATCAAGACTGTAGTAGGACCAGACGATTTTGCCTCTATGGAAGAGGTGGTCTATAGAAGATACAAACGCTTGGTAGAAGAAAAACAACCATTACCGCAACTTATTATTATTGATGGAGGAAAAGGACAATTGTCTTCTTCATTAAAAGCCCTCGATGCATTAGAACTAAGAGGTAAAATTGCCATTGTTGGAATAGCCAAAAGATTAGAAGAGTTATTCTATCCAGATGACCCTATTCCTTTGTACCTTGATAAAAAGTCTGAAACCTTAAAAATCATACAACAGTTACGAAATGAAGCCCATCGTTTTGGAATTACGTTTCACAGACAAAAAAGAAGTAAAGAAGCATTAAATACAGCCTTAGAAACCATCCCCGGAATTGGTGAAAAGACGGTGGTTGAATTACTTCGTGAGTTTAAAAGCACCAAACGAATTGCCGAAGCAAGTTTTGAAGACTTAGCTAAGGTGGTAGGCGCTAGTAGAGCAAAAAAAATTAAAGTACATTTCAATACAACAAACCCTAACAAAAACACGTAGTATACTTTCATGAAATACCTTTTAGTTATCTTATGGATATTTTCTACTTACTTTGGATATGCTCAAAGTAAGGATACGCTAGGAATTCCCCCCAAAGACCTCAAAGTTGGTTTGGTATTGAGTGGGGGAGGTGCTAAAGGTTTAGCGCATATTGGAGTTTTAAAAGCAATTGAAGAAGCTGGAATTCGTATTGATTATATAGGTGGTACTAGTATGGGTGCTATAGTAGGAGGTTTATATGCCTCTGGATATACAGCAAAACAACTCGATTCTATTTTTAGAACGGTAGATTACAATTCGTTGATTCAAGATGACGTTCCAAGAAGAGCCAAAACCTTTTATGAAAAAGATGAAAGCGTAAAATATGCGCTCACTTTACCCTTCGATAGGTTCGAAATTGCCTTTCCATCTGGACTATCAAAAGGACAAAATGTGTACAATCTTTTTTCAAAACTAACGTCGCATGTAAATGATATAGAAGATTTTAGTACGCTACCAATCCCCTTCTTTTGTGTGGCAACCAATGCAGAAAATGGTGAGATGGTCTTGTTAGAAAAAGGCTATTTACCCAGAGCAGTTTCTGCAAGTGGGGCATTGCCAACCTTATTTAGTCCAGTAGTGATTGACGATACGATTTTGATAGACGGCGGTGTTGTAAATAACTATCCAATAGATGAGTTACGTGCCAAGGGTGTCGATGTAATTATTGGTGTCGACGTGCAAGACGAAAACAAGAAAAGGAAAGATCTTACGTCTGCCTTAGATGTGATTCTGCAAATCAATAATTACAATACGGTGAAGCAAATGGAGGTGAAGAGAGCACAAACAGATGTCTATATCAAACCAAATATAGAAGACTTTTCAGTGGTTTCTTTTGATGAAGGAAGCACCATTATTCAAACAGGAGTGGATGCCGCAAAGACCGTTACTTCGCAATTAGATAGCATTGCAAGGCTACAAACTAAAAGCATAAAAAAGCCTGTACTATTTCAGAACAGAGAAGAATTTTTTATCAAAGAAGTAAGGGTTGAAGGAAATAAACAATACACAGACGCATACATTTTAGGGAAACTAAAGATTAAAACACCGGCTAGAATTACCTTTTCTGCCTTTAATGACGGAGTAAACAATCTTTCGGCTACTGGAAATTTTGATGATATCGATTATCGTTTTGTTAAGGACGAATGGAACCAATTTACCGTCCTGTTTAAGGTGCGTGAGAGTACATCCAATATGTTACTTCGTCTCGGGGTACATTATGATGCGCTATACAAAACAGGGGCTTTACTAAACGTTACTAGAAAACGTTTGTTTACAAACAATGATATTGCTTCTCTAGATTTTGTTGTGGGAGATAATGTGAGGTACGACTTTAACTATTACATAGATAAAGGCTATTATTGGAGCTTCGGTTTTAACTCTACCTATCATTTTTTTGATAAAAACGTAGCAGCAGATTTTGTAGTCAATGATCTAGACATTTCCCCGGGTATTTTAGTAAATAAAATTGATTTGCAATACAGCGATTTTACCAATCAATTGTATGCAGAAACTATTTTTAAACGTACTTTTTTATTAGGTGCTGGCATCGAACACAAATACCTTCGCTACCTCTCGGAAACCATTGGAACAGATGAAAATAATTTTCCGAGAACCATTTTTGAAAGTACGAACTACTACAGTGGTTTTGGAAATTTGAAATACGACACTTTTGATAATGTTTTTTTTCCAAAAGAAGGGCTACAGTTTGAAGGAAATGCTCAGATATATCTTTTTGCTGATGGTAGAAATAGAGATTTTGAACCTTTTACTATTTTGAAGAGCACTGTAGGGTATGCAAAAACGTTCTTCGGAAATATTACAGGGGTGTTTACCACAGAGGGCGGATTTAAAATTGGTAGCGACACCACAAATTCGCTAGATTTTTTATTGGGTGGTTATGGTTTTAAAGAAATTAATAACATCCTCCCATTTTATGGATATGAGGCGTTAAGCCTAAGAGGGAACACCTATTTAAAATCGGGTATTACCTTTGATTATGAGCTATTTAGAAACAATCATATTAATATCTTCGCCAACATTGCTAATGTAGGAGATGATCTTTTTGAAACTGGAGGTTGGATAGATAGTATAGATTATAGTGGCGTTGGCGTAGGGTATGGTTTAGAAACTTTTCTTGGACCCTTAGAGGTAAAATACGCCTATTCGCCCGAGCGTGAAGCTAGTGAATGGTATGCCCGTGTCGGATTTAGATTTTAAATATTTGAGACGTTTTCTAGCTGAAACACCTCCTTTTAGCGATTAAATGTTCTAGATTTAAAAATTTCATTATTTTCGTGGATTCATAATAAACCCCATTATCATGAATTTTAAATCCCTAATTGTCTGCTGGTTACTTTTTTTATTTCAGCTTACTTCTGCGCAAGAATTTAAGACTTTACAGCAAGATAGAACAGTAAATTTTTATGAAGTAGTAAATGAAGCAGAAATCTACTTTCAAACAATAGACATCTCAAAAAAAGGTTCTGGATTCAAACAATTTATGCGTTGGAAAAACGCAAACGAGTATAAATATTACCCATCTGGGAATAGAATAAATGTCGACCCATATTTTCCTGAGAACGCATATAAAACTTTTATTGAAAACAATCCACAGCAAAATAGAATGGCTGGTGAAGTATGGGAAGAAGTAGGTCCAAGTGTTGTTGAAAATATTACGGGACATTACTCTGCAGGACTAGGTAGAATTGAAGATTTTTGGGTAGACCCAACAAATAGTAATCTAATTTATTTAGTGTCTAGAAGTGGAGGTTTTTGGAAATCTACAAATGGTGGAGCAACTTGGATAGGAGGTGCGACAGATTTTTTGATTGCTACAGGAAGTAATACGATCACAGTAAATCCTACAAATAGTCAAGATATTATTATCAATATTCAAAATGCAGATAATCAAACCTCTCATGGACTCTATCGTTCTGCAGATGGAGGCGCTACCTGGCTTCAAACAAATTTTAACCCAACTACTATTGGTAATGGTGGTTTAGGAACCGACTTTAAAATTAATGACGTAGCATTTCATCCAACAAACGCTAGTATTATTCTTATTGCTACGAATGAAGGTTTATATCGCTCTGCAAATGGACTGTCTACTTGGACGCAAAGTTATAATGGTCAAGATACAAGACAAATAGAGTTTCATCCTGCCAATGCTAGTAAGGTATACATGTTTATTAGAGGTGGAGGAAATAGTGATAATGTGTATGTTTCAAGTAATTCTGGGGTTAGTTTTTCTGCTTCAAATACTATTACAGGACAAAACAGTTCAAGTGCAGTATTATCCATTTCTGCAGCTTGTGAAAATTGTGTGTATCTAGGTTCAAGCTCTGGAGTCTTTAAATCTACAAATCAAGGAGTAGATTTTACTAAAATAGCAGACAGCCCAACAACTTATGGTCTTTATGGCGGATTTGCAGTAAATGATGCAGATGATGATCAAATGATTTTTGGAAGCTTAGATACATATAGATCTAGTAATAATGGTGCTGACTTTTCACAATGTACCTGGTGGAGCCTAGGAAGTTCACAACATAATGGTGCTACAAACCAAACTGCTTTCGAAAATACAGAAGTGTATATTCATGCAGATAATAGAAATTCTAAATCTATTGGAGGGACTTTCTATGCGGCAACCGATGGGTTTTTATGTAAAAGTGATGATTTTGGGGTTACCTGGGAAATTTTAAGTCAAGGAATAGGAACTCGTGAAAATTATAAATTAGGTCTTAGTCAGTCTAATTCAGATAGAGTGATATTAGGTTCTCAAGATAACGGAACTACAATTAACACCGAAAATGGATGGGTTGAGTTTTATGGAGCAGATGGTATGGAAGCCGTGATACACCCTCTAAATGATGACTGGATGGTTGGAAGTGTGCAATATGGGAATAGGCAAGCAACAAAAAACGGAGGGCAAAATGTGTTTGGAATTTCACCATCTGGAGAATCAGGAAGTGGAAATGCAGCATGGGAGGCTCCTATGCTAATTGATCCCAACAATCAAATGCGTTTGTATCACTTTAGTCAAGAAGTTTGGGTAAGTGAAAACTTTGGAAACTCTTGGACATTAAAGGGAGACCCATCTTTCTCTGGAACTATCTCCATAGCAGAGACGGCATATAATAATTCTGAAATATTAGTGGTAACAAATTATGATGCTATTGAAAAATCTACAAATGGTGGCGCTACTTTTTCTAATATCAAAAACGGATTACCTTCAGGAAAAATTGAAGACGTTGCTTTTGATCCGAACAATGATGATAGAATCATTGTAGTTTATGCAAGATACCAAGACGACAATGAAAAAGTTTTTATGACCGAGAACGGTGGTGCAAGTTGGTCTAATATTACGAGTAATCTAGGGAATATGCCAGTGCATAGCGCCGTGTTCGATTATGATATAGATAATAGAATTTATTTGGGCACGGAAATAGGGGTGTATACAAAACTTCGTTCAGAAAACACCTGGCAGTTGTATAGTAATAATCTTCCAAATGTTACCGTTGAGGAACTAGAAATTAATAGAGGAGCCAATAGATTATATGCCGCTACATGGGGTCGAGGTATGTGGGAAATTCCCTTAAAAGACAAAGAAGATTTTGCAGCTATTACACTCACTGAAATTTCTGATAAACCAACAACAACAGTCCCATTAGAAGGTTCACTTCAATACGTTACTTCAACTATAGAAAGCAGCGAGGCGTTACAAAATGTTGAGGTTTTATGGTCTATTAATACTGCAGCATTTTCAAACAGTATTAGCATGACAAATACATCGGGTACTACATGGGTCTCAGATACGCCCATACCTGCTCAGGCCATAGGGACTAAAGTATATTTTAAAGTAAAAGCGACTACTACTAGTGGTAATGTTTCTGAAACCTACAAATTTGAATATAGCTATAAAGAATATGGAGTTTGTGAGGCTTATGGAAACACTTACCAAGATACGCCAGAGTACATTAGTTCAACAACAATAGGAACTACAGTTACAAATTCTGGCCAAGACAATTATATTTATTATGATGAAAATCCAATAGAACTTGCCGTTGGCAGTGACTACCCTATTGAAATTCAATTAGGTTTTTATTTTAGTGGTGACCAACCTGTAGCTTATATTGATTTGAACAGAAATGGATCTTTTGAAGCTGAAGAAGAAATAAATATGTCAGCCTATTCACCTACGTTTTTAAGCACTGGAACTTTATCGGTACCTTATGATGCAGTACGAGATGAGGTATTGGTTTTAAGACTAAGAAATAGTTATAATAGTACAGATCCATGTGGCACAACAGATGGAGAAGTAGAAGATTATGCAGTAATACTAAGAGAACCTTGTTTTGACAAACCTACCACCGTATGGAATGGAAGCTGGAGCAATGGAGCTCCAGATAGTTCAAAAAATGTGGTTTTAAATAGCAGTTATGCTATTACAAATAGCACTGGTGTTGAAGCTTGTTCTTGTACTGTTGCAGAAAACCAAACGCTAACCATTAACGGAGGTGGCTATTTAAAAACAATAGGAAATATTACAGTAACTGGTGCTTTAATAGTTGAACACCAGGCAAGTGTTGTTCAAGAAGATCCTTTTGCTGAAACAGTAAACAACGGCGCTATTGAAGTGCTTGTTACAACACCTACTTTAAAACCAAGAGATTTTATATTGTTAGGGTCTCCTATGACAACCGATAGCCCTATTGGGCTTGACAACCCAATTTTTAGAAAATTAGAGCACACAACTTCAGATTTCTTGCCACACCCAGATGTACAAACACTCTATCCGGGAGGCACTAATTTTGTTGATGTGGACAACAATGATTGGTCTCAACAAAGTGGTATTTTTGCTGCAGGAAAAGGATATTATGTAATGCCACAACCTTCATTGCAAGATGGAAATGAGCAATATAATCTGCAATTTTCTAACGGAACTTTGTTTAATGGTACCATTGTGTATGATTTAACGTATAATACTCCTGGTCCTACACCTGTAGAAAACAAAAATGCAAGTCCAAATATTATTGCAAACCCATATCCTTCTGCAATTTCTGCACAAGTTTTTATGGATGCAAATGCTGCAATAGATGAATTGTATTTTTGGGAACATAATACAACACCAGACGTTTCATTCCCAGGAGCGAATTCAAGTAATTATTCTATGGCAGACATTTCTGTTTTTAATAATACGGGTTTCAATCCAGCTAGTACAGGAAGTGGCGCAACGTTTAATGGAGCTATTTCAACAGCACAAGGTTTTGGAATAAAAAGTAATGGAACCTCGAGTAAAGCTATTTTTGAAAACACGATGAGGCTAGCAGACAACAATACAACCCTTCGAGCTTCAAATCAAACAAATAAACTATTACTTCAAATAGAAAGTGATTCTTATACGCTAGGTTCAACCACACTTATTGGATTTACAGAAGGTGCCACACCAAGCTTAGATCATGGGTATGATAGTAGACGCGTAGGGGCTCCTGTTTCTATATATTCGCATATAAATAATGGTACTGAGGCTCTAGGAATTCAGGGACGAGAAGTTTTTTCTCAAGATATGGAAATTGGATTAGGATTTTCATCCTTAGTTCAAGAAAACACGACCTACACCATTTCAATAGCGAATATAGAAGGTGAATCACTTTCGGCTTCACCTATTTATATAATAGACAGGCTAACAGGTATTAGCACGAATCTATCTGCCGAAAAATATAATTTTACAAGTATCGAGGGCACCTATAACAATCGATTTGTACTCTATTTTGAGGATTCAGAAGTGCTAGGGAATGAGACTGTTGTTTTTTCTGAAATTTCAGTATATCCAAACCCGGCAATAGATACCCTAACAATACTATCTCCAATTGAACCTATAGAAGAAGTTAGGATTACAGATAGTAACGGAAGAATTATTATTTCAGAAGTAAACAAGGGGAATTCTCATAACATTTCCATTTCTAATTTAAAAACTGCGATGTATTTTATAACTATTATCACTAAAACTGGCGTGATAACAAAACAGTTTGTAAAACAATAAGTTTTTTCAAAAATCATTAAAAAAGCCCTCGAATGAGGGCTTTTTGTTTCTACTACTAGGAATAAGGATTTACCATATTCTTAATACGTAACCTCTATTATTTTTACGATATTTGTTGCAACAAATTTGTAGTTATGCCACGTTATCACACTCTAGGTAAAATACCTCATAAAAGACACACACAATTTCGCAAACCAGATGGTTCTTTATACCACGAGCAGCTATTTGGCACCATAGGTTTTGATGGGATGTATTGCAATAGCTATCATGAGCATAGGCCCACGATGGTGAAAGCGATAAAAAAGCAATATAGTGTTGCTCCTAAGATTGCAAAAGATAATAACTTACAATCCTATCGTTTTAGAGGTTTTCAAGTAGCACCTCAAAATGATTATCTAGAGAGTCGTAAAGCGGTACTTACCAATAGTGATTGTACTATTATTTTAGCAGCTCCCAAACATTCTATAAAAGACTATTTCTATAAAAATACCGATGCCGACGAGCTTCTTTTTGTACACAAAGGATCTGGTAAATTGCGTACGCATTTAGGGAATTTAGATTTTAAATATGGAGATTACTTACTTATCCCAAGAGGTATTATTTATCAAATTGATTTCGATACCGAAGACAATAGATTGTTTATTGTAGAGTCTCGCAGACCGATATACACACCAAAGAGATATCGCAATTGGTTTGGACAACATTTAGAGCATTCACCATTTTGTGAACGTGATATTAGAGTACCCTACGAACTTGAAACCAACGACGAAGAAGGGGAATTTTTAATGAAAATAAAACGCAAAGATGAAATTATAGAAATGGTTTACGCTTCGCATCCTTTTGATGTGGTTGGGTATGATGGTTACAACTATCCATATGCCTTTTCTATTCATGATTTTGAACCTATAACCGGTCGTATTCACCAGCCGCCACCAGTACATCAAACCTTTGAGACCGATGCTTTTGTGGTCTGTTCTTTTTGCCCACGTTTGTACGATTACCATCCAGAAAGCATTCCAGCGCCTTACAACCATAGCAATATTGATAGTGATGAGGTGTTATATTATGTAGACGGAGATTTTATGAGCCGTAATGACATTGATGCAGGGCATATTTCATTACATCCTGCAGGTATTCCTCATGGTCCACATCCGGGTGCTGTAGAGCGAAGTATTGGTCAAAAAGGCAGTGATGAGTTGGCTGTTATGGTAGATACCTTTAAGCCTTTAATGGTCACAGAAGAAGCCATGAAAATTGCCGATGAAGATTATTTCAAAAGTTGGCTGTAGTACTTCGGAAATATTAGAAAACAAGTAAGTGTTAAAGCCATTGAATTATATTTAATATTTCCGAAGTAAAAAATGGAACAACTATTGTAATTAGGGAACTAAACCCCTAATATACTACCTATGAAAAAGAGTGTTATTTTAGTACTGTTATGTGTTACAACACTTGCAACCGCCCAAGAAAAAGCCTATGGTGATGGCGAGTGGTTTAAGTTTAGAATACACTATGGCCTTATCACAGCAGGCTATGCTACCTTAAAAGTAGACAATGCCTTAGTACAAGGAAAAGAGGTGTACCATGTGCAGGGCGAAGGACACACCACAGGAATTACCAAAGTGCTTTTTAATGTAGAAGATTATTACCAATCGTATATCGATAGAGAGCTAGATATCCCATATCGTTTTATTCGAAAAATAGATGAAGGTGGCTACACTAAAGACATCGAAATTGACTTTAATCACGATACAAGAACAGCTACAGTTACTAATAATAAGCACAATACAGTAGACGAAGTCTCTCTAGAAGAAAATGTACAAGATATGGTGTCTTCTTTTTATTATTTGCGTAATAAATTAGACACAGAAAACATAAAAGAAGGAGATGTTGTAGATATGAATATGTTTTTTGATCGTGGAAATTATAAATTCAGGCTTAAATTTTTGGGTAGAGAAACCTTAAAAACTACCTTTGGCAAAGTACCAACTATGATATTTAGACCTTATGTAGAATCGGGTCGTGTTTTTGAGGAAGAAGAAAGTTTAACCGTCTGGGTTACAGATGATGGCAATAAGATGCCCATTCTTATCAAAGCAGATTTAATGGTAGGTTCTCTAAAAGCAACATTAACTGAGTATAAAGGGCTTAAACATCAATTTAAGATTATTCCAGACTAAGTATGGAGATAAAGGCAACCACCAAAGCATTACTACAAAAACTAGAAACAAAATTTGGCGCAATCGACCAAGATCTAGACACCCATTTAGAAGGGTTGTTGCATAGCGAACCCATAACCTACTGGGATTACATCCAGACCGATGCCTTACTAGGGCTTCAAATACAGCGTACCAATGTACCCGATGAGATGGTGTTTATTATGTACCATCAAGTAAATGAACTCCTGTTTAAAATGATTCTTTGGGAAATTGAACAGGTTTCAAAAAATGAAATACTTACTGCTGCTTTCTTTTCTGAAAAATTAATGCGTGTAAGCCGTTATTTTGACATGCTTACTTCGTCTTTCAATATCATGAGAGAAGGAATGGAACGCGAGCAATATATGAAGTTTAGAACCACCTTGACACCTGCAAGTGGTTTTCAAAGTGCGCAGTATAGAAAAATCGAGTTTGCCTCAACAGATTTAATTAATTTAATTGATGCTCGTTTTAGAGACACTATCGATAGAAATACACCTTATGAGCACGCTTTAGATCATTTGTATTGGCAAGCTGCTGGGAAAGATTTTAAAACCGGAAAGAAGTCCTATTTATTATCAGCTTTTGAAGAACGATACCGCGCAGAATTTGTAGATTTTACACAAGAATACAACACGACAAACTTATATGCAAAATTTAAGGAGCTTCCGCAAAATATAAAAGAAGATCCTGCGTTACAAAAGGCAATGCGTCACTACGACTACACAGTAAACATTACCTGGGTGATGGCGCATTACAATGCTGCAAAATATTATATTGGTGGATCCAGTGAACACGAAGGAGTGGAGGCAACTGGTGGAAGTGATTGGACAAAATATATGCATCCCAAGTACCAACGCCGTGTGTTTTTTCCAGAACTGTGGACCAAGCAAGAATTAGCAGATTGGGGAAAGAATATTTAACAAAGAGAAAGCAACAAACCTACCATTGAAAAAAGTAACCTATTATCTAATACTCCTATTAGTTTGTATTGCCTGTAATGAAGATGTTGCAGAAGAAGTTTTACCTCTAGAAGTTGAAGAGGTTCAAGAACAAAAAGCCTATGGCTATAATTTAAACGATTTTAATGTGGTTCGCGACACCATTCGAAGCGGAGATACCTTTGGTGGTATTTTAAATGAATATGGTGTGAGCAATGAAAAAATATTTGCTGTGGCCACTAAGTTTAAAGATAGTTTTGATGTGCGCCGAATGGTCGTTGGAAAACCGTTTGTATTGTTGAATTCTAAAGACAGTATTCCCAATACACAAGTATTTATTTATGAGAAAAATAAAGTAGACTACGCTGTAGTAGATTTTAGAGACTCGTTAGCGGTATACAGCCAAAGCAAACCAGTTACTTATGTAGACAAAGAAGCATCGGGTATTATACAAAGCTCTTTATACCTTACCATGGAGGAGAATAATTTGAGTCCGGCCATGACAGATAGATTAGCTAATATTTACGCTTGGACGGTTAATTTTTTTAAAATTCAAAAAGGAGATCGATTTAAGGTAGTCTATACAGAGAAATTTATTGAGGATACTATTTCTGCAGGAATTCATAAAATTAAAGCCTCTTATTTTGAACACAAAGGGGTGCCACTCTATGCTTTTGGATATGAAAATGATAGCCTACCTGCGCTAGACTTTTATGATGAAAAGGCAAAAAATTTACGTCGTGCCTTTTTAAAAGCCCCGGTAAAATTTAGTCGTATTTCTTCGAAATACAATTTGAAGAGAAGAATAAAATATTATGGCTATAAAATAAGACCTCACAAGGGTACCGATTTTGCTGCAAGTATTGGTTCTCCTATTTTGGCTACTGCAGATGGTACCGTAACCAAAGCAGAACGAAGAGGCGGAAATGGTATTTACGTAAAAATAAAACACAATAGTACCTATGAAACACAATACTTACATATGAAAAAATACAATGTTCGTGTGGGAGATTTTGTGCGTCAAGGGGATGTAATTGGATGGGTGGGGATGACTGGAAATACTGGGGGTCCACACGTTTGTTATCGCTTTTGGAAAAATGGAAGGCAAGTAGACCCTTTTCAGGAAGATTTGCCTGCTTCCAAACCACTTCCAACACAATTTCATGAGGATTATTTTAAGCATATTGGTTCCTTAAAAGAACAAATAGACTGCATTTCATACTAAGATAACCTGTTGATAACCTTGTTATTAATTCCTTTTAATCCTACATTCTCAATAGGATAATTCGTGTATTTTTAAATAAAATAAATCTTATCATTTTCTTAACATTAGTTGTAGGAGGGTGAGACAATAAGGTGTACTTTTGCAAAAATTTTCATTCATTAAAAACAAACACATGAAAAAACTTTTACTTTTATTAGTATTACTAGGTGGATTTTCTGCCTTTGGACAAGGTACGGTTTCAGGTACTGTGA
Source organism: Patiriisocius sp. 208BN25-11 (assembly GCF_058147145.1). Taxonomy (NCBI): domain Bacteria; kingdom Pseudomonadati; phylum Bacteroidota; class Flavobacteriia; order Flavobacteriales; family Flavobacteriaceae; genus Patiriisocius; species Patiriisocius sp. 208BN25-11. The sequence goes on from NZ_JBYVJY010000003.1 coordinate 316,116, forward strand.
TGGATACGGAGCTTGGCGGCCCACTTCCAGGTGCTAACGTTATTGAAACTGGTACAACTAACGGAGTCATTACTGACTTTGATGGTAAATTTAGTATCACTGTAGCTGATAACAGAGGAACTCTTGAGATTAGTTATGTAGGATACGAAACAAAAACAGTTTCTTACAACCTTTCTGGTGGAACTCAGGATTTAGGAAATGTTTCAGTAAGCCAATCTGCAGCTTCATTAGATGAGGTAATTATTGTAGGTTCTGGTGTAATTCAAGTTGCTGAGGGAAGAAAAACTCCTATTGCAGTATCTACTATTAGAGCTGAAGAAATCACTACTAAATCTGCTGGTAATGTTGAATTTACAGAGGTAATGAAAAACACACCTTCTGTATACGTTGCAAACCAATCAGGTGGTTTTGGAGATAGTGAAGTATTCTTACGTGGTTTTGACGATACAAATACTGCTTTCTTATTAAACGGACAGCCAATTAACAGTCAGGAAGATGGACGTATGTTCTGGTCTAACTGGTCTGGTATGAGTGATGTTGCAAACGCAGTACAAATACAAAGAGGGTTAGGAGCATCTAAACTTGCAATCTCTTCTGTAGGTGGTACTGTAAACATCGTATCAAAAACTACTGAGAAAAAAGAAGGTGGTTTTGTACGTTTCTTAGGTGGTAACGATAGTTACTTTAAAGGAACCATTAACTACAACACTGGTATGAGTGAAAGTGGTTGGGGATTCTCTGTTTTATTAGACCACTGGCAAGGATACAGAAAATGGGCTGAAGGTACTCAAGGTGCTGGACAAACGTACATGTTCTCTGTTGGTTATAAAGCAAGTGATAGAAGTGTATTTAACTTCTTAATTACAGGTGCACCTCAATTTCATGACCAAAACTTTGGTCAGAATAGAGATGTTTATTCAGCTTTTGGAGACAAATACAACCCAAATTCTGGTTTCTTAGATGGTGAGCGTTTTACAGAAAGACGTAACTACTACCACAAGCCAGTTGCTAACTTAAACTGGGATTATGAAATAAGTGACAAAACAGATTTATCTACAGTATTATATGCTTCTTGGGGCCGCGGTGGTGGTACAGGAGCACTTGGTAGAGGTAGAGTTCGTTTTAATAACTACGATGGACCTCTAGAAAATGTTAGAGAAGAAATTGATTTTGAAACAATCCGTGATAATAACATCGCTACTGCAGATGCAAATGGTAATGGTAATTTTGACGATTCTTATGTAAGAAGATCATCTGTAAACAATCATAACTGGTATGGATTACTTTCTAACTTAAACTACGAAGCTTCTGAAAACTGGAACCTAAGTATTGGTGTAGATGGTAGATTATACAAAGGAGATCACTTTAGACAAATAAATAACTTATTAGGTCTAAATGGATATACTGATAACTTTAGAAATGATAGACCAGACGATTATGTAATTTCTAATACATACGAAGCAGATCCATGGGCAGCATTATTTAACTTTGCAGACGAAGGAGATAGAACTCAATTTGACTACAGTGAAAACATTAACTACATTGGTGGTTTTGGACAAGCTGAATTTGCTACAGATCACTTCTCTGCATTTTTCCAAGGAGCTGTTTCTTCTCAATCATTCCAAAGAACAGGACGTTTCTCTGGTGTTGAAAGAAATGGTGTTGACGGTTTAGGAGAATCTGAAAAGATTAGTAAATTAGGATACAATGTAAAAGGTGGATTAGGATACTCTCCAACAGGTGCAAGTACTTTCTTTGCAAACGCAGGATTTTACTCTAAGCAACCTTTCTTAGATAATATCTTTGTAGACATTAGAAACTCTAACGCTATTGTTGATCCAGAAATCGATAATGAAGAGATCTTAAGTTTTGAAGCAGGATACCGTTACAAGTCTGGTAACTTACGTGTAAGTTTAGACGTTTATAGAACAGAGTGGGGTAACCGTTTCGTTTCAACAGGAGGACAAACTACAAACGATGCTGGTGAAGATGTATTCTTTACAGACCGTTTTACAGATGTAACTCAAATCCACCAAGGAGTTGAATTAGACTTCGAATATCGTTTAGACTCTGATGCACTTAGATTACGTGGATATACTTCTCTTGGAAACTGGAAGTTTGATGGTGAAACACCTTTCACACGTCAAGATAATGAAACACTTGAGTTTATTGAATTAGAAGATAACACATTAGACTTATCTGGTGTAAAAGTTGGTAGATCTGCACAAACATCATTTGGTGCTGGTGCTGTATGGAATATCTGTCAAGGCTTAAGCTTTGATGTAGATTATAATGTTTACACAGATATCTATGCTGCTATCGATGCAGATGATGTTGTTGAAGCTGCTCAAGTTGGTGAAAGAGCTGAATCTGAAAGATTACGTGCTTTCGATTTATTTGACGCTGGATTAACTTACAGATTCAAATTTGGAGGTAACAAGCTTACTTTTAGAGGAAACGTTTACAATGCTCTTGATAATAGATATATCTCTAGACAAAATAACTTTGGAGTAAATGTTGGAAATGGAAGAACATACAACGCAAGTGTACGTTACAACTTCTAATCTTACTTAGAATATAGTTTAAAGAGCCATCGCAATCGCGGTGGCTCTTTTGTTTTTAGTACCTTTATACCATTAAACAACTAAATTTTTATTTATGTATCAAGCCATTCAACACTTACATTCTTATTGGGCATATCTTGTAGTACTTGCTGTCACCTTAGCTACTTTAAATGGGCTCATAAGCTTCTTTAGAAAAAAAGAATATAGCTACAAAGACTTTAGGCTTTCTTTATTTGCTTTAATAGTAACCCACCTTCAATTTTTAATAGGGCTCATACTATTTTTTGTCTCTCCATTAGGATTGCAATCTATTTCTAATAATGGAATGGGAGCGGTAATGAAAGATAGTACCTTACGATTATACGCTATCGAACATCCTTCAATGATGTTGCTTGCGGCTGTTTTTATAACGATTGGTTATTCTAAACACAAAAAGAAACTCACTTCGCATCCAAAATTTAAAATGCTTGCTATCTTTTATACCATAGCATGGCTTTTCTTGCTTAGCAGAATTCCTTGGGCTAGCTGGTTGTAGAAAATCCAATACACTAAAAAGCCACTACAATTTTATGTAGTGGCTTTTTTTGTTGGTAGTTCTTTAATGACTTAGTAATTCTGCTTCGACAAGCTCAGCATGACAAAATATAGAAGTATTGTCACCCAGTCCCGAAGCTTCGGGAGTCGAAAGGTGGAAGATGACCTATGTTTCTTACTTCGGAAATGTTAGTGGTCTTCTAATATTTCCGAAGCACTTCTATCCTTGCTCTTTAATGAGGTACACAAATACCGGAAAGTGGTCACTATACCCTCCTGTAAAAGCACCATTTCCAAAGCTTCTGTAAGGGTATCCTTTATAACGTCCTTTAGGATTTGCTAAATACGATTTATTAAAGATACCAGCTTTGTAAAAACGATAACTACTGTAGTCTTTTTTCGTAAATTCTGAAGAGATAATCATTTGGTCAAATAAGTTCCACCCATCTCTCCATGCCAGTGTTCCTTGGCCATCTTTAAACATTTTATACATAGGATTGTATAGTTGTTTGGTGCCTAGATTGTCTTTTTTCTTTTTGGGTTGTAAAACGTCTTTAACGCTAGGGCTGGTAGGATCGTCATTGAGATCCCCCATGGTAATAATTTTAGCATAAGGATCTTCTACAAAAAGAGAGTCTATAATATGCTTGTTTAGTTTTGCAGCGCTAATTCTTTTTTGACGACTTCTTGCCTCTCCACCACTTCTTGATGGCCAGTGGTTTACAATAAAGTGCATTTTCTCACCATCTAACATTCCGCTTACCACTAATTGGTCACGTGTAAAAATACGTTTTGTGGGATCTTCACTTCTATATATTACAAGTTCATGAGCTTTATAGTTTGTTGGTGTAAACAATCTTTTTTGGTATAGTAATGCTACATCAATACCTCTTCTGTCTGGTGAATCGAATTGAATGATACCATAATCTTTTTGTAATAGCGCTTCTTGGTTTACAAGATCTTCTAGAACTTTTCTGTTTTCTGTTTCACACAAACCAATAACTGCTGGTGCATTTCCTGTAACATCTGCCCCAATTTCACTTATTACTTTAGCCATATTTTTTAGTTTGGCTTGGTAAATCTCTTCTGTCCAATGATCTTTCCCGTCTGGAGTTCTGTCATCATCGAAAGTGATAGGGTCATTTTCAGTATCAAACAGATTTTCAACATTATAGAATGCAATGGTGTTTACTTTGTACTGTTTTTTTTCTTGTCCGAAGCTACTAATAGTTGCTAAAAGTAGCGTGATTACTAGGTATTTTGAGTAGTGCATTAAAAGGATGTATTAAGTTTTTGTAAAGTATTTTACAAATGCCGCGCCAAAAGTAATTAATTCCCTTTAAAAATGTACTTTTGCGCAAAATTTATAACAATTTAATAACGAGATATAAAACATCTCAAAACACTTAAAATTTCAGAATGAAAAAATTCATCTTAACTTTTTTTACGGTGTTGTTTTTGGCAGGGTTTAGTACCGCGCAAAATGCAATTGTAAAAGGACGCGTAGTGGATAGCAACTCTAGTGATGTTATTAAAGATGTAGCTATTAGCATTCAAGCTAGCACATTTAATACATTTACTGATGCTGGAGGACTTTTCTTGATTGAGAGTAATGACTTACCGCAGGGGGAGCAAGTACTTTTAGTTTCGAAGGATGGTTACACATCGCAAAGAATTCAAATTACCATTCAAAATGGTGAAATATTAAACCTAGATCCTATTTTGTTGGAAATAGATCTTAGCCAAATAGAGGCTCAAATTGGGATCATTAGTCTTACAGATAATGAACTTGATGAAGACGATGGTTCTTCTTTTAACACCTCTGGGTTATTGCAAGCGTCAAGAGATGCATTTTTAAATGCAGCAGCATTTGATTTTAGTGCTACGTTCTTTAGACCAAGAGGACTTGACAATGCCAACGGTAAAGTACTTATCAATGGTTTAGAAATGAACAAGCAAATTACAGGGCGTCCACAATGGGGAAACTGGGGTGGCTTAAATGATGTACAACGAAACCGTGAGTTTTCTATGGGTTTAAAGGCTAGTGATTACACATTTGGTGATGTTGCTGGAACCACTAACATTATCATGAGAGCTTCACAATACCGTCAAGGAGGTCGTGTTTCTTTTGCATCTTCAAATAGAAGCTACCGTGGTAGAATTATGGGAACTTACAACAGTGGGCTACAGCAAAATGGATGGGCATATGCTGTGTCTGTAGCGCGTAGGTTTGGTGAAGAAGGATATCAAGATGGTACTTTGTATGATGCAAATTCATTTTTTGCTTCTATAGAGAAGAAAATTAACGAGGCACATAGCCTTAACTTTACTGCTTTTTATACCCCTAACAGAAGAGGACGTTCTACAGCAATTACCCAAGAGCAAAGAGATTTGAAAGGGATTCGTTACAACCCTAACTGGGGTAACCAAGACGGAGAAATTAGAAACAGCCGTATAAGAAATATCGAAGAACCTATTTTCATGTTAAATCACTATTGGAATATTAGTGAAAAAACAACATTAAACACGAATATTGGATACCAATTTGGAACTATTAGAAACAGTCGTATCGATAATAATGGAAATCGTAATCCTGCAGGGAATTACTACCAGAGACTCCCTTCTTATATTCTAAGAGATCCTAATCCTACTCCTTATCAGTTTCAACAAGCATATTTAGCAAGAGAGCAGTTTGTAAACGATGGTCAAATTCCTTGGAATTCTTTATATGATGCTAATATTGATGCAGATGGAAATGCACTAAGGGCTTCGTATATTCTTCAAGATGATGTAACGAGAGACAATCAGTTACAGTTTAATTCTATTTTGTTCTCTGAGTTAACAAGTAATATCACTTTAAATGCCGCTTTAAATTACAGAAGCCTTAAGAGTGAAAACTATGCACAGGTAAGAGATTTGTTAGGAAGTAATGGTTTTTTAGATATTGATAATTTCTCAATATCTGAATCTGGAGATGGTTCTGGAATTCAACAAACAAACACTGAACAAAGTGATGTTAATAATCCGAACAGAGTAGTACAAGAAGGAGATCGCTATAAGTACAATTTTGAAATGGACGCGAGTGTGTTTTCAGGATTTGCGCAGGCGCAATTTAAATACAGTTTAGTAGATTTTTATGTAGCTGCTAATATTGGTACAACAAAATACCAACGAAATGGGTTGTATGAAAATGGAAACTTCCAAGGAGGAAATAGATCTTTTGGAGAAAGTGAAGCTTTAAACTTTAGTACTGTTGGAATTAAAGGTGGTGCTGTGTACAAAATAACAGGACGTCATTTATTAGATTTTAATGCAGGTTATTTAACCAAAGCACCAAGCATTAGAAACTCATTTAGCAATTCTCGTCAAAACAATGACGTAGTTGAAGGATTAGAAGAAGAAAAAATTCAAAACTTAGATTTGAGTTATATCTATCGTTCTCCTATTGTAAAAGCAAGACTTACCGGTTTTTACAATGCAATGCAAGACCAAACAGATATTAACTTCTTCTTTACGGAGTCTGTAAGAAATGCCGATGGTAGTGGAACTTTTGTACAAGAAGTACTTACAGGTATTAATTCTAGAAGAGCAGGTGCAGAATTGGGTATTGAAGCACAGGTAACACCAACTATTAAATTGAAAGGTGCTGCCTCTATGGCACAGTACGTTTTTACAAATAATCCAAATCAATATTTCACAAGCGATGATTTTGAAGGATCCAGAAGATTAGGAGATGGAACGACTAAATTAGAAAACCTACATATTGCTGGAGGACCAGAAAATGCCTTTCAATTAGGTTTCGAATATAGAGATCCTAACTTTTGGTGGTTTGGTGTAACAGCTAACTATTTTTCGAATGCCTATATTGATGTGAGTACATTACGAAGGAATGATAATTTTGCTACTGATGTAGATGGATTAGCATTTAACGACTATGATGAAAATATAGCAAAAAACTTATTACAACAAGAGCAGTTTGATAGCTATAGCCTTGTAAATGTTGTCGGTGGTAAATCATGGAGAATAGACGATTATTTTGTTGGGTTCTTCGCTACCATTAATAATGTTTTTGACCAACGATACAGAACTGGTGGTTTTGAAGATTCTAGAGTAGGAGATTACCGTGGCTTATTAGAAGAATCTAATAGAGATACACCTGTATTCGGGAATCGTTATTTCTTCGGAAATGGAACTACATATTACTTAAACCTTTACGTTAGATTTTAATACAACACTATTTAAATACAATACAAAATGAAAAATTTCAATTTATACAAATTAATCATGCTGTTCGTTGCAACAGCTGTCATCGTATCTTGTGTGCAAGATGATGATTTTGACATACCAAATACTACTGTAGTAGCACCAAACCTTGAAGGACAAGTGTTAACTATCACGGGTATTAACAGTGCTTTTGAACAATTAGTAGCTGAAGCTGCTGATGATTTAGGAGTAGAGCCTGGAGATTTTAATTATGAAGACGTTCTTGCAGAGCTTAGACAAACAGAAAAATTAACCTTTGACACAGAACAAATTAGTTATGTAGAGGGTTATGTAATCTCTAGCGACCAGTCAGGAAATTTCTTTGAAGAAATGATTTTACAAAATGCACCGGTGAATCCTATTAGTGGTGTAAAAGTCTTAATTGATGTAAATCCATTATTTATTACCTATGAAATAGGAAGAAAAGTTTTTGTACGTCTTGACGGATTAACTGCAGGATATGATAGTGGTGTATTTACTTTAGGGATTTTAGATTTAAATGACCTTGAAAAAATTGGGGAACCTCAAATGCCAGAATATATCATTAGAGATGCTGTGGTAGAAACTATTGTTGCAAAACCAATATTGTTTTCTGAATTTTCAGATGCAAACACAAATTTATTTGTTGAATTAGCAGACGCACAATTTAATCGTAACGATGTGTTAGGAGATGATCCTAAAACCTATGCTGGTGAACCAGAAGATCAATTTGACGGAGAACGTTTGTTGGAGAGCTGTGAAGAGGGTAGTAGTGTTATTTTTGCTACGAGTACGTTTGCAGATTTTAAGTCAGTCTTACTTCCTTCTGGAAGAGGTTCTATGAAAGGAATCTTAACCAAGAACTTTTTTGGAGATGCTTTTAATATGGTGGTAAATGACCCTTCAGATATTTCTTTTACCAATGAAGATCGTTGTGATCCAGATACATTTAACTGTACAGGACCTAGTGGTGGTGGAGCAGTATTTTATAGTGAAGACTTCGAAGGCTTTAACTCTATTGAAGAATATGTAGCCGCTGGATGGACCAATGTAAGTGCTAGTGGCGGAAGCGAAGTTTGGGAAATTGGAAATTTCAGTAATAATAATTATGCGCAAGTTTCTGGATTTAGTTCAGGAGAAGATATAATGGATATTTGGTTAGTATCACCTCCAATCGATATGGATGCTACTACCGAAGAAGAATTGAATTTTAACATCCAAGCAGCTTTTGACAATGGTACTATTTTAAGTGTACTTGTTTCAAATGATTTTACTGGAGATGTAACAACAGCAAGCTGGAATCTTGTAGACGCAATGATACCTCAAGGACCAGAGAGTGGTTTTGGAGACTTCATGCCAGCTGGACCTATCAATGTATCTTGTATCGATGGTATGATGAGCATAGCGTTTAGATACCAGGGAGCAGATCCTACTGCTACAACAAGATATCATGTAGATAATATTGAGATTACTGGAAACTAGTATTTGTTTCTATTAAAACAAAAACTCCTCTGAACATTCAGAGGAGTTTTTTGTTTATAGTTAGGTTTCCATAGTAGCTAGTATTCTTTTTAATTGTGTATCGCCATAGCCATAAATGGGCATTCGTTCGCAAAATTCTTTAAAGATGACAGCAAACTCTTGCGTGTTTAGTTCCTGTTGTATGTTTTTTAAACAAGCAACCACCACGCCCTCACTTTCTTTTGTTGGAAGACTATCTATATAGGCTTTCATGGCATCGTTCACAAATGGAAATGTTGTTTTTAGTCCTTCGGAAATTTTAGATAATGAAGCAATGTCTTTGGTTTGGTATGCTTTCCAAAGTGCTATGAACTCGTTTGTGTTTGTTAGCAAAGTTTTTGCCTTTAATATTTCAGCTAATTCTACATCTGTAAGACCTCCAAAACCATATTTAGTATGTTTCTTAGGTCTTACTAAATAGAGCTCATTTGGGAGCTTAAAATGGTCTTTTATGAGATATAGGGTGAAGTACATATTTATTTGACAAAAAACATCATCTTCAAACCAAAGATGCACCTCAGCGTTTTTTGAAATTTCTTGTATCTTATTAAATTCTCCTACTACTATGTTTTTGTAATCTTCAATGCTACTACCATACACATCTTGGATAAATTGAGCTCGTGTGTCAAAGAATTGATTGAGAGTGCTTCCGTTTACCGGGCCTTCAATAAGGCATTCTCTTGCCACCATTATATGTGAAGGTTGTGCAAGGCTAAATCGTTCTTTTAAGGCATCTCCATTGAGAATATGATAGTGTTCCATGATATACTATTTCAGAAATGATCCAAATTAAAATTAAAAAACCCTCAAAACACATGATATGTGGTATTGAGGGTTTGCTTAACTTTTGGTTGGTTAAGCTAATATAACGTATGTTCGTTTACTTTTTTACAATCGTAAACTCAGATCTTCTGTTTAATTGATGTTCCTCTTCACTACAGTTATCACCACATGCTACTCTTGGTTGTGTCTCACCATACCCTTTACCACTAATTCTAGAGCTGTTGATTCCTTTAGAAATTATGTATTGAACAGTAGATTGAGCACGACGTTCAGAAAGATTCAAGTTATAAGAATCTGTTGCTCTACTATCTGTATGAGATCCAACAGCAATAATCATTTCTGGGTATTTATTCATGATAGCAACTACCTTATCTAATTCAAACGCAGCTTGAGGCTTGATGTTTGATTTATCGAGGTCGAATAATATAGGGTTTAAGATAATTTTATCTTCAACAATAATTTCTTCGATAGGTTTTAATGAAATAGTTCCTGAAACTTTCTCGTCATTAGCTGCAGCTATTTTAGTAGCGTTACTTTCAAAATCTGCTACAACAGCTTGAACTTCATGTTCTGTATCACATTCAGCTTTGTAAGATACTTCTCCGTTTGCATCTGAAGTTTTTGTGCTTAATTTGTTACCCATTGCATCGTATAAATCAACACGAGCTCCTGGGATGGCAGCTTTAGTGTATTCATTTATCACTTGAATTGCAATTGTAACTTCACAAGGGATTTCGATTGCTTTTACCATATAGATATCGTCACTTCCTTTTCCACCACTTCTGTTAGAAGAAACATACCCTTCTTGTGTTGTTGGGTTGTATTTGTAAGCAAAGTCATCTGCAGGACTGTTTACACCATTTCCTAAATTGTTTACGGCACCAAAGCTACTTCCTTGTGCTTCTGCATAAAATACGTCAAGACCACCAATACCTAGGTGACCATCACTAGAAAAATAAAGGGTACCATTACTGTCTACATAAGGGAATAATTCTTTTCCTTCTGTATTGATGTTATCTCCTAATCGTTTTGGAGTTCCTAAGCTTCCGTCTGCTTTAACTTCAGCCATGTAGATGTCTGACCCACCTTTTCCACCAGGCATATCGCTAACAAAGTAAAGTGTTTTACCATCTGGGCTAAGCGCAGGGTGACCCGTTGAATACTCATCATTATTGAAGGGTGCAGATACAATTCCAGACCATCCTTTTCCAGCTATTTTTTCTGCATAGTATAAGTTAATTTGGTTTACACCGTCACTACTTTTGTCGTAATCACCTTCAAAGTAATCGTTACGATCAAAATACATGCGTTTTCCGTCTGCACTGATTACTGCATTAGATTCGTGGTATTTGGTATTTACATCTCCGTCAAGTAGTTCGGCGTTTTTCATAGTACCACCAACATTTGAAGCTTTATAGATATCTAAATAAGGTTCTTCATTCCATTGGTATGTTTTACGTGATGTATTTCTACCAGAAGCAAAATAAAAGTCTTTACCATATGCTGTACCACCAAAATCAGCATATTCACTGTTAATTTCTTCCATGTTTGTAGCCGTATAGCGTGCCATGTCGTCCATAATTTTAGGAACATAGTTTGGATTCTTCATAAAATCCTTTGCACGTGTATCGTTTGGTTTCATTTCAGCAAATTTTTTCATCCATGTATTATGGTCGCTAAATTTTCCATTTGCTTTTAAAGATTGCGCATAATTGTAGATAGCTTCAGGATTTGCTTTTTTAGACTTAGCTACTCTTTTGTAATACGTTTCAGCCTTTTTTGTATCGTTAATGAAATAGTAGCAATTCGCTAATCTTTCAAATACATACAAATCTCCCTTACCTTTTTTAATTACTTTTTGGTAGGCAGCAGCAGCATCTGTATATGCCAATCTATCGTATAGTTTATCTGCTTTTTTTGTTTTACTATTTTGAGCTGTTAGCATTGTAGTACTAAAAGCAATGCATAGAAGTATGGTGTATATGTTTTTCATTTTTAATGAAATTAAATGTTGTTGTTAATTAGAAATATCTAGGTGAACGTAACGTACGTTTTGTTGGGAATAGATCAAATGTAAGGATGATCTCGTGCGATGAAGGTGCTACCACATTTATGTCAGAGGTAACAGCATCATATGCATATCCAATACGTAATTCAGGAAGGACTTGAAAACCAACAAGACCACTAAATGAATCATCTAATCTATACGAAACACCTAATTCAAATTTCTCGAAAAATAAGGCATTTAAATTTCCATCAAATGATAGTGGTGCTCCAAAAGCAGATTTCACTAAAACAGATGGTTTTAATTTTACGTCTTCAGCAACTTGGAAAACATATCCTGCTGTTCCAAAAAAGTGATTTACTTCAGAACCAATTTGTCTACCATTTGCATCTAAATGTACAGAGTTTAACATGTTAGGAACAGAAAAACCTAGATAGTAATTGTCTCCATATAAAAAAGCTCCAGCTCCAATATTTGGATATACACTGCTAATGTCCTGATTGAAAAATGGGTCATTTTCATCTTGTAGTTCAAGATCCACAAGACCTACATCATGAAACGTTGCTCCTGCTTTTAAACCTAATGCTAATTTAGTGCTTCCACCCAATTGTAATGTGTATGAAAAGTCTGCAAATAAGTTGGTTTCTTTCACTGGACCTAACTCATCTCTTACAGCAGATAATCCTAAACCTACTTTATCACTTAACGAGCCGTGCCCAGAAAATGTAAAGGTGGTAGGAGCTCCATCTAAAGCAGCCCATTGTGTTCTGTATAATGCAGTAAAAGAAATGCTTTCTTTAGAACCCGCATAGGCAGGGTTTACAACATTCATGTTATACATGTATTGTGTGTACTGCGGGTCTTGTTGCGCATTGGCATCTTTAGAACACAGCACGATACACAAGAGTACTAAAATTAGCGATAGTCGTTTTTTCATTATATTGGTTTTATTTTAGTTTATTTATTTAAATATACCCATCCAGTGATAGGGGATTCTGTTTGTAATTCAATAACATAATAGTAGTTTCCTACGGGCAATACATCACCTTCAGCTGTCTGGCCTCTCCATTCGTCTACATAGGCTGTCTTTTCATATACTAATCTTCCATGTCTATTAAATACTGAAAGTTTAGAGATTCCATTTTTATCGTTTAAGAATTGAAGATCTAGATTGTCATTAAATCCATCGCCGTTCGGTGAAATACCTTGTGATATAATGCAATTTTCATTTTCATAAAAACCAACAGTTACGGCATCAGAGGCAATGCAATCTCTATCATTAAGCTCAACACTATAAATTCCTTCGTCAACGATGTCTATACTATTTGAAGTTTCACCAACAAGTTCGCCACCATCCTTAAACCAGGTGTATTCATAATCGAATGTGTCTTCAGCACTAACATTTGCTGTTATTGTGATGGTATCTCCAGCACATTTTAAAATAGGTTCTCCTAATGTTACAGCAGCTAAGTTTCTAAAAATAATATCTACTGTATCGCTTATGGTACAGTTGTCAATAGTTACATCAACAGCATATACACCATCTTGTGTAACTGTGATTGTAGGAGTAGTTTCTCCTGTGCTCCATAAAAATGTGGCACTTTCAATATTAGCAGTTCCACTAATGTCGGGCACAATGGTAAAAGATTCTTCACCGCAAAGTGCTACAAAGTCACCGATAGCAACTTCAAAGGCTACAATTTCTACTGAGATAGTATCTGTAGCAAGGCAATCATTTCCTGTTACTTCTGAGGTGTAGTCGCCATTTTCAGAAACAGCAAGTGTTGGGTTTGTTTCTCCAGCAAGCTCTATTGCGTCTTTAAACCATTTATAGCTAATGTTACTTAATTCGTTTGGATTTGTAACTGTTGCATCCAATGTAATTGCGCTATTGTCGCAAACTAATTGATCTGGGCCAAGGTCAAATACTGGTAATGGAAAAAACTCTACTAAAATTTCATCTACAATCAAACAATCTGGTGAAGCAGCAAAGCTAATTTCTACTCTATATAGTCCAGTTTCAGAAATATCTAGTGTTGGGTTCGTTTCATCTGGGATTAGAACTCCATCTTTGAACCATTGGTACATAGCGTCAGAAGTACTTCCTGCATCGAGGGTAATAATATCACCTTCACAGACCGCTTCTGGGTCATTTAGTGTAATATCATCTCCAAGATCTGCACTTCCAATATTAAAACTACCAGCTTTTAAGAAAACGGCAGAGTCGAATGAATTGTCTCCACGATCTGCGATGACCATTTTTATGGTATACTCTTCGTTCGGTACAATAGACAAGGTAGCTGTTGTTAGTGCAGCAGTAAGACCATCAAATTGAATTTCGTTGGTGTTATTAGCTCCCGAATTACTTACATAAAGATCTGGAAAAAAGTTGACACCAAGGTTTTCATCTCCACATAAAAAAGTATCTGAATGTATGGATGCGGTACTTACAGGAACGTTAGTTGAACCAGGAACAGAGGCAATATTAGTACCTCCAAATGGAGCGCCAGAGTCGTTAGGAATTCCAGGACCTTTTACTAAAAATCCAAATCCATCTCTAAAAGGTGCATCGCATTCCCATTCATTCTCATATTCTTCAGAAGCAAAAATAAATTCAAAAGCAACCTCATTTAGACTTGATGAAAATGTGAATTCAAAAACAGTAGCGTTTTCGGTAATTTCATTTCCGCCATATTCATTGTCTAAAAGTGCTTTGATATCTTCATCTCCTAACCAGCCAATACCAAAGTCTGAAATTCCAGGATCATTGTTTGGACCTTGGGCACTTTCAGCAAAACCAGAGGACAATACAATACCTTCTTCAAAAGGAAATGCAGTATTATTACTTTTAAAGTATCCCCAACTTTTTTGTGCAGGATTCGTGGTACCATCTGGATTTTCACCCAAATTGGTTAATGTAATATCAACACAAGTGCTTCCGCTTACTAGAACATCTGTAATGAGTTCTTCGGCAGTGAGCGCACTTTGAGGATCTGCAGGATCATTCACAACAATAGATTGTGCGAATGCAGCATATCCAAAAAGGAACACAATAGCAAAAATGGCTGATTTCATTTTCATTGGTTAGGATTGATTTGAGTTTTATTTTTCTCTATTGATATAAACCCATCCATTATAGTTTGAACCAAATACTGTATCTTCTCCATTAAGTCGAATTACATAGTAGTAAGTTCCAGTTGGTAATTCTTCACCATCACTAGTTTGACCACCCCATTGGTTTGTATAGTTTGCAAAATCATATACCATTCTTCCATGTCTGTTAAAGATTTGGAAGCTGCTAATCCCAGTTCTATTATTCAAGAAAGTAAGATCCAATACATCATTTAAACCATCTCCATTTGGAGAGATTCCTTGAGAGATAACACAGTTGGCATTATCTGAGTAAAGAGATACATTAACCACTGCTGTTCCCATACAACCATCACTATTGGTTACCACAACACTATATTCTTGTGATGTTGCTCCCATTTGGGATAATGTAATTGGCAAGGTATTTTGACTTTGGCCATCTATTAGAGAGCCATTTTCAAACCATTGGTATGTCACATCTGAATCATTTGAAGTAGCTGTAATAATCGTTTCAAAATCTGGACATACTTCAAAGTCATCATTAAGTGTTACTACAACTGGATCTGAAATAACTACTACGATACTATCTGTTACCACACAACCATCTACAGTAGTTATAGTAAGTGTATATGTTCCGCTTTCGTTTACAACAATTGAAGTTTCAGAGGTTTCTCCTGTGCTCCATAAAAATGTTGCATTCGTAGTGTCACCTGTTATTGTTGGGAGTATTTCAAAATCTTCGCCATCACATAAGGTTACATCTGGTCCAAGATCTATTTCTGGAACAGGTTTTACAATGACGTCGATACTAACCGTAGTTTCACTACAGGGAGGTACGGTAATTTTAACGGTGTATGTTCCTGAAGTTGGTGGTGTAAATATAGGATCTGTAGAAACTATAGTCCCGCCAGCATCTTGCCATTCGTACGTTACAGTACTCAAATCAATTCCTGCATTTGTTGGTGTTGCATTTAATGCAGCAGCTTCGTCGTTTGCACAAACATCTATTGAAGTAGGTAGATCAGTAGTGATAACAATAGGTATCTCAACAATAAGATCGAAAGATGTTGTAGAGAAACAGTCGTTTCCTGGAGGAGAACCTCGCTCAACTCTTACAAAGATTGTCTCAGGATTCGTCGTATTCATATAGGCTGTAGGAGTAGCAATAGCATTATCCCCAGCGTCTGCATCTGCTTGGTTGTTATGGAAAGTGATTCCGAAGTTTGCAGGATCTTGCCCGTTTAAAATTTCAGCAATTTGAGTTGTTAAATCAAAAGTTCCAATTTCACTTCCTGGAGTTTCTTCACAAGCAAACATGTCCATTGGCTCCACAATTTCTGGAGGAGTTCCTTCAGAGCGTAATCTAATGTCATCTATCGCTAGGTCATTTCCGCAGGCACCAAAAATATCATTGATGATTACAATTTGAATTTCAGTATTAGCACCAGGGTTAAACTCTAATGAATATCTATTCCAGTTTGGATTTGGTCCGTTTGGCACATCACCAGTGTTACTTGTTTCTATAACAGTTCCAGCCGCATCTTCAATTTGGTAAATAAGTCTAGATGGGGTACCTCCGCCTGGACAAATGTTGGTATCTGTATCGTACACAGTGGTCATAGCAAAATCGAAAATGTGTTCTATATTCGCTTCAACAGGTATCGTTCTTCTATAAAGTTCTGACTCGTTTGTATCTTCAGATGGATTGTAAAAAATCATTCTACCATTGGTGTCTCCAGAAGTGTTATCTTCCATAGCTTGGTGCCATCCAAAGTTAAGACCACTAGAAATGTTAGTTACCGCGTATTGGTTTGCATCTAGTTGCGTGGTGCCATTAAATTCTAGTGCAGTAAACGGGTGTGTTACTCTACCTACACCAGTACCGAAATCTTCTAGGAAGGCATCGTCTGTACAGTCAAATGGAGAACATCCATTTTCTTTAGTAACAGTTACCGTATCTGTAAGTTCGTCAAAAGTTCCATCTGGCAATTCTACTACTAAGGCAGCAGTATAAACGGTTGTTTGATCTGGGCAAACATTTAAGATTGGGTCATTTCCAAGAACAGTACCCGCTGCATCTCTCCACTCAAATACACTTGCGTTAATTGGGTCTCCGTTAGGAACAAAACGCCAGCTTTCATTGGTTGCCTCCCAAGCTCCAACATTTCTATCATCTGGAACACTAAACTCGGTAAGGTTATTTCCTTGTAAACCTATTACAGCCAATCCATCATTCCATGTAGTACAAATTGGTTTGCTGATAATATTAACATCAATAACATTTAAAGATTCGTATAATAATATTTGTTGTGTAGTTAATAACTCATTACATCCAAATTGAGGCACTTCATTAAAGTTTAGCACAAAAATTCTAAATGGTGCATCTCCTACTATAAAAAAGTTAATTCTGTTAGGATTTGGGTTTACACTAGGATCAATATCGTGATAAGCTCCAAAGACAGTGTTTAATGGATAATTGGCATCGTTGGTAGGAATCATATCTGCAGGATCCATATTCCATCCATTAAAGTTACCAGCTAAAGCTGCATTAAAAGATAACTGGCCATTAGCTCCGGCAACAACATTGGTGTAAGCGTTACCGTAAAAATTAAATTCGAATGGTAATGGGATAAGGTTACTCCATTGATCATCAATTGTTAGGTTGGTTGGTGTACCTCCAGTAACGGGAGGAAGATCACATATAGGTCCTTGTATTTGATAGGATGTTGTGTCTAAGTTTGGTAGGGTAATGTAATCTGCAATAAGATCAACACATTGTGTATCACAATCTACAAATACATCTGCGCCTGCTTCTAAAATATCACAACTTCCCATAGCTTGACATTCAATCAATTCACTCGTAAAATCACAATTTACATCTCCCGTTTCTATGGTAAACGTAACACCTGTCATAGAAGGGTATGGACCAAATGTTAATACAGTTGGGGCTCCAGTGCTTTGCGGTGGATTTCCTTGGTCATCTGTAACAGTGATATTGGTTGAACTTCCTAAATCTGTAATATCAACACCAATGGTAAATTGCTGTCCTGTTTCACACATACCATCATTTGTAAACACAATGGTAGGATCTGTACAGGTTAAACAGTTAATATCATAATCTAAGGGAACAAATAATCCATCTGAACAACTTGCAATACCGTCAGAAGTAACTTGCAATGTAATAGTGTCTCCTGTAGATTCAAATACAAATCCACTCATGTCTCCACCATTACCATATGGGTTACCAGCATTAAGGTTTGTTACGCCATCTGTATCTAGAACAACAACTTCATCAAAATTTACTTCTACGGTACCAGCATTAAATGTTAATCGCAAAGGAAAACCTGTATCACTGGTGTAGACTAATTGTGTAACATCGTTGGGTGTGTAGCAATACGTGTCATTAAAAGCCCCATTGGCACAGGGAATTGTGGTTTGACCATAGGCTAGGCCAACACATAAAAAAACTACCATAGAAACTATAGTAGTGCGTACATTCTTTATAAATCTATACGTATGTATACCGTTTTGAGAGAGTAATTGAGTATTCATTCAGAATTTTTTTGGTGTTATTTTGTGACTAAATTTAGTTAAAAATACGAACGTATGTTAGTATCATCAGATTTTTAGATGTAGGGACAGAATTTTCCGATTAAAAACGTGTTAAACTCTTAAAATTTAAAGATTAAAATCCTACGGTAGTAGTAGGCTATTATTTGAATTACAAGGATTGTTTAAGGATTTTAAAAATACTGTAAACAGGAAAATGATCACTCATCCCACCAATGTATTTTGGTCCTGCGTAGGTTCTAAAAGGGTGCCCTTCGTAAGGTCCTTCAAAGACTCTTACGGCACTTTCTCCAAAGATGGTTGCCTTTTGAAAACGAAACGGATTCCCATGCATTTGTAAGAAGTTTTCTGACACTAAGATTTGATCAAACAAATTCCAGTCTCCTTTAAAGGTTAAACTTCCATCTTCTTGGGTAAGTAGGAGCTCCATAGGGTTGTAAAAACCTTGCGCCATGAGGTGTTGTATGCTTGCGCTATGTGGATCATCATTGAAATCACCCATGATAATAATTTTTGCAGTCGGATCTTCTTGACGAATACGTGTAATAATCGCTTTGTTTTTTTGCGCTACTAACATGCGTTTTGGAGCTGTTTCTTTTTCGCCAGCACGTCTAGAAGGAAAATGATTTACCAAGAGATATACTTCTTGTCCTTCTAGGCTCCCTTTAACCTCAAGGATATCTCTAGTAAAATCTTTTTCTCCATCATCATCTATAAAAAAAACTTCATGTGCTATGGAGTGGAGTACCTTAAAATAAGTAGACCTGTACAAGAGAGCTGTGTCTATGCCGCGTTCGTCTTTAGAATCGTAATGCACAAATTGATAGCCTTTATCTTTTAAATGCTCAGAGTCTATTAGTTCTTGTAATACTACTTTGTTTTCTACTTCGGCAACGCCCACGAGCACAGGAGGGAACCCTGTTTCTTTAAAACCAATTTGTTGTATGATATGCCCCAGATTGCGTACTTTTTTGCTAAGTCTAGCTTGGTTCCAGCGTTTAAAACCATCGGGCGTAAAATCGTCATCTGCTTTCTCAGGATCATTTACAGTATCAAATAAATTTTCAAGATTGTAAAATGCAAAAGAGTATTTGCTCCAAGAAGTATCGGTATGTGCCATGTTTTTTTTAAGCTGAAATATTAGTGGGGGGAAACTGTGTTAGTGCTACTAAAATACAGAGAAATTTTTAGATAACACTTTGTGTTGAAAATTCTAGTGCTAATTGTAACTATTTAATTCACGAACATTTCCGAAGTACAAAAAATACTAGGATACTCTTTTGTACCTTTGCTTTTTTACACACCATATGATAGAAGAAAAAAAGATAGCCTACGAAAAAGCCGTACTTATCGGTCTTATTACGCAAAAGCAGGATGAAGAGAAAGCAACCGAGTATCTAGATGAGCTTGAATTTTTGGCATACACAGCAGGTGGAGAAGTACTAAAAAGGTTTGTGCAAAAAATGGAAAAGCCAAATCCCAAAACCTTTATTGGTACAGGTAAGTTGGAAGAAGTACGCACTTATGTAGAACAACATGATGTGGGTACCGTTATTTTTGATGACGAACTTTCTGCGGCTCAGCAAAAGAATATTGAAAAGATTTTAGAGCGTAAAATCATTGATCGCACCAACTTAATACTTGACATTTTTGCGCAACGTGCTCAAACTAGTTATGCGCGCACCCAAGTAGAATTAGCGCAATATGAGTACCTACTGCCAAGATTAACAGGAATGTGGACACACCTAGAAAGACAACGTGGTGGTATTGGAATGCGAGGTCCTGGAGAAACAGAAATTGAAACCGATAGACGTATTGTTCGTGATCGAATTTCCTTACTCAAAAAGAAAATAAGCAAGATAGACCGCCAAATGGAGGTGCAACGAGGCAATAGAGGTAAATTAGTTCGTGTGGCGCTTGTGGGCTATACCAACGTTGGGAAGTCTACCCTCATGAACGCGATTAGTAAAAGTGAAGTATTTGCAGAAAACAAACTTTTTGCAACGCTGGATACAACCGTTCGCAAAGTGGTCATTGGTAATATGCCATTTCTATTAAGTGATACGGTAGGATTTATACGAAAATTACCTACCCAATTGGTAGAGTCTTTTAAGAGTACGTTAGACGAGGTGAGAGAAGCAGATTTATTGCTACATATAGTAGATATATCGCATCCGAGTTTTGAAGATCATATTGCTAGTGTCGGCACTATTTTAGATGAAATTGAAAGTGCCGATAAACCTATGATTATGGTGTTTAATAAGATAGATGCGTATATCCCAGAAAAGATAGACGAGGATGATTTAGTGACAGAAAAAACAAAAGTGCATTACACCTTAGAAGAATGGAAAAGCACATGGATGAATCAAATGAATGGTGACGCTATTTTTATTTCGGCATTAGAAAAAGAAAATTTTGAGACTTTTCGAAAAGTAGTCTATAATAAAGTGCGTGAAATTCATGTAACTCGTTTTCCGTATAACAATTTCTTGTATCCAGAGGAGTATGTGGAGTAGCTAGAAGCAAGAATCAAAAAACCCCAAACACATTAGCGTTTGGGGTTTTTTTAATGAAATTGATTTTGGTTTTAGAAACCGTAGGTTAATCCAACTCCTAATGCTTCTCTAATTTGAAATCCTTTTACAGCATTGTCATCATAAATAGACTGGAAGACTACGTTGGCTGTAATCCATTTGTTTACTGTCATTAATAGATTCATCGTGTAATCGATATCAACGTTTTGAGGATCTTCAAGATAGTTACTATATAAGTTTAACACGTTTTCCATAGAAACGTTTTTAAATAACTCAAATTTACCATAAGCACCTAAAGCAGCACCAAACTCAAAACGTGTAGATTCGTTAGCCTCTACACCAAAGTAGGTTACTTCATTAAATGCATCAATAGCAGCTTGATCTCCTATTACTTCAGTAAAAGAACCATCAACAACAATCAAACGTGCCGTTGCTGGAGCAATGTTTACCTTTAGGTTATCGCTTTTTTTCCATAATGCACCTGGACCCGCTTGAAAATATCCAGGAGATAAAAACTTAGTGTTTTCTGTTCTCGTTTCATTTCCATTAGCATCTTCACCAAAAGTATAACCGCTCGTAAATTGAGTTCTTGCATTGAAGAAAAAAGAGTAGTACCAAAGACTTTCTTTGATTTGCTTTCCTACCAATGAATTAAATTCTAAACGATCGTTTGTTTTTCTTGTAAACTCTTGACCTCTTTGGTTGGTTAACCCGTAATCTGCCATTAAACGATTGTCCCATGTAATCTTGTCTTTTCTGTAATTTGCATCATAGGTAAGTCCTAAGTTAACGCCGTAATTAGTGGTTCCACCACCTTGCCATTCTGCATTAAATGCAGCTTGATTGAAAAGTACAGAAGCATTACCAGCTTTGGTCCATCCGTTTTTTGGAGCTTCGGCTTCTTCTTGAGCAAATGCGCTAAATGTAAAAGCACATACTGCTATTGAAAGTAATATTTTTTTCATGAATTTGGTTTTTAATGTTTTTACAAAGGTAGGATTTCTTTTGAAGTTAGAGAAAATGAGGTGTCCTGTCACAATGTTTTTTAACCAGTATTTGAGTGCTTAAGACGAAAAACAAAGGTGTTTTGCGTAAAAATAGAGATTATTCCTACGGAGTGATTTTCTTGTATTTGAGTCGGTTAACTTCGGAAATATGAGCGGGATAGTAGTATGTTAGGTGCTATTTCTTGTAAAGAGGAACCGATGAGCAGGCTTCTCCAAATAAGATGCTTTTTGCTATGGGTTGTAATTTTGAAATGAGCATTCCATAGGCCGTAGAAGGAATCGGTTTGGTCGCACATCCTTTTATGATAACGGGTTTGTCGACAAACTCGCTAAGATCTAGGGTATTTAAAATTTCAGAAAATAAAATAGTTTCCACATCTTGTAATGAGCCAATGATGGTTCTTTTTGTGTGCAGGTTTAGTTTTGTGCATACCAACATAAAAGCCCAAGCTGGAATAATGGCATCGGTACTGCAATGAATCGAGACAAACTGGCCTTTGTATTGTTCCCAGTTGTGTTTTGCAACGCTTTCTCTAAAGGCTTTTTCCTTTAAAATAATACCTTCGAATAACCAAGGAGCAATATCAAAAGCCACGCGCGTACCTTCTGGATAGAAATCTTCCAGGTCGATAGTTTTAAGCACGCTATTGGCTACTCTATTTACAATTTGGTTTTCCATGGTTTTTATAACATACCTAGTTCTAATTTGGCTTCTTCGCTCATTAAATCTTGAGACCAAGGTGGATCGAAGGTGATTTCTACCTCGGCGTCGTTGACCATTTTAATGGTCTTCACTTTGTCTTCTACTTCTACAGGTAGTGTTTCGGCTACTGGACAATTAGGTGTTGTAAGTGTCATCAAGATCTTTACATTATGATCTTCATTTACAAAAACATCATAGATAAGACCTAGTTCGTAAATGTCTACAGGAATTTCTGGATCGTAAATAGTCTTTAATACTTTTACAATCTTTTCTCCAAGGGCTTGTGTGTCTATTGTCTCGTTTTCCATACTATTGGTAGCCTAATGGCTTTTGTGTTTTTAAAATTTCGGCGTAGCCAAAAGACTAGCTGTTTAGTTTTGCTTGGTAGGCTGTAGCATATAGTTTTAATTGCTTAATCATAGATGCTAAACCATTGGCACGTGTGGCAGATAAGTGTTCTTTAAGTCCGATTTCATCAATAAAATGGGTGTCGGCATTTAAAATTTCAGAAGGTGACTGATTGCTAAAAACGCGGATTAATATAGCAATAATTCCTTTGGTAATAATTGCATCACTATCTGCTGTAAATACTATTTTATCATCTTCTAAATCTGCATCTAACCATACTTTACTTTGACAGCCTTTAATCACTCTATCGTCGGTTTTTTTGTCCTTATCGATAAGTGGGAGTGATTTTCCAAGATCAATCATGTACTCATAGCGTTGCATCCAGTCGTCAAACATGGCAAACTCATCTATTAATTCTTCTTGTATGGCTTTAATGGTCATGTTTACTTTTCTTTTGTAGCAGTTAGTAAAGGGCTTCTATCTGTTTTAGAATAGAGTGTAAGTATGTTATCTGTAATGGTAAATGTCCCCGTATTTCTTAAGGCTTTTAAAATAGCACGTTCATTTATCATGATAGCTTCATCACAATAAGCCTCTGTTGCTATAAGTAGTCCAATATTGATTGCCATGGTGTCTTGTGAGTAGTTCCCAGAAAATTCGTTACATCCAGTGCTTCCACTAATTGCTTTATCGGTATCTGTAAACTGCAAAGATGCGGCTGGGCTTATCGTTTTTTCATTTACAGAAGTAATGCTATAATTACCCGTAAGTACAGCATTACTTGTTGTTTCTACTGTTTTTTTTGTTTGATTACAACTTGCCATAAGGCTGATTAGCGTAATAAATACGATTAATTTTTTCATGTCTATGATTTAAGTTAACATCATTTTTGCTTTTTCTACAGCAGCTACTAAGATATCAATTTCTTCGATGGTATTATAGAATGCAAAGGAGGCGCGTACCGTTCCAGAAATATTAAAATAGTCCATAATGGGTTGTGTACAATGCTGTCCTGTTCTTACTGCTATTCCTAATTTGTCAACAATGGTGCCAATATCATAAGGGTGTATGCCTTCTATATTAAAAGAAATCACTGATGTTTTTTCTGGAATAGTACCATAAATTTTAAGTCCGTCAATAGCAAGTAATTTTTTTGTGGCATATTCAAGCAATGTTTTTTCGTGTGCCGCAATTGCTTCGAAGCCAATAGCATTTAAATAGTCTATGGCGGCTCCAAAAGCAATCCCTCCGCAAATGTTTGGAGTACCTGCTTCAAATTTATGAGGAAGTCCTGCATAGGTGGTTTTCTCGAAGGTTACTTGATCTATCATTTCACCACCACCTTGATAGGGAGGAAGTTTTTCTAACCAAGCTTCTTTTCCGTAGAGCATACCAATTCCAGTTGGGCCACACATTTTATGTGCAGAAGTCACATAGAAATCGCAATCTAGTGCTACCAAGTCTGGTTTGATATGTGAACAAGATTGAGCGCCATCAATAAGCACCGCAGCGCCTGCTTCATGGGCTTTGTCGATCATAAACTTAATTGGGTTGATGGTTCCCAATGCGTTTGAAATATGATTGACAAAGACCAGTTTCGTGTTTTTTGATAAAAGGGTTTGATATACATTCATTTGTAAAGCCCCTTCTTCGTTCATAGGAATTACTTTTAACGTAGCTCCTGTGCGCTCACATAGCATTTGCCAAGGCACAATATTAGAGTGGTGCTCTAGTTGAGACACAATAATTTCGTCTCCTTTACTAAGCAAGCTTGAAAAGCCATTAGCGACCATGTTAATACCATGGGTGGTTCCTGTAGTAAAGATAACTTCGTGTGCTTTTGCAATTCCAAAATGGGATTTGATGGTGTTGCGAGCTGCTTCGTAGGAATCTGTAGCTTCTTGCGATAATGTATGTACACCTCTATGAATGTTGGCATTGTAGTTTGAGTAATAATCTACTATACAATCGATGACCTGCTGAGGTTTTTGAGAAGTCGCTGCATTGTCTAAATACACGAGAGGTTTCCCATTTACTTGTCTTGAAAGTATCGGGAAATCTTTTCTGATTGTAGTTACATCAAACATATATATAGTTGTTTAGAAGTTGTATGGTTGAGCGTAGTCGAAACCTCAATCAAATAGATAGGTAACTAATAGTTCTCGTCCCGAAACTTCGGGAGCTCTCTAACGGACAAAAAAGTTTAGACGTCGAATCCTAGATTCACACCAATTTTGTTGGCGATTAATTTATTGATACGTCCCTTTAATTCTGGAATTTTTACACTTTCCAAAACGGTATTCGCAAAAGCATACATCAATAATGCTCTTGCTTCTTTTTTAGCAATACCACGAGAACGCAAATAAAACAATGCGTCTTCGTCTAACTGACCAATGGTACAACCGTGAGAACATTTTACATCATCTGCAAAAATCTCTAATTGTGGTTTTGCATTGATGGTTGCTTTATCGCTAATAAGGATATTATTATTTTGCTGAAAGGCATCTAGTTTCTGTGCTTCTTTTTCAACATACACTTTTCCATTAAAAACACCAGTAGCACTATCGTCAAAAATACCCTTGTAGTCTTGGTGACTTTCACAGTTTTCTGCAATGTGGTGTACTAGTGTATTGTGATCTACATGTTGCTTGTCTTCTATAATAGTGACCCCATTTAAGATAGAATCACAGCCTTCTCCAAGTTGTTTAAAATTCAAGTTGTTGCGGGTTACTTTTCCTCCAAAAGAAAAGGTATGTACACTACAAATACTATCACGTTGTTGCATGATAAAGGTGCTGTCTACTAGTGAAGCATTTTCTTTATCGTTTTGGATTTTATAGTAATCTACATTTGCTCTTTTGTCTGCAAAAATTTCGGTCACACTATTGGTAAGCACGGCATTTTCATTTAAGCTTTGGTGACGCTCAATGATTTGAACATGTGCATTTTCTTCCACAACAATAAGGTTGCGAGGCTGTAATAAAGTAGCAGCTTCGGTACCTGTTGCAAAATTGATGATTTCTATAGGCTTTTGTGCTTCTTTATGTTTTGGAATACGAATGTAAGCCCCTTCTTTTACGAAGGCAGTGTTTAGTGATGTTAAACTATCTGAATTTGCTGCTTTGTTAAAATACGAATCAATAATAGAGCTGTATTTCGATTTAGTAAGCGCAGAGGACATTAAACATACATCTATAATATCATGTGTGGTTTGCGACAAATAAGAGCTATACACACCATCTACAAAAACAATTTTGTAGGTATCTATGTCGTGTAAGAAGTATTTTTTTACGTCCTTAAATTCTATAACAGCTTCATTTTTAGGAAAGATGCTATAGTCTTTTTTTAATAAGGCATTTAAGGATGTATATTTCCAAGCCTCCTCTTTTTTACTAGGAAATCCTTTTGTTTCAAAAGATTTCATAGCTTCATGACGCACATCGTGTAATGGTGAGTCTGCTTGCAAATGGTCTTCAAATGCAAGGTATGAGGATTGTATTTTTTCTTTTAAACTCATTCTTTTAGGTATGCGTTAGGAGTTGTTGTCATTCATTTTATAAAACGGCCCCACAACAGAACCTCAAAACGTATTATACTAATTCTTCTTTAATCCAATCGTAACCTCTTTCTTCAAGCTCATAAGCAAGCTCTTTGGTTCCCGATTTTACAATTTTACCATCCATCAATACATGTACAAAGTCAGGTACAATATAGTCTAGAAGACGTTGGTAGTGTGTAATTACAATAACAGCATTGTCTTTGCTTTTTAATTTGTTTACTCCATTGGCAACAACTTTTAAAGCATCGATATCTAGTCCAGAGTCTGTTTCATCAAGGATTGCTAGTTTTGGTTCTAGCATTGCCATTTGGAAAATTTCATTACGTTTTTTCTCTCCTCCAGAAAAGCCTTCGTTTAAAGAGCGCGATAAAAATTTACGATCTATCTCTAGTAAATCTGCTTTCTCCTTAATCATTTTAAGCATTTCGCTGGCAGGCATGTCTTCAAGACCTTTCGCTTTTCTATTTCCGTTAATAGCTGTTTTAATAAAGTTAGTTACCGAAACACCAGGAATCTCTACAGGGTATTGAAATGAAAGAAACACTCCTTTGTGAGCGCGTTCTTCTGCATCTAATTCTGTAATATCTTCGCTATCAATAGTGATTTCTCCTTTGGTAAGTTCAAATTCTTCTTTTCCTGCAACAATAGCAGCTAAGGTACTTTTTCCAGCTCCATTAGGCCCCATTATAGCGTGAACTTCTCCAGCATTTACGGTAAGAGAAACCCCTTTTAGGATATCTTTTTCATCTACACTTGCGTGTACGTCTTTGATTTGTAACATAGTATTATTTCTCTACTTTTTTAATAGCTTTTTCAGCTTGTTTTGCTGTAGCACCTTCTTTTATCTTAACATCTGCCTTTGCAGGTATTTTGCTTACTTGTACAATATCTACGATGGTTAATATCTCATCCCAACCTTCTGTACCTTCTGGTTTGTTGGCAAGTGTTCCTGTAACTACTACAGGTACCATATCATAGGCATCTTTTTTTGCAGGAGCTACTTTTTCTGCTAATTCCTGCATCTTTTCATCTATGGTTACACCGTAGATAAAATCTTTCCCTTTCAATACAGCGGCATCTGTAGTGTAAATAAACTCTCCTTTGTATACAGCAAGGTTTGAGTTTTCTGTTGTAATTAATTCCTTATCTCCAGAAGTAGTGTTGTCTTTACAAGCAGCAGCAGTAATAACTAGCGCTATAAGTACAATAAGTTTTTTCATGGGTCAATGTTGTTTATTAGTTAGTGATTGTTTATTATCCTACAGAACCTTCTAAGCTAATCTCTAGCAGTTTTTGCGCTTCTACAGCAAATTCCATAGGGAGTTTGTTTAATACTTCTTTACTAAAACCATTTACAATAAGTGCAATGGCTTTTTCGGTGTCAATTCCTCGTTGGTTGCAGTAAAATATTTGATCTTCTCCAATTTTACTAGTCGTGGCTTCATGTTCTATTTTAGCCGTTTTGTTCTTTGCCTCTATGTATGGAAATGTGTGTGCTCCACAGGCATTACCCATTAATAAAGAGTCACATTGAGAGAAATTACGTGCATTGTCAGCTCCCGCGTTTATTTTTACCAAACCACGGTAACTGTTCTGTGATTTTCCAGCAGAAATACCCTTACTAATTATAGTGCTACGCGTATTTTTACCTAGGTGAATCATCTTAGTACCTGTGTCTGCCTGTTGATAGTTGTTTGTAACAGCGATTGAATAAAACTCTCCAATGCTATTATCACCCTTTAATACACAACTTGGGTATTTCCAGGTAACAGCAGATCCTGTTTCTACTTGTGTCCAAGAAATCTTTGCGTTCTTTTCGCACAAGCCTCTTTTGGTTACAAAATTGTAAACGCCCCCTTTTCCTTCGGCAGTACCAGGGAACCAGTTTTGTACGGTACTGTATTTAATCTCTGCATCATCTAAAGCAATAAGCTCTACCACTGCAGCGTGTAATTGATTTTCGTCACGACTTGGAGCAGTACATCCTTCTAGGTAAGACACATAGCTTCCTTCGTCTGCAATTACCAGTGTTCTTTCGAACTGTCCTGTTCCTGCTTGGTTGATTCTAAAATAAGTAGATAACTCCATTGGGCATCGCACTCCTTTTGGGATGTAACAGAAAGATCCATCACTAAAAACAGCACTGTTTAAGGCTGCGTAGAAATTATCTTTTGTCGGTACCACAGTACCTAGGTGTTTTTTCACAAGTTCTGGGTGCTCTTTAATAGCTTCAGAAATACTCATAAAAATAATTCCTTTCTTAGCAAGTGTGTCTTTAAATGTTGTTGCTACAGAAACAGAGTCTACCACAATGTCCATGGCGATGTTGTTCATCTTTTTCTGCTCATCTAATGAAATGCCAAGTTTCTTGTACATGGCTAACAACTCTGGATCTACATCGTCTAATGTCTTGTTAGGATCTACAGCAGTTGGAGCAGAGTAGTAGGCAATTGCTTGAAAATCTGGCTTTTCGTACTGAACATTTGCCCATTCTGGCTCTTCCATAGATTGCCAAACTTTAAATGCTTCAAGCCTCCAGTTGGTCATCCATTCTGGCTCTTCTTTCTTTTTTGAAATAGCACGAACAATGTCTTCGTTTAAGCCAATAGGGAATGTCTCGCTTTCTATATCAGTATAAAAACCGTACTCGTACTCTTTGGTTTCGAGCTCTTTTTTTAAATCGTCTTCTGTATACTTGCTCATATGCACTTACGAATTCACGAATAGAATTCTTAGTTTAAAATGTTATAAAGAGAATGATTCTCCACATCCACAGGTTCTGTTTGCATTCGGATTGTTAAAAACAAATCCTTTTCCGTTTAATCCACCACTATATTCAAGGGTGGTTCCTACGAGATATAAAAAACTTTTTTTGTCTACGGCGATTTTCACATTGTTTTCTTCAAAAACCTTGTCGTTATCACCTATAGCGCCATCAAAATTTAACTCATAAGAAAGCCCAGAACAGCCTCCGCTTTTTACACCAACACGCACAAAATCTTTGTCAATGCTAAAGCCGTCTTCTGTCATTAATTGCGAAATTTTAATTCGCGCGGTATCACTTACTTTGATCATAAATTAGAATTCTTCTAAATTAGGGTGCAAATATACGACATAAACCGCTTTTTTTACTCCTAATAAAATATTAAAAATGCATTGCTATATAGGTAGATTCAATAGACGTAATGAAGCGGAAATACTTTCATGAATGCTTCGGAAATGTCAGCTTCTAGTAGTATTTCTAAAATAAACCTAATGGTTTAAAATTTCCGAAGAGAGACTACTGCGTCTAATTTGGATTCTGATAGGCTGGATTTGTAGCTAACGAAGGGTCTGAAAGGCTTAATAAAAATGCTTTGAGCGCAGCTTTATCCTCATCGCTAAGCATCACACCACCTTGTGCTACAGTTTTCATGAGTGGATCGATGGTATTACTAAATACCAAACCTTCACTATAATGGTCAATCACCTCGTCGAGGGTTGCAAAACGACCGTCGTGCATGTAGGGTGCTGTGTACGCCAAATTTCTTAGAGAGGGCGATTTGAAAAGACCAAACTGGGCAGGATCTCCAGTAACGTCTCCAAAGCCTAGATCTGTAAAATTTTCATCTAAGCCATTGTTGTGGAAATCGTTATCGGTCCACAATGGGTTACTAGGACTCCCGTGACAATGAAAGCAATCGCCGCGTTCTTCATCTAAGAAGACGGCCAAACCTTCTGCTTCTAAGGGCGTTAAAGTAGCTTCCCCTAGTAAGTGCTTGTCAAATTTAGAGTTGCCCGAAACGATGGTTCTTATAAATTGCGAAAGGGCCCTGGCTACTAATTCTTTTGAGATAGTACTGGTGCCAAAGGCTTCTTCAAAAGCTCTTGGGTAGGTGGCATCTGCTTGTAATGTTGCTACAGCATTAGGCCAAGTATTATGCATTTCAATTTCATTAATGACAGGTTCTAACACTTGTTCTTCAAGGGAGTTGGCACTGCCGTCCCAATTAAATTTGTTTTTGGTGTTCCAGGCAAAATTGATGAGCGGCATAGAGTTTCTGAAGCCTTCTATACCATCAATCCCCACACTAAACCTTCGTTGATCGCTAAATCCTTCATTGGGTTTGTGGCAGCCAGCGCAAGCAAGAGTGTTGTCTGCAGAGAGGTTTCTTTCAAAAAAGAGTTGTCTTCCAAGAGCAATGCCTTCTTCGGTAAGCGGATTGCTTGCAGGAATTTCTGGTGCGGGTAATAATTGAGAAAAAATAGCTGGAACTGTAATGTTTGCTGGAGTAGGAACATACCCTTCTTGCTCGTTGTCATCATCTTTACATGAGAGAGCAACAAATAGTAAGCAAACAAGAAGGGCTGTTTTTTGTATCATGTTAATTATTCAAAACTTTCTACAATACCTAATGAGAAAACATTCTGACCGTTTTGCTCCATTAATTTTTGAGCATTGTAGTTCCCCATTAACATTCCATTTAGCTCATTTAAATTCCAAGTATTTGGATTTTTAAACCATTCGGCAATGTCCATATTTACGTTTATGGTGGTAGTAGTACCTTCTATGTTAATAGTACCAAGATCTATTTCAATAGAGGTATCTTCTCTAGAATTTTCTGGCCCTGGGTTTTGAACAGCACTAATGGTATGGTATGCATAAATAGACTCCTCATTATTTGTGTCCATGTATCTTCCTTCTAGCTGCATATAATGATAGCCACCACCTAACATTTCAGGTACATTCCATGAAGCAGCATTTAGATCTGGATAAATATTCGAAGTGTTTTCTGCTTGTTCGAATCCAAAACGCATTTTTACATCATAAATTCCTTCAGGTAAGGAGGTTCCATTAATTGAGATACCAGTGTTTTCTGTAACATCTACCAATTGATAGTCCTTCGCTACGGTAGCAACATTGGCTTGATTTGTTAAGGTAACTCCAGAGATTAAGTAACGTAGTTTAGTAAAACTTAGTTCTGTACCAAAAGCATTGGTGTATTGGATACTATTAAAGTTGGTATTGTTGACTGCTTCACCATCAAAATTATGTAGGAAATTAAAGTTTACATTGGTGTTTTGAGTAGTAGGTCCATCATCATTTTTGTTGCAGCTCAAGAAAATGGTAGTTAGTAACAGAAATAGGGCAATTTTTTTCATAGTGTGAATTGATTAGGGGTCTTTACTTATTTTATTTTAATTAGTAACGCATCTTCTAGTCCTTTATTTTCTGAAATATCTGCATCATTACTTTCGGTACTCCCTACCACAAGTAGTTTTCCATCTTGTGTTTCAATAACATCGTTTGCAAAATCTAAGTTAGAACCACCTACCACATAATTAAATTTTAAGTTTCCATTGGTGTCGATAATAAATACCCAAGCATCGTTTTGACCTTTGTTTGTAAATCCATCAATAGAACTTCGGGTATTACCCGCAATGGCATAGTCTCCATTTTGTAGTGGTGTGATTGTTTTAGCAGAGTCAAAGGCAGTTCCTCCAAAGCTTTTTTCCCAAATAAGCGTTCCTTGAGCATCAAATTTAATGACCCATGCGTCAGCATTTCCGTTACTTGATGAAACATCTCCATCGGTACTTCTTGTATCTCCAACCATGATGTAATTACCATTTCCATCACTGGTAATTCCAAACCCTTGATCAATTTCGCTTCCTCCAAAAGATTTGGTCCACACTTTATCTCCAGTGGCAGAAACATGAACTACCCAGAAATCGTAAGATCCTTTGTCATCTTCTATGTCAAAATCATTGCTTTCTGATTGACCAACCATTAAGAATCCTCCTGTGGCTGTTTCGATAACGTCATAACTTCTATCGTTGTTTGAACCACCAAAGTAGCGTCTCCAAACTTTGTCTCCATTACTATCCATAAGAATACCCCAAAACTCACCAACACCATGACGATTTCCTTCTCGTGTGGTATCGTTTCCTGAAGGTGCAGCTCCATCATCATTTCCTTGATTTCCGCTTGCTGTTACATCAAAAAAGCCAGTAGTGAAATAGCCTCCGTTTGAAGTTTCAATTATTTTTAGTGCTTGGTCTGTTCCAGAAAAACCGTAATTTTTTTCCCAAGTCATATTTCCTTGAGCGTCGAGTTTTGTAATCCAATAATCTTGAAAACCTTCATTTCCAGAAACGTCTCCATCACTGCTTGAGCTGTAGCCACAAACAATATATCCACCATCGCTTGTTTTTATAAGGTTGGTTGCTTTATCTGTATCTGAACCACCGTATACTTTATTAAAAATAATCTCTCCGCTTGGGGTTGTTTTTATTAACCAGAAGTCATCATCGTCTCCAGTGTTTCCTGTGACATCACCATTACTACTTTCTGTAGTACCCATGAACACGTAATTTCCATCGTTTGCTTCAACAACAGATACAATATTATCGTTAAGGCTACCGCCCATCGTTTTTACAAAATCTAGTTCTCCTAAAAAGCCTTCTGGAGTTTGTTCTGGTGGGGTTGAGGGTTCTTCGTCATTTCCGCAAGCAATACATGTTATTGTAATAACTGCGAAACATATAATGTTTAAAAATAAAGGGGCAAATTTTCTCATAAGACTATTTTACAATAAGACGCTTTGTAGTGTCTCCATTAATTTTTATTAGATACATACCACTGCGTAGTGACTCAATATTTATGTTTTCGGCTGTTGTTGCTGAAAAGGTTTTGTGCATGATACGCTGCCCCAAAATATTGAATATTTCCAAAGATCTTAAAGGAGCATTGGTGGCTTTAATGGTGATGTTGTTTTTTGCAGGGTTAGGAGAGATTTTAAAATCATTTCCAGCAAAATCTTGCTTTTGTAAGTTTGGATCTCTAACCAAGAAAAACCCTCTATTAATATCGCTAATCACAATATTTCCGCTAGGAAAAAAAGGATATACATTCCATGCTCCACCACCACTTGCTGTATTTGAATCTGGAAAAGTATCAAAGAAAGCGAATTCTGTCATGGTTTCATTTTCTATGTTTGTGATATCTAGGACACGAAGTCCTGCGGTGTAATTTGACAAATAATAATCATTTCCTTTAACATAACCGTTGTGGTCAATTGCTGGGGTTGTTCCAAAATACTCAAAATGTACTGAAGGATTATCTAGGTTTGAAACATCTAAGACAATTGTTTTTGTATTAAAGCCAACACCAATTTCATCGGTCTCATCACCAACAATAAAATATTTTTTATCTTCAGTGAGCCATCCTTGGTGTGTGTAGCCTAAATTATCGTAACTGATGGTAGAAATCGATTGAATATTATTCTTGTCAGTAACATCAACAATAGATACAAGGTCTCCATCATTTCCATCGCCACCAACTCCATGACTTCCAAAATAAATTTCTCTTCCAATGTAATCTTGATCTGGACCATCATAAACAATCACTTGTGCATCATGAGAATAGTTGTTAAAAGAAAAACCACCTGCAAATGTTGGGTTGGTTGGGTTTTGTATATTAATGATATGTGGTCCTCCATTAAATGTTTGTGTTCCAACCGCATAAGCAAATCCTGTCGCTTCGTTGATAACAATGTTATGGCAATTTCCAAATTCACCATAAAGAGCATCATGTGTAAAAGTTTGCGGTGGGTTTGTTACATTTCGCAAACGTGTCAAATCAAAAACTTGCATTCCATGGTCTTTTGCTTCACTTACTACAAAAGCATGGTTTTGGTAAACTTTAATGTCTCTCCAAGTACTGTTAACAGTGTTTGTTGGAAGTTTTCCTAAATATAAAGGATTAATTGGATCTGATATGTCAATAAAACCAGTACCGTTATCAAGCCCCATTAGAACATATTCTTTACTTGTTTCTGGATCTGTCCATCCCCATGAATCGTTACCTCTCTCTGCATTCATCGCTGCTAAATCAATAGAAGACTGTAGGTTAAAACCATTGCACGGGTAGGGCCCAGCCATTCCATCTGTACACGGTATTTGTGCAACGAATGGAAGTGTAAAAAAGGCTGTTAAGAAGAACAAAAGATGTTTCATCTAAAGTGGATTATTTTTTTAATGTAAATTTAATGATACAATTCTTGTAAAACTCCTAAAATGAGTTTATTATTAGACGCCAAGGTTACAAAAATATTGCAAAAAATCCCCAATAATTAGTATTTCATCTAAAAAAACAGTTCTTTTAACATATTTATAGGACAAAAAAATCCATTTAGAGAACGATTGAGGTTCCCTTGATTTTTTGTTAGCTACATAAACTTTAAAAATAGGAGTCTCTTATGCTTCTGAAATCCTATTTTTGCCGAAGATAAATTTCCACACATGTTAGAAAATAAAGATCCTTTAAAAACACCTATTTCTTCTCTTGGAGAGTTTGGACTTATAGATCATCTTACAAAGCATTTTACCATAAAACACAGCTCTACTGTAAAAAGTATTGGTGATGATGCTGCGGTTATTGACCATAAAAAACAAACTGTGGTGACTACAGATATGTTAGTGGAAGGAGTGCATTTCGATTTGAGCTACATGCCATTAAAACATTTGGGTTACAAAAGTGTCGTGGTTAATCTGAGTGATGTTTTTGCGATGAATGCTATTGCTACTCAAATTACAGTGTCTATTGCGGTTTCCAATAGATTTCCTGTGGAAGCATTAGAGGAGTTGTATGCTGGAATAGCCACAGCAGCTAAACTTTATAATGTAGATGTTATAGGAGGTGATACCACTTCATCAACGCATGGGCTTATGATTAGTATTACCGCACTTGGTGAAGTGCACAAAGAAGATGTGGTGTATAGAAGTGGCGCAAAAGAAAACGATTTGGTTGTGCTCACAGGAGATTTAGGAGCGGCATATTTAGGCTTACAGATTTTAGAACGTGAGAAGCAGGTATTTAAAGTAAATCCAAATTCGCAACCAGATTTAGAACCTTATTCGTATTTGGTAGAGCGACAATTAAAGCCAGAGGCACGAAAAGATGTTCCAGGCTTATTGAAAGAGATGGGTGTAAAACCTACTGCAATGATTGATGTGAGTGATGGACTTTCTTCGGAAATTTTACATATCTGCAAACAGTCTCATGTTGGATGCACGATCTACGAAGATAAAATTCCTTTAGATCCACAAGTAATAACAACTTCTGAAGAATTTAATATGGATAGCACCACCATAGCATTAAATGGAGGAGAAGACTACGAATTGTTATTTACAATTTCACAAGAAGATTACCCAAAAATAAAAGCAAATCCACATGTTACTGTGATTGGCCATATTACTAATGCTGCTGAAGGAACCCACCTTGTTACAAGAGCTAATACCAAAATACCTTTAATTGCAAGGGGTTGGAATGCTATTGAAGAAGACGAATAGTTTATGCTGTTTTTAACTTATTAAAATATGAAGCAAATAATTGGTGATTGCGTTCCCAGTAAGAGTCTAGTTTTACAATTTTTCCATACCCATTTCTTGTAAACTGTTGTTTACAGTGAAGGCACTCATATTTTTGTATTTGAATATTTTCGGTTGCTAATACTGCCAATTCGTGGCGCTTAACTTTACATCTTAAAAATCCCATAGGTTATGCTGTTAATTGTGATACATTTCTTCTTCTGTTGAAAAATCTAGAAACTGTTTTGTTAACTTCTCGTTGTTTCTGGGTTAATTCCTCCAAATAACCTTGCGTGTTATCAGTAACTTCTTTCCCGCAGTTTTTACATTGGTACTCGTTTATGTGATTGGTGATTTTGTTTGTTATGGTGTAGTTGTGACCTATTATAGAACAGGCAACAGCCATAACGGAGCTCGTTTGTTTTGGAGTGGGTTTTTTCATGGTCATTAGATTTGGGACCATAAATATAGAAAATATTTTCGTTTAAAAACAGATTTATACGATTAAGTGTAAAATTTTAACATTTTCATCCAAATTTGTAAGCCAACTCATATGCCCATTTTCTAGCATATGTAATGTGGTTTTTGTTTTTTCTGAAATGTTAACTGCCTCATTATAAGGAATTATAGGGTCTTTTGCTCCAGATATGATGTGTTTTTCTTTAGGAAAAGAGGCCAGAATAGAAGTTCTGTCATTTCGATCTCTCATGCCTAGTATTGCTGCTTTAATTCCTTCAATAGATAAATCTTTCGCCTCTTTTTTAAGGTTATTTATAGCCTTTGCGTGGTTTGTTCTTTCTTTTTCGGTAAACAAATTAGCAATTGCCATACTAACAAAAGCATCTTTGTTTTTATCAATGATGGTCAGCGCTCTTGTTCTGTTTTCTTTTCGTTCAGGACTATCTGGTAGGGGTGAAGAATTCAATAAAATTAATTTTTCAATACGATCTGGGAATATTTCGGCAAATGCCAAGGCTACGTAACCACCCATAGAATGACCAATGAGTGTTGCCTTTTCAATTTTTTGGTTTTCTAAAATTTCCGAAGTAAGGCTCGCCATTAACTCCATACTGTGAATTTCTGCAACACATCCACTTTTACCAAATCCAGGGAAATCTATCGTGATTACCGTATGTGTATTTAAAAAGGTGGGTGTTATAGCATCCCACATAGTGCTGCTTTCTAGAAAACCATGCAAGAATACCAATGCGGGACCGCTTCCTTGTTTATGATAATGTATATGGGTGTTATGGTAGTGAAAGATCATTTGGTTATATTGAGGCGATTTGCAAAAATAGCCATTACCAATATTTTAATCTATGAATTTTACCAAACAAACCTACCTGATTGCCTTTGCCTTATTTTCACTCTTTTTTGGAGCTGGAAATTTAATTTTACCTCCTTTTTTAGGGTATAATGCAGGTACCAGTTGGATCTGGGTTGCTCTTGGGTTTGCAGTTTCTGCGGTACTAATTCCTATCTTGGCTATTTATGGGCATGCGCGATTGCAAGGAACCTTGCTAGATTTTGCTACCAAGGTGTCACCCGGGTTTGCAATGCTATATGCAGTTATTGTGTACGCAATTTCTGTGAGTTTGCCATCACCAAGAACGGCTTCTGTTACCTACGAAATGGCCATACAACCTTATTTTAAAATATCATCCTTGTGGGTAAGTACTATTTACTTTGCATTAGTGCTAGTATTTGCATTAAATCGGACAAAAATTTTAAGTCTCATAGGAAAATTTTTAACACCACTTATCATACTCATTTTACTATGTATTATAGGAATAGGGTTGTTTGCAGATCTATCTCCAATGCGTGCAAGCATTTTTGAAAGCACCTTTACCGATGGTATTTTAGAAGGCTATCAAACTTTTGACGCCATAGGGGGAGTTGTTGTAGGAGGAGTTATTGTTATTTCGCTTGCTTTACAAGGAACCTTTAATTATGAAGAGAAAAAGCGTATGATTGCGCGTTCTGGATTGCTAGCAGGAATAGGCTTATTTATTATTTATACTGGATTGATAGCTTTGGGCGCATTTTATAGTGGGACGCTGGAAGTAGATAATAGAACAGAACTTTTAACTACCTTGAGTAAAAATACTTTAGGAGATCTAGGAACGGCTTTTCTTGGTGTGTTGGTAGCACTCGCTTGTTTTACTACGGCAGTGGGTATTGTAACGGGTACAGCAGATTTTGTAAAAGGGATCGCCAAAGATTCTCAGGCAGCGTATACCATCACAGCAGTGTTAGGGTGTATTATAGGAGTTGCC
This sequence comes from Patiriisocius sp. 208BN25-11, assembly GCF_058147145.1. Taxonomy (NCBI): domain Bacteria; kingdom Pseudomonadati; phylum Bacteroidota; class Flavobacteriia; order Flavobacteriales; family Flavobacteriaceae; genus Patiriisocius; species Patiriisocius sp. 208BN25-11. The sequence continues at coordinate 354,203 of NZ_JBYVJY010000003.1, forward strand.
GTTGGACAATTTGATGTGCATTACATAATTAATGTTGCCTTGCCGGCCTTGATGTTTATTTATCCTATCACTATCGTTCTCATTTTATTAAATGTCGTGCCCACAAGGTATTCCTCGCCCAATGTATTTCGAGCAGTAACCATTGTAACCCTGCTATTTAGCATACCCGATTTCTTACAATTTTTTATGGCAGAGGGATCTCTTGATGGAATTAAAAATTGGATACCACTAGCCAAGCAGAGTATGGGATGGGTATTGCCAGCCTTGCTTACGTTTGTAGCAGTGCAGTTTTTAAATAAAAATAGAACGGTTTAAGAATTCATCAAATCTTCAATCTCATCGGCTTCAATAGGAATGTTGCGCATTAAATTAAAAGGTGCTCCTGTTTCTTGAATTACAACATCGTCTTCTAGTCGTATTCCAAAGCCTTCATCTGGAATGTATATACCAGGTTCTACGGTAAACACCATGTTGGCTTGCATGGGTTCCCATAGTAATCCGTAGTCATGGGTGTCTAATCCCATGTGGTGTGAAGTTCCATGCATGAAGTATTTTTTGTAAGCTGGCCAATCTGGATTTTCATTTTGTACATCGGCTTTGTCCAATAAACCTAAGTCCAACAACTCACTTGTCATCATCTTTCCTACCTCAATATGATACTCCTTCCACATGGTACCGGGAACTAAAAGTTTTGTGGCCTCATTTTTAACTCGATTTACCGCATTGTACACTGCTTTTTGTCTTTCTGTGTAACGACCGCTTACAGGGATTGTTCTAGACATGTCACTACTGTAATTAGCATATTCTGCACCTACATCCAGTAAGATTAAATCACCCGCTTTGCATTCTTGATTGTTTTCTATGTAGTGTAATACATTGGCATTGTTTCCACTTGCTACAATTGGGGTATAAGCAAACTTCTTAGAGCGGTTACGCAAAAACTCGTGCATGAATTCTGCTTCAATATCAAATTCCCAAACGCCAGGCTTCACAAATTCAAGAATCCTTCTAAATCCTTTTTCAGTAATATCGCAAGCCTGTTGAATTAATGCAATTTCAATAGGATCTTTTACAGAACGAAGACGTTGTAATATAGGATTACTTTTTGCCCAGTTATGTGCTGGAAATTTTGCTTTGGTGTCTTTGATAAAACGATCTTCACGGGTTTCTGTTTCTACATTTGCTCTGTAGTGTTCGTTGGTGTTAAAATAGATAGTCTCAGACTGCGCCATCAATTCTCGCATGATACGATCAAAATCTTGCAGCCAATACACCGTTTTAATACCACTAACTTCAAGCGCTCTTTCTTTGGTTAGTTTTTCGCCCTCCCAAATGGCAATGTGCTCATTGGTTTCTTTTAAGAATAAGATTTCTTTATGCGCCGGGTTCGGGCAGTCTGGAAATACCACTAAAATACTTTCTTCTTGATCTACTCCACTTAGGTATAAAATATCTCTTGCTTGTTCAAAAGGCATGGTGCTGTCTGCACTAATGGGGTAAATGTCATTACTGTTAAAGACAGCCAAACTATTAGGCTTCATTTGTGCCATAAAGTTTGCGCGATTTTTTATGTAAAGGTTGCGATCAATTTGATGGTATTTCATAACAAGTAAACGCCAAAGCGTAGGGTTTAAATTTCCAGTGGAAATATGAGTGAATGACTATTTGTTTCTCAAAAATAAGAATTGCAAAGGGTATTAAATAAGCCAAATGGCGTTATTTTGTATTTTTTCGAATCCTACTCATATGCCTAGCCGAAATTCCTAAAAAGGAGGAAAGGTATTGTAACGGTACTTTTTGAAGCAGTGCCCGTTCGTTTTGTAGTAGTTTTTGATAGCGTTCTTCTGGGCTTAGTGTTAATAAATCGATGCGGTAATTGTCTATTTTAAAAATCTGATTTTCAATGAGGTTAAAATAAAAAGTATGAAAAGCAGTATTGTTTTTTAAAAGTTGTTCGAACGTTTCAATATCAATCACCCATAATTCGCAATCACTAATAGCTTTGATATTTTTTCTTGATGAAATTTTATGTTTAAAACTAGCTAGAGCAGCAGTACAAGAATTTTTTAAGGCTAGGTAGGTTGTTTTTTCCTCCCCATCAATGTCAAGTGAATGTTGTAAAATCCCACTTTGAATAAAACAGAAATATCTACAAACAGCTCCTTCACGGACAAAATATTCGTTCTTTGACAACTGCAATTTCTTAAAAGCATCTAGTATTTCTTGTATTTGATGCGTTGATGAAGCATTATTACAAATAGAAATAATATAATCTTTTAATAGAGTTTTGTCTATTTCCATGGGGTGTTACTTTCTTAGGCACTTTAAAAGTATTCATAAAATCTATTAATTCAAGTGTGGAAGTAGTGTTAAACTTCCTAAAATAATTTTGAGGTGGTTGGGTCTTTCTGTATTTTTCGGTACTTAAAACAACCAAATGAAAAAATATGTACTCCTAGCATGCGCTCTTGTAGCAAACATAAGCTTTGCGCAACAACCTGCAACATCTGCAGATGCTGTAACTTCTGCACTTCAAGATAAAGCAACACTTTCTCAAAACTCACTTGTTAAAAATCTCCCTTTTACAAACATTGGTCCTACTATTATGAGTGGTCGTGTGGTAGATCTAGCGGTAAACCCAAAAAATCCAACAGAATTTTACGTGGGCTATGCAAGTGGTGGAGTTTGGCATACAGTAAATAACGGAACTACGTTTACACCTATTTTAGACAGCAGTCCTACACAAAATGTAGGAAGTCTTGCTGTAGATTGGACCGCAAATCCAAGAAACATCTTGGTTGGAACTGGAGAGGTAAATTCTTCGCGTTCTAGCTATGCTGGAATAGGTGTGTTGCAATCAATCGATAACGGTGCTACATGGAAGAACCTAGGGTTAACCGATAGTCATCACATTAGTAAAATTATCATCAATCCAAACAATTCCAAAGAGATTGTAGTAAGCGCAGTAGGGCATTTGTATTCTACTAATGACGAGCGTGGAGTCTATAAAACAACAGATGGAGGCGCTACCTGGAAGCAAACCTTGTTTGTAGACAATCAAAGTGGGATTATTGAAATGGATGCAGACCCTAATAATTTTAATTTACTATATGCCTCATCTTGGGATAAAGATCGTAAAGCTTGGAATTTTAGAGGAAGTGGTAGTGGAAGTGCTATCTATAAAAGTACCGATGCGGGAAATTCTTGGACAAAAGTTTCTACTCCTGCAAGTGGTTTTCCAACAGGTGAAGGAGTAGGTCGTATTGGTCTTGCTGTTTTTGACGCTAACACCGTGTATGCGGTTCATGATAATCAAGCAAGAAGAGAAGGCGGAGCTCCAAGAAGTACAAGAAACGGCTTGTCAAAAGACCAATTTAAAACCATGTCCAAAGCGCAATTTTTAGCCTTAGACAATAAAAAACTAAACAACTATTTAAAAAACAATGGCTTTCAAGAAAAGTACAGAGCAGATAATGTAAAAAGTATGGTGCGTGGCGGAACTGTGAAGCCAGCAGACTTGGCGTCGTATTTAGAAGATGCCAATGCCATGTTGTTTGATACTCCAGTGATTGGCACAGAGGTCTACAAGAGTACCGATGGTGGAGCCACGTGGGCAAAGACACATGACGGTTTTCTGGATGGTATTTATTACAGCTATGGGTATTACTTCGGAAAAATCCATGTAGATCCAAATAATAAAGATGGTATCTATATTTATGGAGTACCTATTTTAAAATCTAAAGATGGTGGAAAGACATTTTCATCTATTTCTGCACCTAATGTGCATGCAGATCACCATGCCTTATGGATCAACCCAGACATGCCAGGACATCTTATTAACGGTAATGATGGAGGAGTAAATATAAGTTATGATGATGGAGAAAACTGGATCAAAAATAACCAACCCTCAGTAGGGCAGTTTTATGCCATCCATGTAGATAACGAAACACCTTATAATGTGTATGGAGGGCTACAAGACAATGGCGTATGGGTAGGACCAAATACGCATCAAGAAAGCCCAGGTTGGAAACAAAACGGACAATACCCATACGAGTTTATTATGGGAGGTGACGGGATGCAAATTCAAACAGACAGCCGCGATTTTAATGTGGTCTACACAGGATTTCAGTTTGGAAATTACTTTAGACTGAACAGAACAACAAATGAACAAACGTACATTCAGCCAAAGCATGAACTAGGAGAGAGTCCCTATAGATTTAATTGGCAAACACCTATTTTATTGAGTCCGCACAACCAAGATATTTTGTATTTGGGAGGCAATAAATTAATGCGTTCTATGAACCAAGGTGCCGATTGGACAGCCATTTCAAAAGATCTTACCAATGGTGGAAAACAAGGAAATGTTGCCTATGGAACGCTAACCAGTATCGATGAATCTACATTTCAGTTTGGTTTGTTGTACACAGGAAGTGATGATGGGAAGGTCTATGTTTCTAGAAATAGTGGTGGTGACTGGCAAGATGTTTCTGCCACATTCCCCAAAGATTTATGGGTGAGCCGTATTATTGCGTCGAGCCATAAAAAAGAACGAGTATATGTTACCTTAAATGGCTATCGTTGGGACGATTTTACACCTTATGTATATATGAGTGACAATTACGGTGCTACTTGGAATAAAATTTCAAGCAACTTGCCATTGTCTCCTGTAAATGTAATTAGAGAAGATCCTGCAAACGAAAACATACTTTATTTGGGAACAGATAATGGTGCCTATGTTTCTTTTGATAAAGGAACTTCGTGGCAGGCCTTTAATGAAGGACTGCCTAATGTAGCAGTACACGATTTGGCTGTTCAAGCAAGAGACAAACACCTTTTAGTAGGAACTCACGGACGTAGTATTTATAAGGCAGACATCTCTTTGTTGCAGAATATTTCAGCACAAAGCATGAACAACCTTATGCTCGCAGATCTTCCAAGCATGCGCGCAAGTCGTCGTTGGGGAACTACTGGTTTTAATCAATACGGAGATTTCTTTGAGCCTACTATAGCGCTCCAAGTATTTGCTCCTTCAGCTGGCAAAGCCGAAATTTTAGTAGCATCAGAACCTGGGAAAACACTCAAATCTTGGGACGTTACTTTAGAGAAAGGGTTTAACACAATGGACTATAATCTTAGTATTTCAGAAAAAGGAAAAAAACAATTAGAGAAAAGGGGCGCTATTGTGCATACCGGTGCTAATGGAACCCACTATTTGCCAGCAGGAATATACTCTATTAAAATCTCTAAGGATGGCAAGCAAGTATCAAAAAAGTTGGAAATAAAATAATATTGCGTTAACTTAGAGGCGTTTATGATAATTCAAATTTTAACTACCAAACAAATTCACATGAAAAAACTATTACGAATTACAGCTGTTTTTATGGCTAGTTTAAGCCTAGGAATAGCTCAGCAAGCAGATAAAGGACCTATCAATGAGGCTCCAGAAATTGAGCAATTACCAATATTTGATCTTGAATTCTTTTATGATGTTGGATCTAGTGGAGCTGTTGGCGCTGATGGTTTGGCAGGAGTCGTATTTATTAATAACCAATATTGGTTGTCTGAATGGGAATCTGAATTGATTCATATTTTAGACGCTAATGGAGGATTTGTAGAAACTACCGTTATAGATGGAATTTCAGGAACGAGATCTTTTTCTTCAGATGGGACCAATGTTTTTATAGGGAATGATACAGAAGAAATTTTTGTAGTAGACCCCGTATCTAAACTAGTTATAGACACAATACCTTCTGATAATTCTGCTTTTGTAGAATCTAGAATGATTGCTTATGATCCTACTTTAGATGGTGGAGACGGAGGTTTTTGGATTGGTGATTTTTCGTCTGATATAGTTTCAATAGATCTTGGAGGAAATGAACTGAGTATTATCCCACTAGATGATCATGGTACTGTTATTTATGGAGGTGCTGTAGATACTGTTACGGATGGCGGACCTTATTTGTGGATTCATGACCAAAGTGGCGTGGAACCAGAGCGTGATTTTCTTACGCAGATAGATTTGAGTACTGGTGAGCAGACAGGACTTGTATTTGATGTTTCTACATTATCTGGTGATTTTGGAAGTACTAATTTCTTGGCGGGAGGGCTTTTTATCTCTGATGAGGTTACAACTGGAAATACCTCATTAGTTGGGCTTTGTCAATGTGACCCATCTAATATTTTGTTTTCTGTGACCTTAGATGAGGATCTTGGATTTGCCGATAATCAAGCCGATGCATTGCAGTTGGTACCTAATCCTGTATCTGGAAATGTTGTTAGTATCACTTCTCCATTTCAGGGAAAAAAAGATGTTGTAATTTCTGATATCACAGGTAAAATATTGCTTACAACTACCACGACAAGAGATGTAGACATTAGTTCTTTGTCTGATGGAATGTACTTGGTGACAATGTCTCAAAATGATATTAAAGTCACTAAAAGATTACTTGTTAATTAAGATTTGTGTACAATAAGATGCTAAAGCCGTTTTTTAAAAAGCGGCTTTTTTTTGTTATATAATTACTAAAAATTTAATAAACAAATGCTATTGCTTGTTGAAAAGCAATTTGAGCCGTATTTTTGTAGGTAGAAATTTTGAAAACACAACCATAATGGGAATGATCACTTCTTCCATAGCTCGTAAAGTCGCCATGGCGCTTTCTGGCTTATTTTTAGTATTCTTTTTAGGACAACACTTTGTTATTAATCTAACCTCTGTCATTGCTCCAGATACCTTTAACAGTTGGTCTCATTTTATGGGAACTAATGGAGTGGTACAAGGATTATTACAACCCATATTAATTTTTGGAGTTGTATTTCATTTTGTAATGGGTTTTATTTTAGAGCTAAAAAACAGAAATGCTAGAACAGTTAAATATGCATCATATAAAGGTAGTGCCAATGCAAGTTGGGCGTCTAGAAATATGATTATTTCGGGGCTAGTAATCTTAGCTTTTTTAGGATTGCACTTTTACGATTTTTGGATTCCTGAGATGATTCACAAATATGTAGAATCGCACCCAGAAGATCCTACAAGATATTATGCAGAAACGGTGCATAAGTTTGAAAGCCCAGTTCGTGTAGGACTGTATGTGCTTTCATTTGTATTGCTAGCGATACACTTATGGCATGGCTTTGCGTCTTCTTTCCAGAGTGTTGGTTTTAACAACAAATACTCTGTAGGCTTAACAAAATTTGCAAAAGTATATGCAATTGCCATCCCGTTAGGATTCATTTTTATTGCATTGTACTTACACTTAAATCAAATTCCACACTAAAAACTATTGCTATGTCGATATTAGATTCGAAAATACCTTCAGGACCACTAGCAGAAAAGTGGACAAAACATAAAAACGAAATTAACCTAGTAAATCCAGCCAACAAACGTAACATAGATGTTATTGTAGTTGGTACTGGACTTGCAGGAGGAAGTGCTGCAGCAACCTTAGCAGAACTTGGGTACAATGTAAAAACGTTTTGCTATCAAGATTCACCAAGGCGTGCGCACTCTATTGCAGCACAAGGAGGAATCAATGCAGCAAAAAATTACCAAGGAGACGGAGATTCTGCCTATAGATTATTTTATGATACTGTAAAAGGAGGAGACTACCGTTCTCGTGAAGCTAATGTATACCGTTTGGCTGAGGTGTCTACCAACATCATTGATCAGTGTGTAGCACAAGGAGTTCCTTTTGCGCGTGAGTATGGTGGTTTGTTAGACAACCGTTCTTTTGGTGGGGTATTGGTTTCAAGAACCTTTTATGCCAAAGGACAAACGGGACAACAATTATTATTAGGAGCGTATTCTGCCATGAATCGCCAAATTAATAGAGGGAAAATACAGGCCTTTAACCGTCATGAAATGTTAGACGTGGTAAAGGTAGATGGAAAGGCAAGAGGTATTATTGCGCGTAACCTAGTTACAGGTGCTATTGAACGTCATTCGGCACATGCTGTAGTATTGGCTTCTGGAGGATATGGAAATGTATTCTTTTTGAGTACAAATGCTATGGGAAGTAATGTAACTGCTGCTTGGAGAGCGCACCGTAGAGGAGCATTCTTTGCAAATCCATGTTACACACAAATTCACCCTACTTGTATTCCAGTATCTGGAGAACACCAATCTAAGTTAACATTGATGTCAGAGTCATTGCGTAACGATGGTCGTATTTGGGTACCTAAAAAGAAAGAAGATGCAGAAGCGATACGAGCTGGAAAACTAAAGCCAACACAATTAGCTGAAGAAGATAGAGATTATTACTTAGAGCGCCGCTACCCAGCCTTTGGTAACTTGGTGCCTCGTGATGTAGCCTCTAGAGCTGCTAAGGAGCGATGTGATGCTGGCTTTGGAGTTAATAAAACTGGAGAGGCTGTTTACCTTGATTTTGCAAGCGCGATTGAGCGCTATGGAAAAGAGAAAGCTCTTACGGAGAAAATTGCAAACCCATCTGAGCAAACCATCTACGATTTGGGAGCTGCCGTTATAGAAAACAAATACGGTAACTTATTCCAGATGTATGAAAAGATTGTGGATGAGAACCCATACAAAACACCAATGATGATTTACCCTGCAGTACATTATACCATGGGTGGTCTTTGGGTAGATTATAACTTACAAACCACAGTAGAAGGGCTGTATGCAACTGGAGAAGCAAACTTTTCTGATCATGGTGCTAATAGATTAGGAGCCTCTGCACTTATGCAAGGGCTGGCTGACGGTTATTTTGTATTGCCATATACCATTGGTGATTACTTGTCTAAGGATATTAGAACAGGAGCAATACCAACAGATACGAAGGAGTTTGATGAAGCAGAAAAAGAAGTTACAGAACGTATCGATAAATTAATGAGTGGTACGGGAGCACATACTGTAGATTATTACCATAAAAAATTAGGTAAAATCATGTGGAACAAATGTGGAATGTCGCGTAATGCTAAAGATCTTGAGTCTGCTATTGATGAAATTGCAGCTTTGAGAGAAGATTTCTGGAAAAACGTAAAAGTGCCGGGAACTACAGGAAGCCTAAATCAAGAATTAGAAAAGGCAGGTCGTGTGGCAGATTTCTTAGAATTAGGAGAGTTGTTTGCAAAAGATGCACTTACCAGAAATGAATCTTGTGGAGGTCACTTTAGAGAAGAAAGCGTAGAACAAGACGGAGAACAAAAAGGAGAAGCATTAAGAGATGATGAGAACTTTAAGTTTGTTTCTGCTTGGGAGTATAAAGGAGCACCAAAAGATGCTGTACTTCATAAAGAAGCGCTGACTTTTGATAACATAGAATTAAAAACACGTTCATATAAATAAGAGAGCTATGAAATTGACTTTAAAAATTTGGAGACAAGAAAATGCCAATGCAAAAGGGAGTATGCAAACATACCCTATTGATGGTGTAGAAGGAGATATGTCTTTCTTAGAAATGTTAGACGTGTTAAACGAGCAATTAATCAATCAAGGAGACGATCCTGTAGTGTTTGATCACGATTGTAGAGAAGGAATTTGTGGTTCCTGTTCATTACAGATTAATGGAGAGCCTCATGGTCCAGATCGTTTGGTCACTACTTGTCAGTTACACATGCGTAAGTTTAATGATGGTGATACCATTGTTATTGAGCCTTTTAGAGCGAAAGCATTCCCTGTGGTAAAAGATTTAATGATAGATCGAAGTGCCTTTGATAGAATTCAACATGCTGGAGGGTATATTTCAGTGAATACTTCTGGAAATACCATTGATGCGAATGCTATTCCTGTAAATAAAGAAGATGCAGACGATTCTTTTGCCGCTGCAACTTGTATCGGTTGTGGTGCTTGTGTTGCTGCTTGTAAAAATGCCAGCGCCATGCTTTTTACCTCTGCAAAAGTTTCTCAATATGCATTGTTGCCTCAAGGTCAAGTTGAGGCTACAGAACGTGTTTTAAACATGGTAGAGCAAATGGACAAAGAAGGATTTGGTAATTGTACCAATACTGGAGCTTGCGAAGTAGAATGCCCTAAAGGGATATCTCTAGAAAATATAGCACGTATGAATCGTGAGTATTTGACGGCAAGTCTAAAAGGATAACAAAGCATTAAAAATCAATAAAAAACCCAAGCATTAGGCTTGGGTTTTTTATTAGACAGCTTTTTTAGTGGACTTATTTTTTTGTTTCCTGTCACCTGTCATATTTTCGATGATCGTGGCGACGAATTTTTCAGTATCGTAGGGTTTGATAATAATATCATCCATTCCAGCAAAGTATATTTCGTTTCGCACTTCTTCTACCTCTACAGCGGTTAATGCAACAATAGGAGTTTCATTATTGTTTTTCCTGATAGCTATAGAAGCGTCAAATCCATTTTTAACTGGCATGTTAAGATCCATTAGTATGAGATCGTAGTCGTTATCTTTTGAAAGCGCAATTGCTTCTTCTCCATTATTGGCGATACTACAAATTATATCTTTACTTTCTAGTATCTTTTTAGTGACAATTTGATTGATTCTATTGTCTTCTGCTACCAAAACTTTCTTTCCGTTTAAGGCAGAAATATCAATAACTGCCGATTCTTTTTCTGTTTCAAGGTGAGATGCAATTTCATAGTCTAGAGAAAAACTAAATTCTGAACCTTTTCCTAGTTCACTTTTCAGGAATATTTCAGAATTAGAAAGTGCTAAAAGCTTTTTAACAATGGGCAACCCAAGACCAGTGCCTTGGTAGGTTGAATCTAAATTCTCAATTTGTGTAAACTCATCAAACATATGAGCCTGATTGTCTTCAGCAATACCAATACCTGTATCCTTTATTGAAAAATCTAATGTTGTTTTATTTTCTTCAATTTTAATTGGTTTTACTTGAATTGTAATAGTACCATCTTCAGTAAACTTACATGCATTTCCAACTAAATTCATTAGTATTTGTGACAAACGAACACTATTCCCAATAATGATTTTTGGTATGTCTGAAGCAATATCAAGAACAATAGTATTGTTGTTTTGTAATCGTATGTACTCAAAAGACATTTCAATACTCCTAATAAGTTCTCTTAGGTTAAAAGAAACATTTTGGTTTTCTATAGTATTAGAATCTATTTTATTTATTTGAAGTACATCATTAATTAGTGCCAATAAATAATCTGCAGAAAATTTGAGAGATTTTAGATCTTTTTGATGTTCTTTTAATTTTTCGTTTTCAAGTAATATGGTGCTCAAACCTATAACACCATACAAAGGTGTTCTTAATTCATGACTAACCGTAGAAAAAAACTTGCTTTTTGCTTTGGCTAAGTGATCTGACTTTTTCTTTGCTTCTAGATATTCTTTGTTTTTTTCTAACAGTGCAATATTTAGATCTTTTCTTTTAATATAGGCTACATACAAGAAGATTAGGAGTAAAAAACCAATAAGACAAACAATAATTAGAACATTGTTAAGTGTATTTTTATTGGATGCAATTTCTTTTTGCAGTTGTGCTTTTTCTTCAGCATCGGCAGCATTTTTTTGATACTCTTTTATTTGGTATTTTGCTGCTACTCCTTCAGAGATGGCATCTCTAGTTCGATTAAGATTTATTTGATTTGCTTCATCATATAGTACTCCATATTCTGCCGCATCTTTGTATTGTTTTAGTTCATAATAGCTATCACTCAGTGCAGAATATAGATTTGCTAAATTATTATAGTACTTATTTTCTTTGGCAAAAGGGACAGCTTTCAGTGCATATTCTATTACCTTTTCATAGTCTTCTTCTCCAAATAAATAGTAATCGCACCAATAGACATCTAATGAATTTTTAAAGGAATCATCAAGAAATTTATGATAACCTGGGTTGTCTAATAGTCTTAAGTATTTATATGTGCTACTATAATTTTTTTCACTCATTGCATTTACAATGACATTAAAGTACGCTTTTGTTAACGAAAGTGTATCGCCTTCTTTTTTAAATACTGTAATCGCTTCATCATAAAATGTGTAGGCCGTTTTGTAGTCTTGATACGCAGAAGAGTACAAGTTGCCTAAATCCATAATAGATTCTCCAACTCTAGTATTATTGTTGGTTAGTTTAGCATAGCGCTTTGAATTTTCGAAATTCTTTCTTGCTAAAAGTGTGTCTTCAATTGCCAAATAATCATAGGCTAAAAATCGATAGCCTTTACTAATTAGTTGCGCATTGTTAATAGCAGAAGCTTTATCTATAATCTCTAAGTTGTATCTAAGGGAGGCAACATAATTTCCCTTATGATAGTTAATTGATGAAGAATCTATTAAAACTTGAATTGCCTTTTCTTCTTTACTGGTATCATCTTGAAAGACTACAGGTGTTTTTTGGGCATAGCCCATACATAATCCAAATATTTGGAGAAATATAATGTATAACCAATTCATTTTCTGAGGAGAAACTAATTTTTAAAACAGGGCGCAAGGTACTAATTTTTAGTGTCAAACACACGTTTTTGTTTATTTTGTCGATATTTTTTGCGTATAAACGAATATTTTGTGCGTACGAGGTTTAAATATACACTGGGTAAAACAAACTAAATGGCTTCCATTTAGTATATTGTAGCAACTAATACATACTACATGGGAGTTTCTATTTTTTCAAAAATGAGTGCCATGGCGCAACAATACAATGCCATCAATCTTTCTCAAGGCTTTCCAAACTTTGAGAGTGATCCAACATTGCTTCATTTGGTCTCAAAGGCAATAAATGATGGATACAACCAATACGCACCTATGGCAGGTGATTTGGGATTGCGAGAAAGAATTTCGGAGAAAATAAATAACCTATATAACAAACTGTATAACCCGGCGACCGAAATCACTATAACTGCAGGTGCAACACAAGCTATCTTTACAGCAATTGCTGCTACGGTTAAAAGAGGAAACGAGGTAGTTATTTTCACACCAGCCTATGATTGTTATGAACCTACTATAACACTTTTTGGTGGTATTGTAAAGCCTATACAATTGCTAGCGCCTTTCTACACTCCAGATTGGGATCAAGTTCGTGATACTATTACACCCAAAACTAAAATGATCATTGTCAATAGTCCTCACAACCCAAGCGGAAGGCTTTTTTCTAAAGAAGATATGTTGCAGTTACAGGAAATTTCAGAAGCACACAATCTTACCCTTATTAGTGATGAGGTGTACGAGCATATTATTTTTGACGGGCATGAACATCAAAGTGCCGCTCGTTTTGAAGCACTTTCTCAGCGTACTTTTATTACAGCTTCTTTTGGTAAGACATTTCATAACACAGGCTGGAAGATGGGCTATTGTATGGCCCCAGAGAGACTCATGAAACCTTTTCAAGACATACACCAGTACAATGTGTTTTGTGTAAACCATCCCTTTCAAAAAGCCTTGGCTAGCTATATGGAAGATGCAAACACCTATCTCTCACTGCCAAATTTTTACCAACAAAAAAGAGATTACTTTTTAGCATTACTGAAATCGTCTAGGTTTACCATACTTCCTTCGCAAGGAACCTATTTCCAAATGCTTGATTTCTCTACTATTTCCGAAGAAACAGACATTGCCTTTGCAGAACGTCTCACCCAAGAAGTTGGAATTGCAACCATACCTATTTCTGTTTTTAATGAACATCAGCAAGATTTTCAACAAATTAGAGTTTGCTTTGCTAAAACGGAAGCTACGCTAAAAAAAGCAGCATACTTGTTAAATCAAGTATAAATGCTATTGTTCTATTAATGCGGGTATTGTATCTTTACTATTCGCCTTTACTTTAAAATATTATGCCAGCATCTTTGTTTGACGCCATTAGAAATGGAGCAACTGCTAAAGTCATTTCTATACTAAAAGAAAAACCCCTATTGGTTCAGGAAAAAGACCAACGCGGCTCTACTCCTTTACTTTTGTCTACCTATTATGGCCATATGGATATTGTACATGCCATTTTAGAACACCCACAAGATATAAATACCCAAGATGATTCTGGAAATACAGCACTCATGGGGGTTTGTTTTAAAGGATATACAGACATTGCCAAACTACTGCTAGAAAAAGGGGCAGACGTAAATGTTGCAAACTTTAATGGCGCTACGGCGCTCATTTTTGCGGCTACGTTTAACAAAGAAGCTATCGTTTCCTTGTTACTAGAACACGGGGCAGATATCTCTGCAAAAGATGATAAAGGAAACACGGCCTTAGATCATGCAACCATGCAAAATAGTACCAGCGTCATAGCCTTGTTAGAAAAATAGAGTATGGATATAGCACAACTTAGAGTTACCATAGTGCAATCGCATTTACATTGGGAGAATCCAGTAGCCAATAGAGTTCATTTTACTGAAATACTAACTCCTTTGGCAAATACTACAGACCTAATTGTGTTGCCAGAAATGTTTACAACTGGCTTTTCAATGAACGCCGCAGAGCTTGCCGAACCCGAAACAGGACCCACTGTTCAATGGCTTTTGAAAATGGCTAAAACAACAAACGCTGCGATTACGGGAAGTGTGATTATAAAAGAAAATAACGCATTTTATAATCGACTGTTTTTTGTGAAACCAGATGGGAGCTATAGTACTTATGATAAAAAGCACACCTTTACTTTAGCGGGAGAGCATGAGGTTTTTACAGCTGGAACAAAACATCTTATGGTAGATTTTAAAGGGTTTAAAATTTGTTTGTTGATTTGTTACGATTTACGGTTTCCAGTTTGGGCTAGAAATACCAGTGGTTATGATATTTTGTTGTACACTGCCAACTGGCCAGAAAAGCGCATTGCTGCTTGGGACGCATTACTCAAAGCCAGAGCCATAGAAAATATGAGCTATTGCATTGGGGTGAATAGAATTGGATTGGATGGAAACGGACATCAATATGTGGGTCACTCTGCAATTTATAATGCCTTAGGAGCGCAAATTTCGAGACAAAATTTTGAAGCTGCTTTTGTAGAAACTATTGTTCTAGAAAAAAGTCACATTGATATCACAAGAGATCAACTACAATTTTTAAATGATGCAGATCCCTTTACTTTAGGGTAAATGTTTCGCTCCAACTCCAGTTAGCACGAAGTTCAATTTTTGAAGGATAATACACAATTTTTTCGGGCGCTGTTTTGCTTAAAAAATGCCCTGGGTCCCATACTTTGTTTTTATTTTCATCAAATACGAGGCGTATAAAGTAATTACCAGGTTTGATATAATCGAAAAGGACAGGTTCGTTTTGTGTAATGTATTGTTGTTTTGCCACTTCAAATTTTTCACTAATTAGCTCCACCATAAGTGGAAAATCGCTTGCATTTGCAAGGGTAAGTTGGAGTGTGGCATATTCTGAAGCCGCTTTTATGGTTTGCCTAACCACAGTTGAGTCACTAACATTTCCGAAGTAATCTGTAAGGGCACCTTCTAACAAAGTAATGCTGTAATTTTGATCTTCTTGCTTGTTAAAAATAAGTTCAGCAGCATTTTCTTTACTGTTTATTCTAGTAGTAAAAGGAACCGCAAGTGTGTCTTTATCTACAATATTAATTTGTGCTTCGGAAATATTAGCCAACGGGGTATTTGCCTTTAATTGAAGCGTGTCTTTAACGGAAACACTTCCAGCATTTATAGTGCTTACACGCAATGAGTCTGCAAACAATTCTCTAAAACGAACGGTAGCAGTATCTAAAATTTCTTCTTTATAAGAGGTGATAAACACCAAAGAATCTTTGATAACCGGAGGTTTAAACCAGAAGTTAATCGTGTCTTTTCCGGGTTCTTTTAAATATTGATACTCAAAATCGGCATCCATTTGTGTTTGAAGGTTTATGGTATAGCCTTCTCCAACACCTTCATAGCCAAAAGAAATTTTGTTCTTGCTTTCTAGTTTGGGTCTTGTTGCCCTAAAATCGGGTATTTCTTTAAAGAGTTTGACTTCAAAAACACTGTCGGTTGGCAAGGTGATGAGGTCTTTGTAAAATCCTATTTTATCTGTTTTAGGCTGAAATGTATAATTTCTATTTTCTTCTTGAAGTGCGATGAGTTGGTAAGTTCCTTCTTTAAGGTTGGTAAACTCAAAGGTGTTGCTCTCATCAACCGTAGTTGCTATATACATGGGTTTTTCTAGAAACACAATCGAATCTGTGTACGTCTCATCTATTTCATAAAGGGCAACTGTCGTTGGAAACTTAGTTTCGGGCAGCAAGGCATCGATAACAGTTCCTTTTAGAGTAAGACTATCAATAAAACTTCCTGTAGACATGACATATTTAAAGTTCGGAAAAATATTTCCTTCGTTATTGTCTACAATACTATTTCCGAAGTTAAACGAGTAGGTTGTATTTTCTCTAAGGGTATCTAGGAGCTTTACTTTTAGTTGTTTTGAAACACTCAAAGGGGTAATCACTGGAGTGTATTTTAAAGGAGGGGATATAATAAGCTCTTTCGAGATGTCTTTAAGCTTTATAAACTCATCAAAGGTGATGCGTATCTCGTTCTTGTCGAAATTAGTTGTAAAATTTTCAGGAATGCTTCTAACAATTACAGGTGCAATGGTATCTCTAAGTCCGCCACTCGGATTTCCTTTTTTGGCACAATCTGTAAAAGCAAGTGTAAACAAGAATACAATTGGAATATATAAAAGGCGATATAATGTGGAGGCGTTTTGTTGCTGCATATGAAGAAACAAAAATAGGTAAAAATTAGTATTCAGTATTCCGTAACTGTACGCAGTATTTAAAAAGTATGAAGTGCACTATTTACCTGTATTTAGTTTAGCTGAGTACTAACTTTTTGATCGGTTTTCCCTTTAGGGTTATGGTAAAAAATCGATCAAAACCTTCAATAATAGGATGAAGGTTCTTACTAATCATAAAGAAATCGCCATGGTAGCAATGCTAATTTTTACAGCTGTGTTTTCGCATAATTGTAAAGCGCAATTTTCTAGTGTTGCACCTGTAGTAACAATGTCATCTACCAATAAAATATGTTTGTTCTTTATTTTTGTGGAATTCTTTACCGTAAATATTTGAGTGTCTTGAATTCTTTTCCCCCTTCCTTTAAATACCTGAGATTCTGTTCTTGAAACCTTCAGCAATACATCGTCTACATAAGGCTTTTGTAATGCTGTTGCGAGTGCTTTTCCAAAACCTTCAACTTGATTGTAGCCTCTAAGGCGCATTTTTTTTTGATGTAAAGGCACCGGAATAACGAGATCAATTTTTTTATAGGCAGGGATTTCTCTTAGCTCTGCACCGAGCCAAGCACCTAGGAAGGCACTTATTTCTTCTTGTTTTTTGTACTTTAAATTGTGTAGTAATTTTTGTGTGATTCCTTTTTTCTGAAATGTTAGTAAGGCGGTAGCGTTTTCTACTGCAATTCTACCGTAGAAAATATTCTTTAGGGTTTCTGCGTTATTGGTATGATAACTAGCTAATGGAATTTGATGCCTACAGGTAGTACATAAAATTTTTTCTTGTGAAGAAAGTACACGCTCACAACCATTACAAATGGCTGGAAATAAGATGTTTAAAATAGAGCCAAACATGTTCTTCGTAGTTTTGATTTTTAGTATCTTGCGCTCCTCTAATGTACTAAATTAACATAAATATATTCCCCATGACATCAGAAACAAATAACAACAATCGTTTTAAAATATTGATCGGGATTTTATCGGCCTTATTAATTGGGTTGGCAGTCTATACGTTTACCTTGTTTAAGGAGAGTAAAGAAACACAGACTACTTTAGAAGAAGATAAGATTGAAATTCAAAATGAGTTAGAAGATCTTATTAGTAATTACAATGAGATTATTCAAGACAATGAGTTAAAAGATCAAGACCTTTTGGCTGCTAGAGAGCGTATTACAGTGTTGTTAGATTCTGTAAAAGATGCCAAAGCTAATGTTTCTTTAATTAAAAGATACAAAGCAGAAATAGGACGTTTAAAGAACGAACGCAAGAAACTGTTTCGTCGTGCAGATAGTTTAATACGAGTTAATGAACGTTTGTCTATAGAGCGAGATAGTACGACCACTGTTTTAAATGAAACCATTAAGTTGGTAGATTCTGTAAATACTTCAAATGCAGAGATGTCTAAGTCTCTAGAAAAAGCTGCTTTAATTGGTATTACTAGTTTAAAAGCAGACGGAGTTAGAGTTCGTAGTAGTGGTAAAATTGTAGAGACACAACGTGCACGAAGAGCAGAGAACATTAGAGCTTGTTATACCATAGCACCAAATGCAGTGGCCGAGTTGGGTGATAGAATGATTTATGTGCAAGTCATTAATCCAAATAATACTGTGATTGGAGAAAACGCCAAGATTAATTTTGACAACGGTTTATTAGCCTATAGTGCAACAACCAATGTGTTTTATGAAAATGAAGCGCTGGATGTGTGTACGCTTGTAGAAGCTACCGAAGAAGAATTGGTGAAAGGGACCTATATCATCAATATTTTTGATGCAGGAAGGCAAATAGGAAACACAAGATTAGAGTTGAAATAAAATTTCAGAAAATACTTTAAAAATAAAATCCTCTGCCCTTCATATCGCAGCGGATTTTTCTATTTTTGCGCTATGGCAAATAATGAAGATCAATTTAAAAAAGTAATCTCGCACGCAAAAGAGTATGGATATATCTTTGGTTCGAGTGAGATTTATGATGGCTTAAGTGCCGTATACGATTATGCTCAAAACGGAGTAGAATTAAAGAAAAACATTCGCGAATACTGGTGGAAAAGCATGGTGTATATGCATCAAAATATTGTAGGTCTTGATGCTGCAATATTAATGCACCCAAAGACCTGGAAAGCCTCTGGACATGTAGATGCTTTTAGCGATCCTTTGATAGATAACAAGGATTCTAAAAAACGCTATCGTGCAGATGTTTTGGTAGAAGACCACGCAGAGAAGCTTGAAAATAAAGCACAAAAAGAAATCAAAAAGGCTCAAAAGAGATTTGGAGATGCTTTTAATGAAGAGGAGTTTGTGACCACCAATGCGAGAGTGATTGGATATCGTGAGAAAAAAGCTGAAATGTTAAGCACTTTAGCACGTTTGCTGGAAGCCGAAGATCTTGATGCGGTAAAAGCTTTGATTGAAGATCTTGGAATTGTTTGTCCAGTAAGTGGTTCAAAAAATTGGACCGATGTAAAGCAATTTAACTTAATGTTTGGTACTAAGTTAGGGGCCTCTGCCGAGAGTGCAACAGATTTGTACCTACGTCCAGAAACAGCACAAGGTATTTTTGTAAACTTCTTAAACGTCCAGAAAACGGGAAGAATGAAGATTCCTTTTGGAATTGCTCAAACAGGAAAAGCGTTTAGAAATGAAATCGTTGCAAGACAGTTTATTTTTAGAATGCGTGAGTTTGAACAAATGGAAATGCAATTTTTTGTGCGCCCAGGAGAAGAAATGAAATGGTATGAGTACTGGAAAGAAACCAGATTAAAATGGCACCATTCTTTAGGATTAGGTCCAGAAAATTATCGTTTTCATGATCATGAAAAATTAGCACATTATGCCAATGCAGCAGCAGATATAGAGTTTAAATTTCCATTCGGTTTTAAAGAATTAGAAGGAATTCACTCTAGAACCGATTTCGATTTAAAAGCCCATGAAGAGCATAGTGGTAAAAAGTTGCAATTCTTTGACCCAGAATTGAAAGAAAATTACACGCCTTATGTGGTTGAAACCTCTATTGGTTTGGATAGAATGTTTTTAGCGGTTATGAGTAATTCGTTGCAAGAAGAAACATTAGAGGATGGTTCTTCTAGAACTGTTTTAAAATTACCAGCTGTTCTGGCACCAGTTAAGATTGCTGTTTTCCCATTGGTTAAAAAAGATGGTCTTCCTGAAATTGCAAAAGAAATTATTGAAGATTTACAGTGGGATTATAATGTGTTTTACGATGAGAAAGATGCTGTTGGGAAAAGATACAGACGTCAAGATGCCAATGGCACTCCTTTTTGTATTACGGTTGATCACCAAACACTAGAAGATAAAACAGTAACAATTCGTCATCGTGACTCTATGGAACAAGAACGTATTGCAATTGCTGATATCGCTGGATTGGTTTCAAAAACCTTGTCTATGAAGTATTGGCTACAAAAATAAATACTTTAAAATAGGTATATAAAAAATCCCAATAGTATAAGCATTGGGATTTTTTTGTTTTCTGAAATGGTCGAGTTTCAGACTGTGTTATTTTGCTTGTATTTCTTTTATTTCAACAGGATTCGCCCTAGGACATCTATTCATCATACGAAGCCCTCTAAAAGTAAAGATAACATCCATTCCATCTTTTTTGAATTCATCCTCTAAGTTTGTTGGGTCATAGTAAAAGATAGTTCCATCTTCTCCTGTCATTTTTATGGTAAAAGGACAATCACCTTCTTTGGTACTTTCCTCAATAGTTCCAGTTACAAAACCATTAGCCATCATTTCTTCTTGAGTCATTGTTGTTTTTGTATTGCTGTTTGTGGCATCAGTAGCAGTTTTTTTTGAATTGCAACTAACTGCTACAAAAAGGGATACAGTAAAAAGTATGTTTTTCACAATCATTAGTATATGGTTTTCGTGTTATAATTTAAATGTAATCAAATATAATGCCTCAATATACAAATAAAATATGAGGGTGTATTGTTTGTGTAAATTGTATGTTTTGAGGGGCTTATGTTTATTAGTAGTAGAAATTAGTGAGAAAAATATTTTATTATTTTAGCAGATTATAGGTGTAAACCTGCTATTTTTACGTACTTAATACAAACTTAAATACCACCAGATGAAAAAAATTAAATACTTCGCATTGGTTTCTTTAGGGATATTTTCTATGTCACTACAAGCCCAAGACGCTAGTAATACTTTAGAAACTACAACTGTGCAAGGTGTAGAAGACTTTTATGTTACCCAGCCCATGAGAGATTACCCAGAGTTTAATCTACTTGACGCTCCAAAAAAAGAGCATCCAAGAGGGTATATGAGTCAAAAAAGAAAAGCAAAAGCAGAATTCTTAAAAACCATTGGGGAGAGCCCAACGCAAGTGGATCCAATTATTCAAACGGCTCCACAAACAAGAGTTGCGGGTCCACCAATCATTAATATTCCAGGCTTAACAAATGCTGTGGTTTCTCCAACAGATCCAACAGGTGCTGTAGGTCCAAATCATTATGTGCAAATGACAAACATTGGTTGGTCGGTATGGGATAAAAACGGAAATCAAGCTCCTGGCTTTCCAAAATCTTTGAGTAACCCTCTAGGGTCAGGTAATGGAGATCCTATTGTATTGTACGATAGAGAAGCTGATAGATGGATGATAAGCCAGTTTAGAAGTCCATTTGTTCCTTCTGCGAGTCGTTTTATTGTTGCTATTTCCCAAACACCAGATCCAACTGGTAGTTATAATGTTTTCACATTTAATCCAAATGGTACTATAGATTATCCTCACTTTGGTATTTATGGTAACAGTATTGTGATAACTGGTAATTTTTCTCCAAATGGTCGCATGTATGCGTTAAATAGAGAAAAATTGCTTAATGGAGATGCAAGTGCCGAAATGGTTACTTTACAGATGCCAAGTTACCGAAGTGGTCTTGTATTTAATGCACCACAACCTGCACACTCAGAGGGAGCAGGCATAGCTTCTGGTCCAGTACCTATTGTATGGATGCAAGATAATGCATTTGGCGGTGTAAGTACAGATCATATTAAAGTGTGGGATTTTGATGTAGATTGGAGCAACCCAAGTTCTGCATCGGTAAGTGCGCCATTAGAAATACCTTTATCTTCTTATGACTCATTTATAGCAGGAACGAATGGTGATCCTTTTGCAAATCTGCAACAACCCAACACAAACCAAAGAATTGATGCGCTTGTAAATGTTGTAAATTTTCAAACCCACCGATATGATTTTGGATCACATGAGTCTATGGTAGTAAACTGGGTTGTTGAGCCAGTAAATAACTCCAAAGTTTCTGGACTGCGCTGGATGGAGTTAAGAAGAACAGCTGGAAACCCATGGAGCTTATTTCAAGAAGGTACCTATACAGACCCAGTTGGAGATGAAAGTGTATTTATGGGAGCTATGGGAATGGATCAAGAAGGAAACATAGCCATGGCGTATATTAAAACTGGAAGTGAAAGCTACCCAAGTTTATATTTTACAGGGCGTAAAGATGGCGATCCTTTGGGTCAAATGACATTAGGTGAAACCCTAATTATTGAAGGTACAAATAGAGCTATCGGATCACGTTACGGAGATTATGGACAGCTAGTAATAGATCCTGTAGATGATTTAACATTCTGGTATACTTCAGAATACTCTGGGAGTTCAGGAGGTAGAAGAACGAGAATTGCTTCTTTTAAGGTTTCAGATATTGAGTTAGGAGTAAATGATTTAAATGAAGATACTTCAGAATTGTCTGTACTATCTCAAGACAATAAACTATTTGATATTTCATTACGCACAGAGGTTACTAGTGATATTTTACGCTTAGCAATTTTCGACATTACTGGTAAAAGAGTGGTATACCAGCAAGTAGAAAAAGGAGCGAACAACTTGTATAATGCTCGTGTTGATATGTCTAGATTTTCTGCAGGGACTTATATTGTAAATATGGGTAATTCTAAATCAAAATTAAATGCTAAGATATTAGTTAAATAAACATACAGGTTCCATGTATTAGTCCCTAGTAAGTTTTTCTTACTAGGGATTTTTTTGGATGTAAAGCAGTCCAAACCTTTATCTTAAGATTCCTTAAAACTCATATCTAAATGAGATTTCTCACTAAAAACTCACTATTTGCTACTAAATTTTCTCATTAGAGATGTATAGTGGTATCTTGCCTTTTCAAATTTAAACTGAACTTAAACTAAATTCTCATGAAAATTAAAATGACACTTTTCTTGTTTTTGTTTGCAACTTTGTTTGTAGTGCAAGCACAAGAAAACCAAGAGAGCGGTCTTACCTATGTTGGTGCATCTGCCGAAAAATTTACGATGCCTTCATTGGCCTCTAGATCAAATTTAGAAGCTCCCGTATTTCATACAACGCCTCCACAGGACGGAAGATCTGCTAAGGTGGAAGTAATTCCTGAAAAAGATCCGCAAAGAACAAATGATTATCTAGTAGAAAATCCTCATCCTCTTAAGGGCAAATACCCTACAAGAGATGCATTATTCGATTTTGTTGTAGGTAATAATGTTGGTTCACCTTCAGATCCTGCAATCGCTATCGGTCCAGATCATGCATTTGTTGTATACAATACGGGATTTATGATTTATGACAAAGATGGTAATATTGTACAAGGACCTACAAATCCTTCAGCTATCTTTAATTCTGCTGGATGTTGTGATTTAACAGCTTCATACGATAACTTAGCTGAAAGATGGGTGATTTCTTACCTTGGTAATGGAGTATTGGTTGCTGTTTCTAGTGGCTCGAACCCTGTAACTTCTTCATGGGATGTATATACGCTACCTCAAGTAAATGATTACAACAAACTTTCTGTTTGGAGAGATGGATATTATATTACAGATAACGGCGCTAGAGATGTATGGGCTCTAGATAGAGATGCTGTATTGGCTGGAGATCCTACGGCAAACATTCAAGGATTTACAATTCCTGGTGTGCAAGGACAAGGCTTTACAAGTGCACAAGTATTTAACATCACCAATGATGTTCACCCAACAACAGGTGGAGCACCATTGGTTTATATGAGAGACGACGGATTTGGCGGTGTAACGCAAGATGCCATTAATATCTGGACTGTAAATGTAGATTTTGATACTCCAGGAAACTCAAATGTTTCTGCTCCAGAAGTGTTTACTAATATAGAGCCATTTATTAACGTGTTTGATGGAGGTAGTTTTGCAAACCTAACACAGCCAGGAAACGGACCTGCAATAGATGCATTGCAATCTACTATTATGAACCAAGCACAATTTAGAAAGTTTCCAACCTATAACTCTGCAATATTTAATTTTGTTGTTGATGTTGAAGCTAGTAATAGTGTAGAAAGAGCTGGTGTTCGTTGGTACGAGTTTCGTCAAGATGTAGACGGAGGTCCTTGGTCTATAGCACAAGAAGGAACGTATACTGCGCCAGATGGAAGACACGCTTGGATGGCTAGTATGGCAATGGATAATCAAGGAAACATAGGTATGGGATACACTACTATGGCAGGTCCTGATACTCCAAACCCAACAGATTTTAGAGTTTCTGCAGCATATACAGGTCGTTTTGCAACAGATGATCCTGGAGTGATGACTGCAGAAGAAGTTATCTTTGGTGCAAGTACGGCGAACATAACTGGTACTGGTGGACGTTTTGGTGACTATGCTAAATTAGATGTAGATCCAAGTAACGACAACGAATTTTGGTTTATCACAGAATATAGATTTACAAATCATGTCGCTGTATTTAAAATTGCTCCAGATGCTGCTTTAGATGCTGCTGTGATTGACATTTCGCAACCAGAAGATGGTGCACTAGGAATGACAGAAAGTGTAACGGTAACGGTTCGTAATTTAGGGATAGATCCTATATCAAATGTGCCTGTAAGTTTTACAATCAATGGAGGAACCCCTGTACAAGAAGTAATTCCGGGGATCATAGCACCAGCAGAAAATCTAGAGTATACTTTCATTGCTACAGCTAATTTAGGTGTTGAAGGAACAACATACACCATTTGTGCTAGAACAAATCTACCTGGCGACGAACTTCCAGATAACGATGAATTTTGTAAAGACGTTACAAACCTTTTTGCTAATGATACTGGTGTCACAGCAATTACAGCACCAACTTCAGGTCAACTAGGAGGAGCAGAACAAGTAGCTATTACTGTAACAAACTTTGGAACTGCAAATCAAACATCAATTCCAGTATTTTATAACATCAATGGTGGTGCAGATGTAACCGCAACCTATATAGGAGATCTTGCTCAGGGTGAGTCAGATAGCTTCACTTTTACAAACACTGAAGATTTATCTGCGATTGGGGATTACACTATTGTAGCTGGAACAGCATTAGCTACTGATGCAGATACTTCAAACGATACAATCGAAGTTGTAGTTTCAAATACTGTGTGCCAACCTACATCTAATTGTGCTGAGTTTGGTGATGGTGTTACCTTAATTGAATTAGCTGACCAAGATTTTTCTACAAACTGTGGTACAGATCCAGCTGGATATAGTGACGATTCAGATATTGTTTTTAATTTCGTATTAAATGACAATCCTTTTGATGGTGTTGTTCAGTTAGGTTGGCAAAATTCTAACTATGCTATTTGGATCGATTTTAATGACAACAATGAGTTTGAAACTTCTGAGTTAATAGCTGAAGGAGTAGGTGGAGCAGCAAATACAGATGTGAATTTTGTAGTTGATTTTGGATCAATTTCTGGAGTAACAACAGGTATGCACAGAATGAGAGTAAGAGGTGGAGATGAAAATAATGGAACTGGAGATGTTTCCGACCCTTGCGAAGATTTAGAATTTGGGCGTACCAACGACTATACTGCAAACATTACTGGTGAGTTAGGTGTTGATGATGAAACGTTCTCTGCTGCTGAATTTGTAATTTCATCTACAGATAATAAGATGTTCGACTTACAGTTTAACACAACAACATACACAGAAGATTTAAATGTGAATGTATACAATACATTAGGTCAAAATCTTGCATTCTACACATTAGAACACAACGGAGCTGGATATAACAAGACCATCAACATGTCTTATGTAGCTACAGGTGTTTACTTTGTAAGAATTGGAGATAATACCCTAAACAAAGTACAACGTATTATCGTTGAATAATACTAAGATTTATTACTTAAACTTGAAGAAGAGGTTTCCAGAAATGGGGCCTCTTTTTTTTTGCGGAAATATGAGATGACAAATAATTGTTTCGTACATTAAAAGAAAGCTCTTAGCTGAATACTTCCAGTATGTACCGTATTGCTTGTCTCACTTTTTCGGCCATTATATGTTAGGTTTGCATCTAAATATTTTGTGATACGCTTCTGAAACAATAAACGCCATGTGTAATTATTTCCAGGCTGCAATCCTTCTAACATTTGATAGGCCACGGGAGAAAAAGCATTTCCCTCAAAAGCATTTTCTATAAATGTAAACTCACCATTTACCGAGATTTTCTCAGCATTTGCATAGGCAAAAGAAACCCCTAATTTTTGCTGGTCTAACATTTCTAGCCCATTTATAGTATTGTCCTTGTTTATAAGATTGTAAAATACATCAAAACGGGTTTGGCTATTTAATAAATAGGAAACTTTAGGGTTAATCTCATAGGTCTCTAGGTTAAAATTTCTTCCTTCAAAGTTTTCTGAGATGCTTTCATTGCTCCCCGTTATTCCTTTTGCCGAAACCAACCATGTTTGCCATAACTTATGAGTAAAGGTTAATTGATGACTTTCTAGTTTGCTAGACTGTAAACCTAATGATTGTAAGTTGTCTGTTTCGGTTGATAAATAGGTGTAATTTGTCGTGTAGTGCTGCTTTCCTCTATTAAAAAATAGTGCATTTCTAAAGTTTAAGATCAGTCCTAATTGATTTTCACCCCCGTCTTCAAATGGGTTGATGTTAAAATCTTCATTGGCTCTTCGTACTTTTCGATCTATCACATAAGAAGTAGTATTATAAAACTTTGAGAGGATTTTTAAAAATCCAGTTTTACCAGACCATTGTTGGGGATTGAGAGTGAGTGATTGCCCAAATTTGTTTTCTCTTATTTTCACAAAGCGTTGGTTGGGTAACAAGATGCGTATAAAATTTGCTTCATCTTGAAACTGAGCAATTTCAAATTCTTCTAATTCTTGAATCCCATTTTCATTGTAATCATTCCAGGTGTAAATCCCTTCTCCTTGGTCTACTTCAACATAGGTAAAGTCCTGTTGAGGTATGACACCATTATTGGAAGATAGTGTAGTATTGAGTCTAATAAAACCTTTAAACAATGTTTGATTGTAAAGTAATCGCGCATTAAGTGATTTCTCTGTGGCTTCTTCATCTACAGTTTCTAAAACTCTATAATTTGCAAAGAGTGACAACTGAGCATTTTGAGAATTTAGAAGCTTAGAATCTGCATAAAACGTATTGCTTTTATTGACACGTTGTACCGAGCTATTTCGAAGACTATCGTTGGTGCGATATTGATATCCAGCCTGTACAAATACCTTTGTACTGTCACCAAGGCCAGCAAAAACCTCATAAGCACTATATTTTATACTTAAAGGGGTAAGTGTGTCTTGAGCAATATCACGAACTGTATTGTCTTCAAAACCTGTTTTTGCACCTGCCCATGCTCCTTTAAAAGCATAGATTGCTGTAGCATTTCCTCTTAAGAATTGGGTGTCTAGGGTTTCACTTTCACTGTTGAGAAAACTACCTTGTGCAGTTACCACCAACTTATCTACTTTCGTATTCGCAACAATTTCATGTCGAATTCCATCATAATTTTCAGAGAAATTGAGTTGCTGAAAACTATATTGAGCAGCTCCAAAACGATTCGAATTAAAAGTAGCACCCGCAGTAATATATCTTCTATCACCCAAGGGGTTTACTAAATTCCAGTCGCGATTAAATTCGACATTGTAAAGGCGTTCAATGCTTCTAAAATTTCGGTTTATAAAATCAAAAGAACCTACCGCTGCAATGACAAGGCTATCGGGTCTTGTAAGAATGTTTTGTTGTATGTCCAGATGCGCTGCATAGCCCTCATCATCTTCATTATCAATATCAGAAAATAAGTTTAAGTCATTTTGACTACCAGCAAGTTCAAAAGCGATATTTGTTTTATCACTCGGGCGGTAGCTGCCTTTTACACCACCAATTTGTAATTTTGTAGGCGCAACAAGCCTTACAAAGGGAGCGAAATCTCCTTGGGGAACCCCATTAATGGGAGCAACATATTCAAAAATGCGATTGATAGCTGAGGTTTGAGATAACACATAATCTCCTTGATTAGCACCCACCAAAGTAAAGCGAACATTAAAGAGTTCGTCTTCTGGATTGTTGGAAAATACAAAAATTTCATCTCCATTAATCGCAATTTCTTTCTTATATAAAAATTTACCCTCTTCAAAAGTATCGGGCACTGCCGATGGAGCTGTCATGGCATCCATATCATCTCCTGCTGCTTGAAGAATAGCGACTTGTTCTTCAGAAAGAGATTGCTGTAAGGGTTGATTCTTAGCATCATTTTCGCTATACACATATGCGCTAATATCAAACGTATCTGATGTGTAACCACCACCACCGTAGCCAATAAAACGGGTATAGTTACGCTCTGTAAATTGATATTCTATCCTGATACGCATGTTGGCCGTGATAGGATACGTAGGGTTAAATTTAACTTCACCAGCATTATAGTCGATTATATAATCTTCGTTTTCACCTCGTTCTAATAAAATACCGTTCACATACACTTTTTCACTTCCAGAGACGATAAGCACAAACAATTCACCATTGGGGCCTACTAATTTATACGGACCTTGGTTTCCTTCTTCCCCAACAAAATTACTGCTGCTAAAAACACCACGTACCAATGCGCCCGCAGCAAATGCATTTGTTTTGGCTCCGCTTTCATGAGTTAGGGTTCCACCTAAAGAAATCCCTTGCACTTTTTTGGTAAAGCGTCCAAAATAACTGTCTTGATTTTGCAAGTCTACATCTCCAGCACGGATGTTCCAATCATCACTGTACAGCTCTATAAAAATTTGATCAAATTCGTCTAGGTTTTGAGAATACCCTCCTTGTTGGTTGGGGATATTGGCATCTTGTATCGAAGCACGAATGGAAATTTTATCACTTAGCTTTCCCGTGATTTGTAAATCGAGTTGCGAGTCTACCACAGCGTTTTGATTGTTCCCAATAGTAATCCCTCTAGAGATACTTCCTGCGGTATTTAATCCATCAAAAGGTGTAAAGGTGTTGTCTCTGGTGCTTTGGTCCAACGCGTAT
Organism: Patiriisocius sp. 208BN25-11; assembly: GCF_058147145.1. Lineage (NCBI taxonomy): Bacteria > Pseudomonadati > Bacteroidota > Flavobacteriia > Flavobacteriales > Flavobacteriaceae > Patiriisocius > Patiriisocius sp. 208BN25-11. The sequence continues at coordinate 383,097 of NZ_JBYVJY010000003.1, forward strand.
AATTTGTCTATGGCACCGGTGCGTTCTACAATGATGTTTTCATCAAACTGAAAATATTCTTTGGTTAAAAATTCGGGAAAGACCAAATAATCAATCGTTAAGGAATCGGTTTTGGCAACTAAAATTTCCGAAGGAAACAAGAGCCCTTTAGCATAATCTACTTCATACAATAGCGAATCTATCACAAACCCTTGGTTGTCTTTAATCACAAACGTACTTGGATTTAGCGCCACACTATCCACCACAATACTATCGGAAACAGCTATTTTTTTACTTTTATAGTTTGAAGCACCCTCTTGTGCATAGCCTACAAAGGCCATGAAAAAGAGCAAGAAAAAGAGCAATTGCTTCATAAGTGAAGGACCATCTCGAAGGTCAAACTTAGATACGATATCTTATAAACGTAGGTTTTTTTAATTTGTTGATTGTTTTGTGAAAACCTTTCAAAAATAGCGCTTCGTAAAAATACAATCTTATTTACTTTAGTAGCATGAAAATACTAAGTTACAATGTAAACGGAATTCGCGCAGCCATGCGTAAAGATATGTTAGGTTGGTTGCAAACTACAGATGCAGATGTGGTATGTATTCAAGAAACAAAAGCAGTAAAAGAACAAGTGGAGGTTGAAGCGATTGAAGCGGCAGGATATCCTTACCATTATTGGTTTAGCGCACAGAAAAAAGGGTATAGTGGTGTAGCAATTTTTTGCAAACAAGAACCCAAACACATTGAATACGGTACAGGTATTGAGTCTATGGATTTTGAAGGTCGAAATATTAGAGTCGATTTTGATGCAGTAAGTGTGATGAGTTTATACCTGCCAAGCGGAACTAATATTGCTAGGTTGGAACATAAACTAGAATACATGGCATTGTTTCAAGACTATATCAATACGCTAAAAAAAGACTATCCAAATTTGGTGATTTGTGGCGATTATAATATTTGTCATGAAGCAATAGACATCCATAATCCGGAGGCAAATAAAAACACAAGTGGTTTTTTACCTGTAGAACGTAAGTGGATTGCAGATTTTATGGAAAGTGGCTTTATCGATAGTTTTAGACACCTCAATAAAGAACCGCACAACTACACTTGGTGGAGTTATCGCGCCAATGCCAGAGCCAATAACAAAGGCTGGCGTATCGATTACAATATGGTATCCACACCCTTACAAGAAAACATTAAACGTGCCGTTATATTACCGGCAGCGGTGCATAGTGATCATTGTCCGCACCTAGTAGAATTGGCTTTTTAAAGGCTACTATTCACCTCGGAAATTTTAAATAACAACCCACATTAAAACAACCCCATGAATACAAAAACCCTACTTTTAGTTTTAGCATTGACAAGCTTATTGAGCAGCTGCGTTTCCAAAGCTATTTTTGAAGATGAGCAAGCCAAAAATGAAGCCTTAGCTTCAGAAAATGCCGAATTATTATCTCAATTAGATGGTCTTGGTACTGCAAACGGTGTTGTAGGCCTAGAAAGACTAAACAATCAAATAGAGCAACTTACTGGAGAAAAAACCCGAGCAGAAATGAACCTAGCTGCCACCCAAAGTGCCTATGATAGATTGAAAGAAAGTTATGATGCTTTGGTTGCCAATAGTGATGAAAACCTTCAAGAAATTCTAGAACGTAACCGCGCTTTATTAGCAGAATTAGAAGCAAAAGAACGCGAGTTAAATGCCAAAGAACAAGCGCTACTAGATAAAGAGAAAAACATTCAGCGAGCACAACGAGATTTAGATGCTAGTGCACAACGAGTGGCAGAATTAGAGGCTATTATTGCTGCTAAAGATGCTAAAATGCGCGCCTTAAAAGATGCCATTTCAAAGGCGCTTACCAACTTTGAAGGCAATGGCCTCACCATAGAGCAAAGAGATGGTAAAGTATATGTCTCTATGGAAAATAAATTATTGTTTGAAAGTGGAAGTTGGGCCGTAAATAGTAGAGGTAGAGAAGCAGTTGAAGCTTTAGGAACCGTATTGGCAGACAATAAAGAAATTGCAGTACTTATTGAAGGTCATACAGACAATGTACCCTTTGGAGGTAATGGAAATATTAAAAACAACTGGGATCTATCTACCAAAAGAGCCACCGCAATTGTAAACATCTTAACCGAAAATAATAGCATCCCTAAAGAAAACCTCACTGCAGCGGGTAGAGGAGAGTATGCTCCTATTGCTAGCAATGCTTCCAAAGAAGGACGCGCAAAAAACAGACGTATTGAAGTGGTATTAACACCAAAACTAGATGAAATTAATAAGTTGTTAAATGAGATGTAAATCTCAACTAAAATTTAACAATCAAAAGTAGTAGGTGAATTCTAGTCAAAACCTAATTATCGATATCTTTGCCCTATGAAATACACCCTCCTCCCAAATACCAATATTGAAGTAAGTAAAATCTGTTTAGGGACCATGACGTTTGGTCGCCAAAACACAGAAGCTGAAGCCCATGAACAAATGGACTTTGCACTAGAAAAGGGAGTCAACTTTTTTGATACTGCAGAGATGTATGCAGTGCCATTTACCCCAGAAACACAAGGGCTTACAGAACAATATATTGGGAGTTGGTTTGCTAAGAATGGCACAAGAGATAAAGTGGTGTTGGCTTCCAAAATTACAGGAAGTGGGCGCGGTATTTTTAACTGCATGCGCGAAAACCTAGACTTTAGTAAAGCCTCTTTAGACGATGCATTACACAAAAGTTTAAACCGTTTACAGACAGATTATTTAGACTTGTATCAATTACATTGGCCAGAGAGAACCGTAAATATTTTTGGCGTTAGAGAGTATAATTATGACGCTAATAAACGTTGGGAAGATAATATAGGCGAAATATTAAATCGTTTAGAGACCTATGTAAAAGAAGGTAAAGTACGTCATATAGGTTTGAGTAATGAAACCCCTTTTGGCGCCATGAGGTACATGGAAGAAGCCCGAAAAGGAAAACAAAAAATGGTGTCTATCCAGAACGCCTATAGTTTGTTGCAACGTAGAGATGAAATTGCCTTAACAGAAGTATTACAACAAGAAAATATTGGCTACTTACCGTATTCACCACTGGCATTTGGAATGCTCACAGGGAAATACCTCGATGGTAAAAAACCAGAAGGAGCAAGAGTTACCTTATTTCCAAATTATTCGCGCTACCATAGCGAAGGTTCTTTTAAAGCTACACAGGCATATCATGATATCGCCCAAAAACATGGCCTTACACTTACGCAATTAGCACTTGCCTTTGTTAACGAAAGACCTTTTGTAACTAGTAATATTATTGGAGCTACTTCTATAGCGCAACTTTCAGAAAATATAGATAGTATTGCTATTTCTCTTTCTGCTGAAATTTTAAGGGAAATAGAAGCTGTTCATACTGCAATACCTAATCCGGCACCCTAGAAAAAATTTACTTTGGGCTACTTTTTTTGGCTTTTATTTGTTTTTTAAAGGAGCAGTTTGTTTCGTAAAATATTTCCAAACTAACATTGCAACGATAGCACCAACTGTTGGTGCAGTTAAGTAGATCCAAAGTGCTTTACTATTTCCAGACACAAGACCAGGTGCTATACTTCTAGCAGGATTAAATGAGCCTCCTGAGATGGGACCAGCAAATAAGATAATTCCCGTTACAGCAACACCAATTACAACCCCAGCTATATTTGAAAACTCTTTTTTAGAGGTTACTGCTAAAATGGTAAGCATTAAAAAAAATGTAAGAATACATTCTAATATAAATGATTCTAGTATGGTGCCAGAAGGAATGGTTTCACCAAAAGTTACTGTTTTAGAGAATGTAAATTTCAGTACTAGACTTGCCAATATTGCTCCAATACTTTGAGCAATAATATAAAATATAGCATCTCTTTTTGTTGTCAACTCGCCAATGACTAGCGCTATTGTAACTGACGGATTAATATGTGCTCCAGAAATATTCCCAAAAATATAAATCATAGCACTCACCAAGATTCCAAAAGTTAAAGCAATTCCTAATAAACCTAAACTTCCATTAGATTGTTCGTTTACTATAATTGCTCCTGTGCCACAAAACACTAAAGCAAACGTTCCAATACATTCGGCAATATATTTTTTCATAGTTTTTTTAAAAAGAAAAGAGGATAATTACAACTAATTATCCTCTTTTAATGATACGTATAGTATTAGATTGCTGTTGCACCAGCTTCTGCTACAGTATGGTCGTTTTCAACAGAGCTACCGCTTACTCCAATAGCTCCAATGATTTCGCCAGATGCGTTTTTAATTGGGACACCACCTGGAAAAGTGATCAATCCATTATTGGAGTGTTCTATATTAAATAAGGGTTGTCCAGGTTGAGATAAGCCACCAATTGTACCCGTATTCATGTCAAAAAAACGTGCTGTTTTTGCTTTTTTAATTGAAATGTCAAGAGAACCTAACCAAGCACCATCCATTCTTCCAAATGCTACTAGATTTGCTCCTGCATCAACAACAGCAATGTTCATTTTTGTGTCAATTGCAATAGATTTTTCTTTTGCAGCAACAATTGCTTTTTCTGCCTGTTCTAAAGTAATGTTCATAATTATATGTTTTAGTGAAGTTATTATTTTGAAGCAAATTTACTTGTAGAGGTAAAGAATCTTGTTACTAAAACAGTTCAATGACTTATGAAAAAAGGTCAACTATTTTTTAAGCTAAAAGTGAAATAAGAAAATTAAGGAGTTATTTCACTGGGATTATATCCAAATTTATTTTTAAAGGCGACACTAAAATTTGAAAGGTTATTGTATCCAAAATCTAAATAAATATCTGAGGGTTTTAATTGGTCTTTTTCTAAGGTTTCTTTTGCTTTTAAAAGACGCTTATCGTTAAACCATTTTCCAGGAGAGATACTATATTCTTTTATAAAGTGACGTTTAAAAGTTGATAAACTCATATTGCATAAAAATGCAATTTCTTCCAGTTTTAAATTAGAATGTATTTGGTTTTCTATAATTTTATTAAAAGATGAAGCTTCTCTATTAATTAAAGAATGCAGGTATTGTTCAAATGTTTTTCCATATTTCTGTAAAAGATAAAGCATCAATTCTTCAAATTTCAAAGAAAGTAAATTATTTAAAAACGCTAAGGGAACTTCACTGATTGAACTAAGAGAATTTAAATATGAATTTATATAGGAGTCATTTTTAATAATAAAATAGGGTATTTTACCTGTAATGTTTTGATTGTTTTCTGTGTGCTTTTTTAAAAACGCAACAAGTTTTTCTTCAGAAAAGAAGAATAACTTACAATAATAAACTGCTTCTGAATCTAGTAACTCTGTCCATAACCAATTTCCTTTTTTAAGCACTAACGATTGGTCTTTATTAACTGCAACTGAGTTTCCAGCAAAATGTACCTGCTTCTTTCCAACTTGTAAGAAGCTAAACATGTTCATTCCTAAATTAACTTTACTTTTAACAACATCACTTGACATTTTAAAATCGTAGACAAATAAATCTGGATGCTCTTTTTTGTCACTAAAGTAAATTTCCGGGATGTTTTCTATGGGCATCTGTATTTTTTTATTTTGAAGAGAACGATTTTGTTAATAGATTGGACACTTGAGTTTGAGTGCTAAAGTACTTTAAATTCTCCAAAAGAAGTCTACTTTTTTTTCGTAGGGCTATAATTTTAACTTGTAGATTTTAGTTGTTTTTACCCCTTGTGTTTTATTCATCTATCTTTTAGCCTATACATAAATTTGTGCCCGCTCCAGGTACTATCAATAGCCGCAACTTTGGTGTCTACAAGGCCATTTTTTAGTCCAAAGTTTATTATTGTAAATTTATCTAAATCTGTTGCAATATTCGAGCTCTTTTTTGGCCAACTAATCCATAAAATTCCGCTTTTTTTGAGATTTGATTTGGCTATTGGAAAAGACTCAATTAACTCATCTTCATTCTTGCAAAATATATGAATGAAATCGATCTCAAGTATAACACGGGTTTCTGGTATTATTTTCACACCCTGGGGAAAGTCAAAAAAGAAATCTAAGTAGTTTTTAGGGAAATTAAAAACCTGTATAGTATCCTTTTCTTTTATTCCTAATTTTTTTGCGAGTGGTGTGCTAGAGTATCCTGCTGTTTTCATCTTTTTTCAGGGATTTATTGCTTTGTATTTTAAGTAAGTATATTAATTCACTCTTTATTTTCTGTAAGCTCTTTTTTGATCGTTCAAAATTTTCAATAATTTGTTTTCAATTTCACTAATTATTAGTTTTGTTTATTAAATACAACAGGCCTTTCATCTAGATTTATCGACAAGCTTGTTATAGAATTATGGGTGTCTTTAGAAAAATCAAACACCATATAATTGCCCATAAACAATGGAATTTCCTCAGTAAAATAATCAATAAACATACTTCCTTCTTGGTGTTGAAGGCGCATTTTTGTTAAAGGAAAATCTGCATATAGTGTATTGTTTTGTAATGAAATTTTAATTGTTCCATAAGAAGGATTAAAATAGGCTCCTTCTACTTCACTTAAAGAGAAAGGTGGTGGATTTTCATTAGTAAGCAGGGTGTTTGTATTTGCTGAGGTTATGATTGGTTTTCTCTCAAATCTTATTTGATGTCCAGTTTCATCAATCTTAATTTCTAATAATCTTTCTAAAATTACATTCGTAATTTTATTGCTAATATTTGAAACAGTTTGATTTGTTAGTATAACGATCCCTATTTTTTTTGAAGGAATCATCACTACATTTGATGTATATCCAGAAATTGCTCCCGAGTGCTCTATCGTTTGATATCCTTGGAGATTTTGCATTATCCAGCCATATCCATAGGTAAGGCTATTTGATATTTTTTGTTTTGATTGTGTCGCTTCGAAAATATAATGTGTTGGAATCATTTGTTTTCCATTGTATACACCTTCATCAATCCATAGCTGAACCCATTTTGCCATATCTTTAGAGGTACTGTAGATTCCACCAGCGGCAAGTTTTCCTTGTATTAATTCTGGCAATACCCTTTCAGGCATATCATTAGAATTGACAGCATACCCAAAAGAAAAATTTGAATTCAAATTTGCCTCACTATATTTCGAGTAGCTATTTTTCATATTCAACGGATTAAAAATCATTTGAGAAATATTCTCATTCCAGCTACTACCTGTCACTTTTTCACTTATAATACCGGAAATTCCATAAAGGCTATTATTGTAATTAAACTTTTCACCCAAAGGGTTTATTTGTTCAAAATATTTCAATTTTTCAATAAGTTCATTGCTTTCTGGTAAGAAAAGAACTGTTGAGGTATCAAAACCTCTTCCAGAAATACCCACGCTATGTGATAACAAATGATGAATTTTAATTTCTTCATTCATACTATTACTATAAAATCTTAATTCTGGAATATACTGACTTGGTTTGTCTGTTAATTTTAGGTTGCCTTCTCCTTCAAGTATTCCTAATAAGCTCGCTGTAAATGCCTTTGTGCAGGACCCAATGCCAAAAACAGTATGTTCATTTACGGGAAGTTTTTTCTCTAGATCGCGATACCCATAACCTTTGTTGTATATGGTTTTTCCATCTTTAAGAATAGTGATGGCAAGACCTGCTGCGTGGTATTCTTTTATAAGTGTTTCAATTTCTTCATCTAGCCCAAATAGATTTGTTTCTGCGTTTTGTTTTTCTTGTGAAAACACAAACATTGAAAATAGTAATACAACTTTTAGTAAATTATTTTTGCACATAATTATTGATTTTAGCGCAAGTTCAATAGATACTTTCAATTAAAGGTTTTCGATTATAATTTAGGTGTTCGGAATTATAAATCAGAATCATTTTTCATATGTTTAAAGGCTAAAATTGAATTTAAAACTTGGGCTATAAACCTTCTAAAGAAAACTCATTTTTTTCTAATTACCCAAACAAATGCTTCACCACATCATGCACCTTCCCTAATTTAATAATCTGTATGCCATAGGTTTCTTTGGGTAGTTTGCAGTATTTTGAAATGATAATACTTTCAAACCCTAATTTTTCGGCTTCCAAAATGCGTTGGTCTACTCGGGTTACAGGACGTACTTCTCCTGCCAATCCAATTTCGGCAGCAAAACACATGCGTTTGTCAATAGTGATATCTACATTGCTAGACAGCACTGCGGCAACTACTGCTAAATCTATGGCAGGATCGTCTACAGAGATTCCTCCCGTAATGTTTAAAAACACATCTTTAGCACCTAACTTAAAACCAGCCCGTTTTTCGAGCACTGCCAAAATCATGTTAAGCCTTTTGGCATTATACCCAGTTGCGCTTCTTTGTGGAGTTCCGTAGACAGCTGTTGAGACCAAGGCTTGTATTTCAATCATAAGAGGGCGCATGCCTTCAAGTGTAGAGGCTATTGCAGTACCACTTAATTCTTCCTCATTTTTAGACAATAATATTTCCGAAGGATTTGAAACTTCTCGTAAACCACTGCCTTGCATTTCGTAAATACCTAGTTCGCTAGTACTTCCAAAACGATTTTTATTGGCGCGTAAAATTCTATAAATATGGTTTCTGTCTCCTTCAAACTGAAGCACAGTATCTACCATATGCTCCAAAATTTTGGGTCCAGCAATGTTTCCATCTTTGGTGATATGCCCAATTAAAATAACCGGAGTAGCGGTTTCTTTGGCAAACTTTATAAGCTCTGTTGTTGTTTCTCTTATTTGCGAAATACTTCCAGCACTGCTTTCTATATAATCTGTGTGCAGGGTTTGTATAGAATCTATCACCACAATATCGGGTTGCATTTCTGAAATATTCTTGAAAATATGCTGTGTTTTGGTTTCCGTTAAAATGTAGCAGTGTTCACTATTAGGATGGATACGCTCGGCACGCATTTTTATTTGTTGAGCACTCTCTTCTCCCGAAACATATAGTGTTTTATAAGGAAGTTGTAAGGCAATTTGCAACATCAAGGTACTTTTACCAATTCCTGGTTCTCCTCCTAAAAGTGTCAAACTTCCGGGAATCAAACCACCTCCGAGTACACGATTCAATTCTTGATTTTTGGTATCTATTCTTGCTTCGGCATGGGTAGATATGTCGGCAACTTTTAAAGGCTTTGCAGCTCTTTTTGCAGTTGCTGTGTTTTTTTCTGAAATATCCCAGGTTACCTTTTCTGCTTTTTGAATCACCTCTTCGGCAATGGTATTCCATTCTTTACAGGAGGTACATTGTCCTTGCCACTTAGCAAATTGAGCGCCGCAGTTTTGACAGAAAAAGGTGGTTTTTGTTTTGGCCATAGGGGAGTAAAAATAGCGATAATCTCGAGATCTCATATTTCAGAATAAGAAAGAAGTTAACAAAATGGGGTGCTTTATCCTTAAAATATGTGCATTGGCTAAAAAAAACGCTCATTGACTAAAAAAATACACGTATTCGCCATGTATCATTTAATTTAGTAACATAAACTCTCCTCCCAAAAACCTTACAATTATGAGAAAAGTAGTACTCCTTTTGTTGTTTTTAGCAACATCCATCTCCATGGCACAGCCCGCAAATGATACCTGTGCAACTAGCGAAAACATTACAATAAGCACCGTAATGGCCAACACCTACACTGCAAATACTGTAGATGCTACAGAAACAGTGGAGGGAAGTTGCGAAAGCCCTGGTTTTACTGATCCAGATGTCTGGTTCGATTTTACGATGCCAGTAAATGGGAACATTAGTGTTACAGGAATTACTAACAACGATTACATAAATATTTATACTAGTTGTGGTGGTGCCGAAATTGCTTGTTTCTTTGATGATGGTATCGTCTATGGATTAGCTGCAGGTCAAGATTATATTCTAAAATTTGCTCGATTTAATAATGGTAGCGGCAGCTTTGATTTTACAGTTCAGGCTTTTGAAGAACCTACTAATAATGAATGCGCCAACAGTGATACACTTATTGTAAGCGAAATGATGCCCACAGATTATACGGTTAGTACCTCTGGCGCCAGCGAAACAATAGAAGCAAGTTGTGAAAGCCCGGGTTTTACAGATCCCGATATTTGGTACAACTTTACCATGCCAGTTGATGGCTCCATATTGGTTTCAAATAACGCATCTAATAATTATATTACCATTTACGATAGTTGTGGTGGGACCGAAATTGCATGTTTTTTTGGAAATAGTTCTGTCTATAATTTAACAGGTGGCACAGATTATATTCTACGATTTGCTAGATATAATAATGGTAGCGGAACCTATAGTTTTACCATGCAAGCTTTTGAGCCACCTGCAAATGATACCTGCGCTACTAGTCAAACGATTGCGGTTAGTACTACTACAGCAAATACGTATACAGCAAATACGCAAGGAGCTTCAGATACTCAGGAAGGAAGTTGTGAAAGCGTTGGTTTTACAGATCCAGATGTTTGGTACAATTTTATCATGCCTGTATCGGGTAATGTTGTGATTTCTAATATCTCAAGTAATGATTACATTAATGTATATGATAGTTGTGGTGGGACCGAAATAGCATGTTTCTTTAATGATGATATTGTAAATGGGTTAATCGCTGGTCAAGAGTACACCTTAAAATATGCAAGATTCAACAATGGTAATGGAATGTATGATTTTACCATACAAGCATTCCCGATTAGTGGAAGTGATGATTGTGCCACCCCCGAACCTTTAGTTTTTACTACAAATGCTAATGGCAATGATGAGGCCACAGTAACGTCCTTGTTTGCTACATCAACTCCAAGTGCTATTACAGATTCTTGTAGTTCTAATGGAAGCTTTAATGATGTTTTTTATGAATTTACCATGCCATTTGATGGTAATGTAAGGTTGTCTGGAGGTCTTTTTGTTTTTGATTATGTAACACTCTACACAGCTTGTGATACTGCTACTGAAGTAGAATGTGAAAGAGGAAATGGTTTGCTGTTAGCATTAACAGGAGGCACTACCTACAAAATGAGACATGCCAATACAAACTCGACAAATCCAGTAACATTCTCTATTGAGCTTTTACAAGGAGCCTCAAACAATGATTGCGATATGGCAGACCCCATGGTGTTTGCTGTAAATGGAGCTGGAAATTTTGAGGTAACAAAGACAAGTAATATACCAAATGCCTCTGATAGTGGCATTGATGGGACTTGTGATGCTAACTCAGTAAACCTAGATGTATTTTATGAGTTTACGATGCCAGTAAATGGTAACATACGTGTCACAGGATTGTTTGTTTTTGATAAATTGACACTGTACAGTGCTTGCGATACCGCTACCGAGATAAGTTGTAGAACCAATAGCGGATTGTTGTATAATTTAACGAGTGGAACAACATATCTACTAAGACACTCTATGGCAGAAGGTCAAGCAACTGCAAGTACACTAGTTATGGAAGTGTATGAGGAAATTACAAATGATACCTGTAGTACCGCAGAGAACATTACATTTACACAAACAGGAATGGATGATCCTACAGCAACCATTACTTCTACCCTAAGAAATGCGAGTCCAAGTTCAATAACAGGTACCTGTGACGAAAACACTATTAACCCAGACGAATGGTTTGAATTTACCATGCCTGTACAAGGAAATATAAGTGTTTCAGGATTGTTTGTTTTTGATAGATTAACATTGTATGACGCTTGTGATACGGTTAATGAGATTGGTTGTTTTGTAGATGATGGTATTTTTGAAGGTCTTACTATAGGAGAGACCTACTTTTTAAGACATTCTATAGCTGAAAGTCAGGCAACAAGTAGTACAACAATGACACTAACAGCGTTGCAGTCTATTGCAAATGATGAATGTGTAGACAGAGAAACATTAGTGGTAACAACTACTGAAGAGCTAACAGTAATTACAGATTTAAGAGCAGCAACTGCTTCATCAGATCCGACATTACTCAACCCGTGTGATGCAGATGCCAGTCATGTATATCTAGATGTGTGGTATGAGTTTACCATGCCCGTAGATGGTAACCTTTCTATTTTAAATACTGATGGAGGTACTGAAGCTATTACGTTATACAGTATGTGTGGTGATACTGTAGACATTGGTTGTGAATTTGGTAGTGGCATTATTTACGACCTCTTGGGGGGCACCAATTATATTTTACGTTATTCAGATAGAGACGTGAGCGTAAATAACAATTCCGATTTTAGATTACAAGCATTTGCAACCATCCCTAATGATGAATGCGCAGATAGAGAAATATTAGTAGTTCCCACAGATACTGAGTTAACAGTAGTTTCAGAATTTAGAGGAGCCACTCCTTCTACAGATCCAACATTATTAAACCCCTGTGGTGTAAGTGAAACGAGAACCTACGTAGACGCTTGGTATGAATTTGAAATGCCAGTAAATGGTAATATTGTAATATTAAATACAGATGGAGCTAGTGAGGCACATACATTATATGATATGTGTGGAAGCACCGTTGAACTTGCTTGCGGGTTTGGTGGTGAGATATTTTATGATTTAACCATGGGAGAAACCTATGTGCTACGTTATTCGGATAGGGATATAAGTGTAAATAGTAATTCTGATTTCAGAATTAGAGCCTTTGAAACCTTAGCGAATGATGAGTGTGTCGATAGAGAAACCATTGTTGTTACTACCACAGAGCAGCTTTTTGTAGAAACAGATTTAAGATCAGCAACCCCTTCTACAAGTCCTAGTATTCCTAACCCTTGTGGTGCTGCCGAATCTAGAACTTACGTAGATGCTTGGTATGAGTTTACCATGCCAGTAGCAGGTAATATACAGATTACCAATACAGATGGTGCTAGTGAAGCGATTACATTATATGATGCTTGCGGAGATATGATAGATGTGGGGTGCGAATTTGGTGGCGGAATTATTTATAACCTTAACCAAGATCAAGTGTATATTTTACGTTATTCGGATAGAGATATTAATCTTAATGACAATTCAGATTTTAGAATTCAGGCCTTTGAAACAGCTCCTAATGATGCCTGTGCAGATGCAACGGTATTAAATCTAAGTACCTTAAACCCTTTATTTGTTGAAACAGATATACGAGGCGCTTCAAACGATAGTGAAATTTCTTGCGAAAACAATACAACAAGAACCTACCTCGATGTATGGTATGATGTTACCATGCCTGTAGATGGAGAAATTCAAGTAAATAATGTGAGTGCTTCTATGTCCATAACATTTTTTGATGCTTGTGGAGGAACTGAAGTTTCGTGTTTCTTTAATGATGGATCTTTATTTAATGTAGCAGCAGGAACAAATCTTAAAATGAGAGCCTCGGTAAGAGATATCAATGCAGAGGTATATACCTTTGATGTAATTGCGGTACCAGCTCCCTTACCAGCTTGTTCTGGGACCACAGAATTTATTAGCGGAGCATGGAATAATGGGGCTCCAGATAATACGATGAATGCCATCATACGAAGCGACTACGATACCAGTGCTATAGATCCTGCCACGAGCATGCCCTACGGGAATATTGAAGCCTGTAGTGTTTCTATCGACGCGTCTACATCGCTCACTATTGGAGGTGGAGACTATCTTGAAGTTACCTACGGTATCGTAAATAATGGGACAATTAATGTGGAGCATCAAGGAACGGTATTGCAACAAGATGCAACATCTGTAGTGACTAATAACGGGACAATTAATGTAGACGTTACCACACCAAACCTAGAGGCTAGAGATTTTATGATTATGGGAAGCCCTATGACAGCAGAAACAAGAGAAGATGCTTTTGGAGCTTCGTTTAGAGTGTTGAAACATAATACAGCTAACTTTATTCCAGACCCTACAGTGGCGGCTGCATTCCCAATGGCAGAAAATTTTGCAGACGATAATGGAAATAACTGGGGAGTTCACACAGGAGCTATCACACAAGGAGAGGGGTATTTAGTATGGCCACAACCAGATTTACTTACTGGAGGAAGTTATACTATCACGCACTCTGAAGGAACACTCACCAATGGCGATGTTATGGTACCAATTTTGTTTAATACCGATAAAAATGGCAGTCCAAATATGGTAGCAAACCCATATGCTTCTGCAATCTTAGCAGACGATTTTATCAACACAAACGCAATGGTAGATGAGGTATATTTCTGGGAACACCTTACGCCGCCAAGTCCAACCTTACCAGGCTATAACAGCGCTAATTTTTCTATGGAAGACATTTCTATGTACAACCTAATGGGTGGGGTAAAAGCGCCAAGCGAGATAGGATCTAACGATACAGAACCAAATGGATTTATAGCAACCGGACAAGGATTTGGTATTAAAGCCAGCGCAGCAGGAACTGCTTTGTTCTCAAACGACATGAGACGTTTGTCTGGCAATAACACCCTTCGTACTCCAAATAGTAATATAAATAAACTTTGGTTAGAAGTAACCAACGAAACATATAGGTTAGAGTCTGCCGCACTTATTGGATTTAGTGACGCTACATCGGCACAACTAGATGCTGGGTATGATAGTAGAAGATTGGCGAGTTTTATGAGTCTGTTTTCTCATTTAGAGGATGGAAGCGAAGAACTCGCTATACAATCAAGGGAGAATTTCGATATTGGTATGAAAGTGCCAGTTGGGTTCTCCACCCAATTAGCAGTAAATAACGCTACTTATACCATTACTTTGAGCGCTTTTGAGGGAGAGCAGTTATCAAATGTTTCGGTGTATTTATTAGACCAAGAAACAGAAGTACTTACAAATCTTTCAGAGACTGAGTATACATTTTTAGCAAACCCCGGGACACACTCAAATAGATTTGTGGTGTTGTTTGAAGAAGAAACTGTTCTAGGGACAGATGAAGAAACGGCTAATGCCTTTGTTGTATTCCCGAATCCAGTTAATGAATTTCTAACGGTGGCATCTATCCAAAATACAATAATAGATCGTATCGATATTGTAGATCAGTTAGGTAGAGTGGTGTATACTAATACCTTCGGAAATGTTAGTACAACAAAAATTGATGTTAGTTCACTAGCTAGTGGAACCTATCATCTAAGAATGACAACAAAAAATACGGTAAGCGCTAAAAGGTTTATCAAAGAGTAGGTTTTAAGTTAAGTTTGTAAAGCCATAACATACTTTTTAAAGTAATGTTGTGGCTTTTTTTATGCCCTGTTTTTAACTATCTTTTGCAACGATATGTAACACAATTTTTGTTTCCCTAAATGAGGTTTTCTTTCTTCTTACTGCTTGTTTTGAGTTTTCTATGTGTCACTGCACAGGAAACAAAACTATATCATAAAGTACTCACAAAGCAAGACGGACTCGACCTTGATGTTTTAGGTGCTATGGTATTTGATAATGATGGTTTTTTGTGGATAGGTGGTGCAAATTATGATACACGTAGTATACTTTCAAAGGACAGAACTAGAACAATACAACGTTTTGATGGAAAAGCTTTTCATAGTTTTGATGTTCCTAATACAGGTTCGACAAATGTAGTGCCGCAAATACACCAAATGGTAAACAGAGGCGATGGGACTTTTTATGTTTTAGGAGATAATTTATTTTCAGTATTTAATCCTCGAACACAAGAGTTTATGCTTGTGCCCAACATACCTAAGTTTATTTCAAATATTTATAGGTATAAGGAAGAGAACTACATACTTACTCAAGTTGATGAACAGGTTAGCTTAAATATATTACATGATGATTTGTCATTACAGCCCATGTTTTCATTTACGTATTCAGGAAATAAATTTACAGTTGATGCTGTTTCAAAGATTGTTTTTCATGAAAAAGGGGTACTTATTAGTGATGATAACTTTCCAATTATGTTTTTTGATTGGAATGGCACATTATTGAAGAGGTTTAAAAACAGAAAATATAATAACCTAAGAACTGGAAAATCTACAAATTATATGATAGATGAGGTGTTCTATAAAGATGGAAAAATTTTCACTTTTATATTAGATCAGCAGCAGTTAAGTGAGATAGATTTTGATGCACTCGAGATTCGTCCCTCTCAACTACCAAATACATTTTTAAATCAATCAACTATATATAGTTATGAGCTGGGTGATGATGAATTAGTGTTGCATACTTCTGGTCAAGATTTAATGTTTAATCGATTTAGCAATGAAGGTTTTAACACCACAACAGCGCGTGGAGTTTTTGATAGCCCATTTAGTATTAAATGTGCTTCTGCAGATATATCAAAAGAGTTATGGGTTGGGACGAATGGAGGTGAATTACATTATTTTAAGTTTCCTTCAAAAAAGGTAGAAGTATTATTACCTGATTATGAAATGCGTTCTATTGAAGCATTAGAAGATGATAACTATCTAATCTGCACAGAAAAGAATGGATGGTATACCTTCAATGAAACAACAAAAAACATAACACCTTATGATGTTTTTTTAGAGGGCAAAAAATTTCTTCCAAGCTCATCAAGAAATGTATTTATTGAGAAAGATACAGTATGGTTTAATGGGTTCGGTTTTTTTAAAATGGATCGCAAAAGTAAAAATGCAATATTTTCTAGACACTATCCTGTGTTGTGTTTTGAGCCATTGAATACTGATATTTTTATCTATGGTACAAAAGGATACAACTTAATGTCGTTTAACAAACGCACTTTTGAGCACGATATGCTTGTAAAGACCGATACGCTAACTATTTATGATCTTGCCATACATAACAATCTTGTTGTTGCAGCCACTAGTAAAGGAGTACTAAGGTATGATTTGCAACATAAAAAAGTTGCTATGTATACAGATAAAAATGTGTTAGGGGATGCATTTCTATTAATGGCAGATTATCAAGAACCACACGGTTTTGTTTTAGGATCTAGAGATGGAACTATAACCTCATATAACGAGACAACAAATGAGTACAAAACTGTATACAAAGATGGTTTAGGCGCAGGAATTGCCAAAATTGTATATGATGGCCCAAATTGGTGGATTAGTACTTTTAATGGTTTGGTACACTATAATATAGAGACCAAAAGCATACGACGTTTCTCTAAAAAAGATGGATTAAGTGATAACGAAGGAAATAGGTATAGCGGACTTAAAACAAAGGATGGAGTGTTGATCGGGACTATAAAAGGGCTTAATTATTTTCGCCCAAAAGACCTACAGCCCGCTGTTATTGACAGTCAACTCAGGTTGCTTGAATGCAAAAAATATGATATAGGTTTAAATAAAATAACATCACAATTTAATATGGAGCTGTTGGGTCAAAACACTGTTATTGAATTACCTGCAGAGCACAAAGAGCTTGAGCTTTCATTTGCGTTGACAAACAATGTAACATACAATGAAAATTCATATAAATACAGATTAAATAAAAACGAATGGGTAGATCTTGGAAAAGAACAATCTATTCGGTTTGTAAATATGGCTTCTGGGGTTTATGACCTAGAAATTGCGGCACAAGATTTTACTGGAAATACCATTGGAGAACCCTTAAAACTTCAAATTAACTCTAAAGATTTTTTCTATAAAACCTGGTGGTTCTTTTTACTACTATCAATTGCTGTTGTTTCAATTTTATTGTACTTATTATTTGAAGCTCGAAAAAGACAACATATGCAAGTAAAATTTTCTAGAGATTTAATGGGTTCTCAAGAAAAAGAGCGAAATAGAATTGCCAAAGAGCTACATGATAGTGTTGGGCAACAACTTACACTCATTAAGAAAAAATCGCAGCAAGAAGAACAAGAAGAATTAGCTTCGTTAACAAACACAGTACTAGAGGAAGTACGCAGTATTTCAAGAGGTTTGTATCCTGCAAATCTAAAGTTACTAGGCCTAACCGAAAGCATTCAGCAATTAGCCAATGAGATGGATGAGCGGACCGAGCTATTCTTCTCATTAGAATTAACCAATGTTGATACGTATTTTGAAGAAGACGAAACACTTCATTTGTATAGATTTGTTCAAGAAGCACTGAGCAATATTCTAAAACACGCACAGGCAAAAGAAGTTTTTATTGATCTTATTAAAGTTAATAATTCTATACACTTAACAATAGAAGATAATGGAAAAGGCTTTACATTTGACGAACAACAATTTAAAAACAGTTTAGGACTAAAAACTTTAGCCGAACGTATTAAATTAGTAAAAGGTACGTTAACTATAACAAGTAATTACGACCAAGGAACAAAACTAATGGCAGAACTCCCTATAAAACCATGAGAACCCATACTATTTTAGTTGCAGATGATCACCCAATGTTGCTTAAAGGCTTGTTACAAGAATTAGAAGCCCACGGCTATACGCATTTACATGCTGCTGTAAATGGCGCTGAGGCACTTGATATTATTGTAAATGAAAAACCAGTCTTGGCTATTCTTGATATTGAAATGCCTTTGTTAACTGGATTTGAGGTTATAAAAAAAGCAACAGAACTCGAAGCTAAAACGAAGTTTATTGTACTCACCTCGCATAAAGAGAAAGGCATCATTATAAAAGCCAAAGAATTAAATATTTCAGGTTATTTATTAAAGGATGAACCTTTTACTGAAATTGAAAATTGCATTCAAGCTGTTTTTAATGGAGATACTTATTTTAGCAAAACCTTTGATGCTGTTTTTAATGATTCTGTAGTTCCTGAGCTTGAAAAATTGAAATTACTTTCCCCTTCAGAACGCACCATTATTCGATTGGTAACCCTAGGAAAATCTTCTAAAGAAATTTCAGAAAGTCTTTCTATCTCTCAACGTACCGTAGAAAAACATA
Organism: Patiriisocius sp. 208BN25-11; assembly: GCF_058147145.1. Lineage (NCBI taxonomy): Bacteria > Pseudomonadati > Bacteroidota > Flavobacteriia > Flavobacteriales > Flavobacteriaceae > Patiriisocius > Patiriisocius sp. 208BN25-11. The sequence continues at coordinate 401,746 of NZ_JBYVJY010000003.1, forward strand.
GGGCGAATATCATCAATAAATTAAATATAGAAAAAGGCGTAGATGCCCTTAATTCTTGGACCAAAGAAAACAAAGAACTTATTCTTTCTATATAAAAGATAGTTGTTCTTTCTTACTTCGGAAATCTTATATTTCCGAAGAGATAAAAGGAAACAGCTCTTTTGAGACTACGTAGCCCTACGTAAAAATAGACACATTTTGACATTGACAGACGCGCTTTCTCAAGGTATCTTGCTCTCTCAAACAAAATTCTCAAAAATGAATACTTTTTTAAGAGTAAGTACATTTCTTTTTTTTACTACAATAGCGTTCGCTCAACAAACAGACGATATAGAATCGTATAGTTTAGGTCCAATTCTTGGGCAATCTGCAGACTGGCCTACTTGGACTGGTGCAGCGAATGAAAGTGTAGAAGTTACTAATGAGCAAGCTTTTAGTGGTTCTAAAAGTGTCAAAGCAGAAGGTGTTCCATTTGGGGGGCCTGTAGATCAATTATACCTTTTAGGCAATAAAACGACTGGAGCTTGGCAGCTCACCTTTAAAATGTATATTCCTAGTGGGCATACCATGTTTGTAGATATACAGAAGGATGAAATTCCTGGAACCGAATTTGGAGGATTGTTACAGTTTGCCTCAAATGAGTTAGGATATTATCAAGCAGGAGGTGTAATAACTTCTTTTAACTATCCGCAAGACACCTGGTTTGAAATTAAATATGTTGTAGATATCGATGCAGATGTATTAGACTTGAGTATTAATGACGTTTTTGTAGTGTCGCACCCTAATTCAGATTCGGCTAACGCAAGTATGGGCCTCAATAGTCTTGGAGCTATTAATTTTTTTCCAAGAACAGACAATCATGGCACAGAGCCAAACTCGGCGGCAATACCGCTTGCCTATGTAGATGATATTGATCTATCAGAGATAGTAAATCTTGATTCATTTATTACAACCTGGCAAACTACAATAGCCAATGAAGCTATTACGATCCCTATTTTTTCGGGGGAGACGTATAATTATAATGTAGATTGGGGAGATGGAACTACAAGCACCAATCAAACAGGAGAATCAACGCATACTTTTGTAAACCCTGGTGTCCAGACTATTTCTATAACAGGGACGTTTCCAAGAATAAGGTTTAGTAATCAATCCAGACTTTTAAGTGTAGAACAATGGGGCACTCAAACCTGGAGCACGATGATACAAGCATTTGCCAATTCTACAAATCTTGTTGTAAATGCAACAGATGCGCCAGATTTAAGCATGGCGACAGACATTAGAACTTCTTTTGATAATACAGCTGTGGTAGATGGTTTTAGTCATTGGGACATTAGCAATGTAGAACAAATTGGGTTCATGTTTCGTAACACACCTAGCTTCGATGATGATTTAAGCACTTGGGATATTAGTAGTCTCACTTCTGCTCAAAGTATGTTTTTGGGTTCTGGAATGTCAAGTGATAATTATGATGATTTATTAATAGGTTGGAGTACCCTAGATACTGGGGCAGGGGAAACTCTAATACCTCAAAGTATTAGTTTTGACGCTGGAAATAGCATCTATTGTAACGGTGAATCTGCAAGAAATATATTAACTGCTGCGCCAAACAATTGGACTATTACAGATGGTGGTTTTGTCTGTCCATCTACCATTCCTTTTATCACTACCTGGCAAACTAGTGTTGTTAACGAAACAATAACAATACCTACGACAGGTGGTGGCTATAATTATACGATAGATTGGGGAGATGGCAGTCCAGTGATGTCTTATACTGGAGATGCCACACATTCTTATACAACTCCTGGAGTCCATACGGTATCAATACTTGGCTTTTTTCCAAGAATTTATTTTAACTTTACTGGTGATAAAGACAAAATAATGACCGTAGAACAATGGGGCGATAATAAATGGAGCTCTTTACGTTCTGCATTTTTTGGTTGTACGAATTTAGTTGTAAATGCACTAGATGCGCCAGATTTAAGCAATGTTACTGATGCCTTTTTAAGTTTTGCTGCCACCTCTATAGTTGATGGTTTTGGTCACTGGGATGTGTCAAATATTCAAGACTTTAGGGCTATGTTTGAAAACGCGACTTCTTTTAACGATGATCTATCTGGCTGGCAATTAACAAATGCTTTGCGTTTAGATAATATGTTTAGATTTGCTACCTCTTTCAATCAAGATATAGGTAATTGGGATGTAAGTAGTGTTACTCATACCACAGCAATGTTTGATAATGCTACTTCTTTTGATCAAGATATAGGTAGTTGGGACATAAGCAGTTTGACAAATGCTTTTTTTATGTTTAATAATGCAACTCTGTCTACTTTAAATTACGAAAGTCTATTAATAGGATGGAGCACTTTGGACACGGCATCTGGAGAAACTCAAATACCACAAAATATACCTTTTGATGCAGGATTTAGCACCTATTGTGCTTCAACTGCAGCAGCTGCAAGAAATATATTAACAGCTGCTCCAAATAACTGGATAATCATAGACGGAGGTTTTGACTGCGATTCTTTTAAATTCATCACTACTTGGCAAACCACAACAGATAATGAAAGTATTACGATCCCTACAAATGGAAGTGGAATAGACTATACAGTAGATTGGGGTGATGGTACTATAGATACAAATGTTTCTGGAGATGCTACGCATGTATACGCTATGGCGGGAACGCATACCGTTACTATTTCTGGTTTGTTTCCAAGAATTTATTTTAATGACGCTGGGGATAAAGACAAAATTCTTTCTGTAGAAAATTGGGGAGGCATTGCTTGGCAAACACTAAGCAGAGCTTTTAAAGGTTGTACCAACCTAGTAATTAATGCTACAGATGCTCCAGACTTAAGCAATGTAACAAGCCTAGCAGGAATGTTTGATGGAGCAACTTCTATGAATTCACCTATTGGAAATTGGAACGTAAGTACCATCCAAAATATGGATGGAATGTTTAGAAATACCCCTTTTAATCAAGACATATCTGGCTGGGATGTGAGCAGTGTAAGTGCATTCCTTTTTATGTTTGACGATGCTGCTGCCTTTAATCAAGATATAAGTGGTTGGATCATACGTACCGATGTTCCTGTAAACATGGCTTCTATGTTTAGAGGTGCAACAGCATTTAATCAAGATCTAGGCGGTTGGGATGTTTCTTCTGTGACCAATATGGTTGGGATGTTTGAAAGGTGTTCTAATTTTAATGGAAATGTTGGCCTTTGGGGCCCAAAAACGAGCAATGTAGAAAATATGGCGTTTCTATTTAAAGATGCTACCAGTTTTAATGATAATATTTCTTCTTGGAACACAGATAGTGTAACAGACATGGTAAATATGTTTAGCAATGCCACTGTTTTTAATCAAGAAATAGGAAGTTGGAATGTGAGCAATGTAACTGTGATGATTTCTATGTTTGAAGATGCCACTGCTTTTAATGGTGATATTAGCGCTTGGGACGTAAGCAATGTGCAAGAAATGTTCGCCATGTTTGCAGGCGCAAGTTCCTTTAATCAACCTATTGGTATGTGGGGAACTAAAACTGCTAATGTATTTGATTTTGGACTTATGTTTAAGGGTGCTTCTTCCTTTAACCAAGACATTAGCTCTTGGAGCACAGCAGCTAGTCAATATTTTGATGAAATGTTTTCTGGAGCAAGTTCTTTCAATCAACCTATTGGAAATTGGGATGTAACGGGTGCAGATTTTATGGCTTTTGCTTTTGAAAATGCTACCGCCTTTGATCAAGATTTGAGTGGTTGGGATATTAGCAATGTACAGGATGTGTTTGGCATGTTTGATGGCGTTACATTATCTACTGCAAATTATGATGCCTTATTAACAGCTTGGAGTATGCTTACCTTACAATCTGGTCTACAATTTAGTGGCGGAAATAGCCAATACTGTGCAAGTGCAGCAGATAGAACAGCAATTATCAATGATTTTGGTTGGAGCATTGGTGATGGCGGTTTAGAAGCGGGATGTCTCCCTCTTGCTTGTAGCAGCACAACAACATTCACAGGAGGTATCTGGGATAATGGAGTACCAACAATTAATACAACGGCAATTATAAATGAAAGTTATAATACAGCCATGGGAAGTATAGATGCTTGTACACTAGTAATAAATGACCCAGCTATAGTTACAGTTGCCCCACTTACGTATATCAATACCCTCGGAAATATTACGGTAGGAGTCAATGCTGAACTTGTTGTTGAACATACTGGAAGTGTCGTACAAGCAGATGACGCGGCGAGTACTATTAATAACGGAGATGTTGAAGTTCAAATAACCACACCACTATTAAAGCCACGTGATTTTATGGTGTTAGGAAGTCCAGTGACCAACAATATGCCAGAAGGGGTATTACATCCAATTTTTAGACAATTACAACACAATACAGAAGATTTTTTACCGCATCCAGATGTGCAAGCATTATTCCCTGATGGAACTAATTTTGTAGATATAGACAATAATGATTATTCTCAAAATACAGGCAGTTTTAATGCTGGTGAAGGATATCTTGTATGGCCTCAGGCATCGATCAATGATGGGAATATTCAATATCCATTGGTGTTTTCTCAGACGAGTACGCAAGGAACATTAAATAATGGGGTAGTTTCTTATACACTAGGATTCAATACACCCGGACCTACTGCGGTAGAAAATAAAAATGCAAGTCCGAATATACTCTCAAATCCATATCCTTCTGCTATTTCGGCAACCGATTTTATGAACGCTAATGCTGCCGTAGATGAGGTATATTTCTGGGAGCATAATTCGCCCCCAAATGCGACATTCCCGGGAGCGAATAGTGCCAACTTTAACATGGCAGATATTTCTGTGTTTAATGTGATGGGAGGCGTTCCAGCTGCAACAGGTGGTACAACGCCAACCGATTTTATAGCAAGTGCTCAGGGCTTTGGGATTAAAAACAACGGTACTTCTGCAACGGTACAATTTACCAATGCTATGCGTAGAAAGACCAATAATAGCACTTTGCGTTCTCCAGAAGCTGATGAAAAGGATAGGATTTGGCTCAAAGTACACAGCCCCGAGTACGACCTTGGAAGTACTACCTTAATTGGCTTCACAGCAGGAGCGAGTTCGTTTTTTGATGCAACATATGATAGTCCTAGATTAGGGACACCAGTATCTATTTATTCTCATCTCCTGGATGGAAGTAAAGCATTGGCTATTCAAGGACGTGAAGCCTTTACAACAGAAGCGACTGTAGGAGTTGGTTTTTCATCTCAAATAGATCAGGACGATACTGTATACACCATCTCGATAGCACAATTAGAAGGAATGCAGATAGCCCAAGCAACAGTGTATCTTCAAGATAACGCAGTTGGCGTCATTACTAATATTTCCGAAGCACCCTATCAATTTACAAGTGGGTATGGAACGTTTAACAATAGATTTACACTACTGTTTGAAGATGAAACGGTTTTAAATATTTCAGAAAATGTAATAGGACCTGTTGTTGTACATCCAAATCCAACTTCAGGAAAAATCAATATTTCGACACCGAACAATAACATACAAAATATCAAGCTATATGATATGGTAGGTAGATTGGTACAAGAAAAAAGGGATGCGTCATTTATAGACCTTAGCAAAGAAATGAATGGAGTATATCTGCTAGAAATATATACAGATAAGAGAATGGTTACCAAGAAAATAATAAAAGAATAGATGGTAATGTCAACAACAAAAGAAACAATTCTATAGAGACATCAAAAGGTTTACGATGCTTTGTTTTTGGGTGCCTTTGAAGCAATTGAACACCCTAAAATTTCAGAAGTAAAAGTAAAAGCAGCATTACAGAAATACCCAACATTACTTTCGGCTTATTTTTTCAACTAACGTTAGCCAAGTAAAAACCCTCCTTCGCCAAGGCTTTGGAGGGTTTGTTTTTTAAAAAGAACCACAATTTTAGTAACCGAAATCTTCTTTTATTTTGTCTGCTTTGTCCAACATCATATCGATGGTGATAAAATCTACTTCTTCTTTGTCAAAGGCAGCTTGAAAAGTTCGCATGGCTTTTTTAGGCTCTCCAACTTCTTCAAAATAACGACCAAGATAGTAAGGTCCTAAAACAGTTTCTGGGTATTGTTTCTTTGCCATTTCGGCAATCGTTTTAAGGGACTCCCATTGTTTGCGCTTTTCAGAAGCGGTAGCTGTAGCAATAAAATCATTTATACGTATGGGGTTGGTAAGACCAAATAGATCTTCTATGGTGTTGTATTTTTCAATAAGATAGTCACTAATAGGGCTATCAAGTTTCATTAATACACTTTTGTATTCTTGCTTACTAATAGGGCGGTATACAGAAAATATCTTTTCTAATGCATTAGGAATGCCACGTCCTACCAAAGAGTAATGCGTAGCGCCCTCAAAATTGTCGTAGTAATAATTAAACGATTTGCTGTCTATTGTTTTTAAAGATGTATTTAGTGCCTCTGTGCCTTCTAGTAAACCTTTAATATCATCTGTGCCTGTTGCTAGGTAATAAAAGATTTGTGAAGAAATAGAAGGGATTCTTCCAGCCATACGGGTGGCAGTATCTGGAGACAAATCTGGGCTTAATACAATGTAGCCATTAAATAATGGTGGATCTTTATACAGGTAGTAATTTAAAAAGTTTGCTGTGAAGTCATGACCAATACCAATCACGAATTTTGCAGTACGGTAATTGTTATCTATGTAAGGCATTAACTCCAAGCCAATAAATTCAAAAAAATCGGCTCCTTTGTCTGCGGGTAGGTAATTGTCTTCATCATAGTTGCAATCGTCATAACGAGAATCTCCTTGCATTACACCTACAACAATAGATTCTGGCATGTCTTCCCAATAGCTAAAATAATCTACGTTTCCTGCCACGGGCTCAAATAAATAATCTGCATCTAGCACAATAACTACAGGGTATACTTTTTCTGTGTTTGTGTCATAATTTCTTGGTAATTGAATTTTTAGCTTTCTAGTTTCTTCAAGTTTGTCACTTGAAAATTCTTCATAGATAATTTGAGCATTTGCAAGAAATCCAAATACCATACATAACAATAGTAGGCTTGTTTTTTTCATATCAGAAATTTTAGGAAGCCGAAAGATAGTCAAATTTTGAAAATGTGTTTTTACAATTTCAGTACACAAGACATTTGATACTTGATAAAAGAAAAAAAACCACTTATAATTCCCTGATTCACAATTTGTTATTATCGATTAAACGACAATTATATCGATAAATAAAAAAAAGACCCCGTAAAAACACGTGTTTTTCGTTTTTTGTAGGATGAAAGAGTGTTAAAGGGAGTTATTTCATAGGTTTTCAGCTACATATCTGCTATATTTGAACTTCAACTAATTCAAGACGTTCTTTTGCATAGGCTTTAAAAACTGGGGATCCCACGTTTTTTGTTTTACACTAACCAGTAAACTTTAAACAATAGGTGTGTTTTTATCCTTTGTAAGAAAAAGAAGTGTCTCTAACCTAATTATTCAATGCTACTATGGAACATTTAACTGTGTTAATAGCACATAATGACCCGCAATTATTACAAAAAATTAAAAAAGAAACCGCACTACTTCAGTGCGACATCCAAAAAGAAATTAAAACTGGTATTAAAGCACTTCGCTTTATTCTAAGAGAACAGCCAGAAATAGCGGTTCTTGATACGAACTTTGAGGATATTTCTGTGTTTGAAATTGTAAAAGAAATCAAAAATAAAAAAATTGGAACCAAGTGTGTGCTTCTTTTTAATGAAGAACATCATAACAATTTATTGATTGCTAGCTCTCTTCATGTAGATGCTTGTGTGTATGCTAAAGACTCACTTGCTGATCTAGTACCTGCAATAAAAGCGATACACAGAGGAACATTGTTTGTTAGCAATGAGTTAAAAGATATAAAAGTACTAGATGCTTCATTAGAAAAGCTAGAAGAACTTACCCAAACAGAAATTACTATTTTAGCTTTAATAGGAATTTACAAAACATCATCTAAGATTTCAGAAAAATTAATGACATCGGTGCGAACTGTTGAGAAACACAGGAGTAATATCATTAAGAAATTACAACTCAAAAAAGAGACATTTTCGCTTAATTATTGGGCCGTCAAGCATCAAGATATAATTCACTCATTTGCTTTGCAAAGAGTTTCGTAAAACACAACACAAATAATAGTATTTGCGACTTGTTTCAACTTATGAAACAGGTCGCTTTTTTGTGGAGTTGTATATGGGCAATGCTGCTAAAGATGCCACTCCAAAAATGACTATGGAGGCAATGTTTGAAGTCCATACAATCCATCCAAAAGCAGTACCGACAGTAAAAGGGACATCAAATAAAATTAATACACCCGCAATAGCAGCTGGATAGGTTCCAAAACCACTGTTGGTAAAAGCAAAGGTGAAGCTTCCTACTACAAATGCAATAATGATGGTCCCAAAAGGGATGTTTGCTGTTTCAGGTAAGGCCTGAGTGGCAGTGTAAAACGAAAGAATATAGAGCCCCCAGATAACAAATGTATGTCCTATAAAAGGGCCTTTTTGTTTCATAGTTAGAATGCTAAAAATGCCTTCTTTTAGACCCAAAACAAAACTTTTGATTTTTGAATTTGTTTTAGATTTAGAAAATTTCAGAAAAACGAATACTGCAATGCCTAATAGAATAGTACCGCCTATGGCAATGTATAAAAGAGAAGGAGGGATGCTTTCTAAAACGTATTGATACAGGATATCAAATTTTAAAATAAGGGCAAGAATGGCAAAGGCAAGTAAGAATATTAAGTCTACAACGCGTTCTGTAATAATCGTTCCAAACCCTTTTGAAAAAGGAATATTTTCGTATTTATCGAGTACGATAGCCCTTGAAACCTCACCGCTTTTTGGGATAAAGATATTCATTAAATAGGCAACAGATACAGCCATGAAGTTGTTGGCTAATGTGGGTGCATACCCCAAAGGAGCCAGCATAAAAGACCAGCGGTGGGCTCTAGAGAGATGACTTAAAACACTTAATGCAACAGCAGCAAGTACAATCCAGTAGTTCGCATTTTTAATGTAACTAGTGAGTTCTTCCAGTTGTACTGGAGTAAACTGATTGTACACATACCATATCAAAAAAATACCCAACCCTAATGGGATGGATATTTGTAAAAATTTTGATAGTGTTTTATTCAAACTATGTAAGCAAATTATGTTCGTTAGGGAATACCAGAGAGGGTTTAAATGCTTTTGCTTCTTCTCTAGTCATAAGACCATAGGTGATAAGAATTAAAATATCGCCAGGCGCTACTTTTCTTGCAGCAGCACCATTGAGTGTAATTTCACCACTACCTCTAGGACCAGGAATGGCATAGGTTTCTAGGCGTTCTCCATTGTTATTGTTAACAATTTGAACTTTTTCTCCCTCAACAATATTAGCGGCATCCAATAAATCTTCGTCTATAGTGATGCTGCCAATGTAATTAAGATCGGCGCCGGTTACTTTTACTCTGTGGATTTTAGATTTTACTACGTGTATTAACATACGGCAAAGATATATGAATTTGAGAACTCAAAATTCAGATTTTCAAAAAATTAATTAAGTCTATAATTGTCTATGAGTCTTACTTCTCCTGCAAAAGCTGCTATAAAACCTCTGTAGGTATTTTGTTTGTGTTTTCGTTGGGCTGTTTTTAGTGTTTTTTCGTTGGCAATTTCGAAATATTCTAGGGTGAGATCACTTTCTTTAAAACACTGTGCTACCATAGCATTTAAAGCTGGAATTGACTTTTTGTTAAATTGAGCAGCGACCATTTGTAAACTTTTATAGATGACTGTTGCTGCTTCTAGTTGTTCTGAACTCAGCCTTTTATTTCTAGAACTCATGGCTAATCCGTTGGCTTCTCTTACAATTGAGCACCCTACAATAGTTACAGGAAGTTTTTCTAGTGCAACGAGCTTTTTTACAATTTGTAATTGTTGGAAGTCTTTTTCACCAAAATAGGCATGTGTGGGTTGCACTGCTTTTAATAGCAAGGAGACAACAGTTCCTACACCGTCAAAATGACCTTTTCTATGTTTGCCTTCCATTTCATTTGCAATAGCACCAAACTTGTATGATTTTGATTGTATGCTGTTGTTATATAATTCCTTGGCTTCGGGAGCATACACAAATACAGTTCCTTGTAACGTTTTTAAAAGTGCTACGTCTTTATCAAGTGTGCGGGGATACTTAACAAGATCACCTTCATTGTCAAACTGAGTAGGATTTACAAAAATACTTACCACAACACAATCATTATCTTCTAAAGCTTGGCTTACTAAAGATAAATGACCTTGATGCAGAGCGCCCATAGTGGGAACGAAACCTATTTTTTTTAGGTTTTTGTATGGGCGTAATGCAGTGGATAAATTTTCGTTTTTTGTAATGACGTTCATAGTAGATTTTTAAAGTGGAAGCAAAATTAAGATATTGAAAGCAATCTGCATAAATTTTCGTAATTTTGCGCGTTTAACACCTAGCACATAAATTAAAGATTGTATGAAAGATAAGAGAGTCTTGTATGTTTCTTCGGAAGTAATACCATACCTGCCAGAAACAGAGATTTCGTCCATGTCGTTTGAAGCACCTAGAATGGTAAATAATAACGGTGGCCAGATACGTATTTTTATGCCACGTTATGGAAATATTAATGAGCGTAGGCATCAATTACACGAAGTAATTCGTCTTTCTGGGATGAACCTTGTTATTAATGATTTAGACATGCCTTTGATTATCAAAGTAGCCTCGATACCAAAAGAGCGTATGCAGGTATACTTTATTGATAATGAAGATTATTTTAAGCGAAAGGCAACGTATGCAGATGAAGAAGGAAACTTTTTTGAGGATAATGATGAGCGTGCCATTTTCTTCGCAAAAGGAGTCATTGAAACAGTGAAAAAATTAAACTGGTCGCCAGATATTATACATGTTCATGGTTGGTTAGCTTCTTTCTTACCACTGTATCTAAGAAACTACTACGGAAATGAGCCTTTATTTGAAAATAGTAAAATAGTTACTTCTGTATACAACCAAGGATTTAATGGAATGTTAAATACTGAAGTTGCTAACAAAATTAAGTTTGATGCCATCGATGATACTGTGGTTGCTCCACTAGAGACGCCAACTTTTGAGAATGTAATGAAGATTGCTATCGATAATTCGGATGCTGTAATTATTGGTTCGCAGGATATTTCAGAAGAACTAGAAACGTACATAGAAGGTATTGAAAAGCCTGTTTTGCCATTCCAGCATATGGAAGATGTAGAACGAGAATACTTAGAATTTTACCAATCAAAAGTATTACAAGAATAATATACTTTTAGAAATAACGTATGAAGATTAAAAATGCATTGCCAAAATTGTTGGCGATACTAGCTGTAATTATTACGATGGCAGCTTGTGAAGAAGATTTAGGTACAATAGGCTCTGAAATTATTGGAGATCAGGATGTAAATGCAATACTTGACGCATCTACAACCATACAATCTTACAGCCGTAAGCTTGGTGCTGTTCAAACAAACAGTTTAGAGACCAACCAACTTGGGATATATAACGATCCCGTGTATGGTATGTCTAAAGTAAATTTACTTTCTCAAGTAGTACTTGAAGGTACAAGTGTAAATCCCAACTTAAATGTTGCTCCTGTGTTAGATAGTGTAGTGCTTTACATTCCTTTTTTTAGTGTAGCTACTACCGACGCAGAGAATATGACTACTTATGAACTTGATTCTATTTATGGAAATACCCCCATGGATATTTCAATTTTTGAATCAAATTACTTTTTGAGAGATTTTGATCCTACGAGTGGATTTGAAGATATCCAGAATTACTACAGCAACCAAAATGATTTGTTTCAAAGCTTTAAAGGGCCTTTAATACATACTATTTCAGATTTTGTAGCTAGTAATGAAGGATATACAGAAACAACTTCGGAAGTTGGTGAAGGTGGCGTCTTAATGGATGTAAATACAAATTTAAGCCCTGGAATTAGAGTTCAATTACCCATACAGTTTTTTGAAGAGAAAATACAAAGCATGGAAGGCATGCCAGAGCTCTTGAACAATAATAATTTTAGAGAATATTTTAGAGGCTTGTTCTTTGAAGTAAATGGAACAGATACTAATTTGATTAAGATGGACATGACATCGGCAAAATTAGATATTCATTTTACCACTCAGTTTGAAGAATCAAAGCCAGACAGACCATTGCCTCAAAGAAGCAGACAAACCGTTACATTATTGTTTGATGCTATTAGCGTGAATGTGTTTGAAAACCAACTAGATGGTCAAATACAAAGTAACATTGCTAGCTCTGATGACGTAAATGGAGAAGATAGACTCTATGTAAGAGGTGGAGAAGGTATCATTACATATGTTGACCTATTTGGTGGAGACATAGATGGTAATGGAGTGCCAGATGAGCTAGAAGAGATACGACAAAATGAATGGCTTATCAATGAAGCAAATCTTATTTTTCATGTCGATAAAAATGTTGTTACTGGTGGATCTCAAGAGCCAGAAAGACTCATAATATTTGATGCTGAAAATGGCAGATTACTTTCAGATTACACCCTAGATACCACCTCTAGCGAAGAAGAACAAGTAGATGCTTATAACATCCATTTAGGTAGATTACAGCGAGATAGTGACGGCAACGGAGATTTTTACAAACTTAGAATTACCAATCATATTAGTAATTTGGTACACCAAGATTCTACAAATGTAAGACTCGGTGTTATGGTATCTCAAAATGTAGTAGTACCTTCATTTCAAGATGTACAAAGCTTTTCTTCTTTAAATGGAGAAAAAATGCAAGTCCCTTCAAGTAGCGTTATGGGGCATGAAGGAACTGTTTTGTATGGAAATACAGCAGCAGACGAATCAAAAAGACTCAAGCTACAAATTTATTATACAGAATCTAATTAATATATATGTGCGGAATTGTAGGCTATATAGGCCATAGAGAAGCATACCCAATTATTGTAAATGGTTTAAAACGTTTAGAATATAGAGGGTACGATAGTGCTGGAATTGCTTTGTACGACGGTACAGCAATTCAATTAGCTAAAACAAAAGGAAAAGTTCTTGATCTAGAAGAACGAGCTCATAAAGAAATTTCAAAAACTGGAAGTTTAGGAATAGGACATACCCGTTGGGCGACACATGGTGTGCCAAACGACGTAAATTCACACCCACATTACTCAAATAGTGGTGATTTAGTGATTATTCATAATGGAATTATAGAAAACTATGCTTCTATTAAAACCGAATTAATCAATAGAGGTTATACATTCCAGTCTGATACAGATACCGAAGTACTAGTAAACCTTATTGAAGAAATTAAAAAAGAACAAGGTGTAAAACTTGGAAAAGCAGTGCAAATAGCACTAAACCAAGTTGTTGGTGCCTACGCAATTGCTTTGTTTGACAAAAACAAGCCAGACGAGATTGTAGTGGCTAAACTAGGAAGTCCACTTGCTATTGGAGTAGGAGAGGAAGAGTTTTTTGTTGCCAGTGATGCATCTCCATTTATCGAGTTTACAAACAATGCAATCTACCTAGAAGACGAAGAAATGGCAATTATACGCCGTGGTAGAGATGTAAAGGTTCGTAAAATTAAAAACGATAAAGAGGTAAAACCTTTTATTCAGGAGCTACAATTAAACATTGAGCAGATTGAAAAAGGAGGGTATGACCATTTTATGTTAAAGGAGATTTATGAGCAACCTTCTGTAATTAAAGATACTTATAGAGGAAGGTTACTTGCAGACCAAGGAATTATAAAATTAGGAGGACTTGAAGAGTACATCCCTAAATTTGTAAATGCAAATAGAATTATCATCGTAGCTTGCGGAACTTCATGGCATGCCGGCTTGGTAGCAGAATATATTTTTGAAGACTGGGCAAGAATTCCAGTAGAAGTTGAATATGCTAGTGAGTTTAGGTATCGTAACCCAATTATTACTGAAAAAGACGTAGTCATTGCTATTTCTCAAAGTGGAGAAACTGCAGATACATTGGCAGCTATAAAATTAGCGAAAGAAAAAGGCGCGTTTGTATACGGTATATGTAACGTAGTAGGTTCTACTATTTCAAGAGAAACACATAGCGGTACCTATACGCATGCAGGTCCAGAAATTGGAGTAGCCTCTACCAAAGCATTTACAACACAAATTACAGTACTTACTATGATTGCTTTAAAATTGGCACATGTAAAAGGCACTATTTCTAAGTCAGATTACATGATGCATCTGCGTGAATTGGATATGATTCCAACACACGTTGCTGCTGCCTTAAAAAGTAATGATAAGATTGAAGAAATTGCCAAAGTTTTTAAAGATGCTAGTAACTTCTTGTACTTAGGAAGAGGATATAATTTCCCAGTAGCACTAGAAGGTGCCTTGAAACTTAAAGAGATTTCATACATCCATGCAGAAGGGTATCCTGCTGCAGAGATGAAACACGGTCCTATTGCTTTAATTGATGAGCAAATGCCCGTTGTTGTGATTGCAATTAATAGTAATCACTATGGTAAAGTGGTAAGTAATATTGAAGAGATTAAAGCGCGTAAGGGTAAAATTATTGCGGTAGTTACCGAAGGTGATACTGCAGTAAAAGCACTTGCCGATTATGTAATGGAAGTGCCAAAAACTCCAGAAACATTAACGCCATTAGTTACTACAATTCCATTACAGTTATTGTCATATCACATTGCTGTTATGTTAGATAAAAATGTGGATCAGCCACGTAACCTAGCTAAGAGTGTTACTGTAGAGTAACCCAAAGCAATCTATAATATCTTTGTAAGAAGGGAAGCTTTTTTTGCTTCCCTTTTTTAATTTTCACTATTTTTAAAACGTGAAAATTATCAATCTTATTTCGGGCCCTAGAAACCTATCCACTGCACTTATGTATGCCTTTGCTCAACATACAGAAATAAGCGTATTAGATGAGCCTTTTTATGCCTATTATTTAAAAAATGGGGATGTTAAGGTAATGCATCCTGGTGCTTCGGAAATTTTAGCGGCATTGCCCCACACAAAAGAAATGGTGCTTTCGAAGATCCAAGAATGTATGGATACAAGCCAACAGCATTTGTTTATAAAAGGAATGGCACACCATTACATTTCAAAAAACCCAGCACATATTTTACCCTGGAATAATGTGATTCTTATTAGGCACCCAAAAAAGTTATTAGCTTCTTTTTCTAAAGTTATTGAGAATCCGACCATTGATGATATTGGGATTAAAAAGGCTTCAGAGTTGTTTACGTATCTTAAAGAGAATAACAAAACACCTCTAGTAATCGATAGCGATGAACTTCTAAAAAATCCAGAGGAATATTTAAAAAAACTATGTGGATTGCTAGATATCCCCTTTTTAAAAGACATGCTTTCTTGGCAAAAAGGAGGTATTCCAGAAGATGGAGTTTGGGCACCTTATTGGTATGCAAATGTGCATAATTCTACTGGTTTTTCGGTCCAAAAAACAAGCAGTCAGCCCATGCCAGATCATTTAGAGCAAGTGTTGCAAGAAGCGTTAACCTATTACACTATTTTACAAAATCATATCTTAAAAAATTAATATGTTACAAAAATCCAACCCAAAAAACGACAACATTCAAGTGTTTATTAAAGACAGATTGTACCATCGAGATGAAGCAAAAATATCGGTATTTGATAGTGCAGTACAAGGAGGTGATGCCGTTTGGGAGGGGTTAAGAGTATATCCTGAGGGCGTGGTATGTCTAGACAAACATTTATCGCGTTTACATGCAAGTGCAAAGACATTAGCTTTTACAGACATCCCTAGCAAAGCCGAAATTAAGAATGCTATCAGGCAAACCCTTGACGCCAATAGCATGAACGATGATACTCATATTAGATTGACACTTACTCGAGGAGAAAAAATAACTAGTGGTATGGATCCAAGGCTCAACCAAAGTGGTTCTTGTCTAATTGTTTTGGCAGAGTGGAAGCCCTTGGTATATGACAATAAAAGCGGTATTACCGTCTTGAGTTCAAGTCAGCGCAGAAATGCCCCACAATTTCTTGATAGTAAAATCCATCATAACAACTTGCTCAATAATATTATAGCCAAAATACAAGCTAATGTAGCGGGTAAAGATGCAGGTTTGATGCTAGATGAGCGTGGCTTTGTAGCCGAGTTAAATGGGAGCAATGTTTTTATGGTAAAAAACAATACCATCTACACGCCCTTTGCCCATGCTTGCCTACCTGGGATTACCAGAAACACGGTCATCGAATTGTGTAAACAAAATAATATCGCTATTAAAGAAGCAGATCTGTCTCTTAGCGAATTTATCAATGCCGAAGGTGTTTTTGCCACTGGTACCATGGGAGAGCTAACCCCAATTGTAGAAATTGACGGTAGAAGTATCTCTAGAGAAAGCGAACTTATGCATAGGATCATACAATTATTTAAAGACAACATTCGTGGCTTGTGTGAATCTTTAGATAATACCTTATTATCCCTTTAAGTTGTTGTATACTTCGGAAATTTTAGAGCTTCAGATTGCTTCTGTTGGTTTCAAATGAGTGGCTTTTAAAACTCGATGCTAAGACGATTTCTAGTTGTTTTAGACATGTTTCTATTCCTTAAAATTTCCGAAGAAAAAATATCTTCAAAAAAGAGCATTTGAAGCTTGTCATATTTCCGAAGAAAAAACTATCTTTGCACCGTTAAAAAAGAGGGTGCGTTAGGCACTCGTAGATAACTAAAACAGAAACAGTTAATAATGTCACAAGTTACAGGAAAAGTTGCACAGATTATTGGACCTGTTGTAGACGTAGAGTTTGCAAGCGGTGCCGAACTTCCACAGATTTATGATAGTCTTGAAGTAAACAATAACGGAAACAAGTTAATTCTTGAAGTACAATCTCACATGGGAGAAAACACCGTACGTACCATTTCTATGGATAGTACAGATGGTTTGAGCCGTGGAGAAGACGCTGTTGCAACAGGAGCGCCTATACAAATGCCAATCGGTGATGATATATATGGTCGTTTATTTAACGTAATTGGAGATCCTATTGATGGTATGGCAGAACTTCCTAAAGAAGGAAAAGATGGTTTGCCAATTCACAGAGATGCTCCTAAGTTTGAAGATCTTTCAACTTCTAGTGAAGTACTTTTTACAGGTATTAAAGTAATTGACTTAATTGAGCCATATGCAAAAGGTGGTAAAATTGGTCTTTTTGGTGGTGCCGGTGTAGGTAAAACAGTATTGATCCAGGAATTGATTAACAATATTGCAAAAGGTCACGGTGGTCTTTCTGTATTCGCAGGAGTAGGAGAGCGTACACGTGAAGGAAATGATCTTTTGAGAGAGATGTTAGAGTCTGGTATTATCAAGTACGGAGACGATTTTATGCATTCTATGGAAGAAGGTGGATGGGACTTATCTAAAGTAGATAAAATGGCCATGAGAGACTCTAAAGCAACTTTCGTATTCGGACAAATGAATGAGCCACCTGGAGCACGTGCACGTGTTGCCTTATCTGGTTTAACCATTGCTGAGTACTTTAGAGATGGAGCTGGAGACGGACAAGGAAAAGATGTACTTTTCTTTGTTGATAATATCTTCCGTTTTACACAAGCAGGTTCTGAGGTATCGGCACTTTTAGGTCGTATGCCATCTGCGGTAGGATACCAACCAACATTAGCAACAGAGATGGGTGCAATGCAAGAGCGTATTACATCTACTAAAAAAGGTTCTATTACATCTGTACAGGCGGTTTACGTACCTGCAGATGATTTAACAGATCCAGCACCAGCGACAACCTTTGCTCACTTAGATGCAACAACGGTATTGTCTCGTAAAATTGCCGAGCTAGGTATTTACCCAGCGGTAGATCCACTAGATTCTACGTCAAGAATCTTAACAGCTGCTATTTTAGGTGATGAGCACTACGACTGTGCACAACGAGTAAAAGAGTTACTACAACGTTACAAAGAGTTGCAAGATATTATTGCCATTCTAGGTATGGAAGAATTATCTGAAGAAGATAAAATGGCTGTAAACCGTGCACGTCGTGTACAACGTTTCTTGTCGCAACCGTTCCACGTAGCAGAGCAGTTTACTGGTATTCCTGGAGTATTGGTAGATATTAAAGAAACAATCAAAGGATTTAACATGATTATGGATGGTGAATTAGACCACCTTCCAGAAGCAGCTTTTAACTTGAAAGGTTCTATCGAAGAAGCAATCGAGGCAGGAGAGAAAATGTTAACTGAAGCATAAACAATATTTTTTATTAAATAGATTAACGATTCTCCCCCTTGGGGAGATGCCCGCAGGGCAGAGGGGACTAATAGTCACTTCATTTTAATAAAATTACTAAACATGTACTTAGAAATAGTAACCCCAGAAGCTTCATTGGTAAGCGGAGAAGTAGAAAGTGTAACAGTGCCAGGAATGGACGGTGAGTTTCAGATGATGAACAACCACGCTGCTATTGTATCTCTATTAAGTGAAGGGAAAGTGAAATTTGCTGGAAACCCAACCATTGCCGAAGGCTTTGAGAACAAGTTTACACAAGTAGACGGGAAATGGGTACTAGAAATCAACGGTGGTACTGTTGAAATGAACAACAATAAAGTAATTGTATTAGCAGATTAAACTTCATACATACAGAGCTCTTTATTGTAAGAGAGTAAAAATTGTAAAAGCACTTCATAATGGGGTGCTTTTTTTTAGTGATTATATTTTACAAATATTATTAAAAAGTTTGTTGTCTATCTGTAGGAATTTTTCTTCGGAAATGTTAGTAGCAACCTATTTTTAAATGACCAAGAAATCTTTTAAAACCTCACAATTTTAATTATTTTTTCCTTTTGGTTAAACCTTTTAACTGTTTGAGAGTCCAAACACTTTATCAGGCTTTTTAAGCCAAAATACTGCTAACCTAATTATACAAACTACTCCTATGAAAAACAGAATATTAATTACTACAATTAGTCTAGTTAGTGCCTTTGTGTTAATGAGTGGTGCCATTGATTTAGAAAATCTGTTTAATTATGAGAGCCAACTAATTCCAGAATACATAACAAAAGATAATACGGGATCAAATAATATTTCAGACGAAGTCGCCACCATTGGTCGTGTATTGTTTTATGATAAAAATTTATCAGCAAATAATACCATTGCCTGTGCTAGCTGTCATATTCAAGAAAGAGCCTTTGGTGATATAGCGGTACAAAGTGTTGGTTTAAACGGTGAATTAACTGGAAGACATTCTATGCGTTTAATTAATGCAAGATTTGCAAATGAACAAAAATTCTTTTGGGATGAGCGAGCCGCAACTCTAGAAGAACAAACTACACAACCAATTCAAGACCATATTGAAATGGGTTTTAGTGGCGAAAATGGCGATCCAGATATTGATGATCTTATTGATATTTTAGAGTCTTTAGACTATTACCAAGAACTGTTTGAATTTGCTTATGGAGACACCGTAATTACAGAAGAACGCTTGCAAGATGCATTAGCACAGTTTATAAGAAGTATTCAATCATTTGATTCTAAATTTGATGAAGGCCTTATTCAAGTAAATACAATAAACCAAAATTTCCCAAACTATACCCCCCAAGAAAATTTAGGAAAACAATTGTTTATAACACCACCTCAAAATAATGGAGCAGGTTGCATTGCTTGTCATGCAGCACCAGAATTTGATATAGGACCAAATTCACTTAATAATGGTGTAATAGGAGTTGCTGGAAGTTCAACCCAGATCGACCTTACAAATACTCGTGCTCCTACTTTACGAGATGTCTTGCATCCAGATGGAACTCCAAATGGACCTTTTATGCATGATGGAAGTCTAATTACACTACTTGAGGTAATAAATCACTATGATCAAATTCCTAATCAACCTAATAATACAAATCTAGATCCCAGGTTAATGCCTGGAGGACAACCTCAAAACTTAAATCTTACTGATGCAGAAAAGGATGCTTTGATCGCATTTCTAAGAACCCTTACAGGAAGTGATGTATACACTAATGAGAAATGGTCAAACCCCTTTGACAATGAAGGTAACATCGAAATTATAGGTGGAACATTGGCTTCTCAAGACATGCTATTTAATAAAGAGATTATAATATTCCCCAATCCAATCATTAGTGATCTTAATATAGAAATTGAAAATGGTGATTATACGGCATCAATTTTTGATCTCAAAGGGAAAAAGATGTTACACCAATCTTTACATGGTAATACAACACTCAATGTGGCATATCTTCAAACGGGGATGTATGTTTTGAAAGTGCTAGATAATGGTACTGGATTGACCTATAACAAGAAACTTATTAAACAATAAAAAGCAAATTCAAATTAAATCTAAAACAAAAGTAAAGAAGTTTTGATTGTCCGTAATTTATCATAATCCTGTAATGCCTGCTATTACTATTCTATCGAACAAACGCTCTCCAAAATATC